>NZ_JBARVX010000269.1:0-34433 GCF_049646505.1 Microcoleus sp.
CTAGAAGCCCATCCCACAAGAAAAAAGATTTTTGTGGGATGGGCTTCTAGCCCGTCCTGAAATTTGATTACAAGGACTTTTGCCAAAGGTATATTGATAATTAGTAATTGAGAAAAAGCTAATTTTAAAAATACATTTT
This sequence comes from Microcoleus sp., assembly GCF_049646505.1. Lineage (GTDB taxonomy): Bacteria > Cyanobacteriota > Cyanobacteriia > Cyanobacteriales > Microcoleaceae > Microcoleus. Next base: position 140 of record NZ_JBARVX010000269.1, read on the forward strand.
GTGCTTTTGATTCCGATCTACTAGACTTGAATTGCAAAACTCTTATCTCGATATTTTAATCGCAGATATCGGGCAGATATAACACAGATTGACGCAAATAATTTCAGGGTGTTTGCCGATTTTGGCAATTGCTCGTCTGCTCAGTTCCCTCGCGCACCTCAATTCAAAAACTCGGTTTCTCCATCGCCCGTCTCTAGAAAAGCAGGCGCAACCTTCAAAGCAACCGGGTTGCTGCGATAATTGACGCATCCTCACCAAGAGCGAGGAAGAAACCCGGTTTCTGATTCCCCGCACACATCCAAGAAATCGGGTAATGACAAGGCTTTATTCCGACTACTAATATATCTTTAAAACTTTTAATGGTAAATTTGATTATGTTAAATTTTAGCGCGATCGGGCTGCTGGACTTACTGGCGCGCCGCCTCACCCTGGCTTTTTCAACTATTCCCGATTTCACCGACTGGCTGGTTGCAGCTATGCTGGTGCTAGCTTACACTGCGATCGCGCTTCCCGTCGGTTTTTGGTCGGGATTTCTGAAAGTAGACGTGCAAACCTCTTGGCCTACCATTACCGGAGTGCTGATAGGCTGTTTGTTAAGTCCGGGGCTGAGCGAGGAAGTATTTTTCCGCGTGTTAATGCTGCCGCACCTTCGGGAGAATGTTCCTGGGTTAATGCTGTGGTTTTGGGGATGGGCGAGTTTGGTGCTGTTTGTAGTTTACCACCCGCTGAACGCGCTGACTTTTTATCCGATCGGTCGATCGACCTTTATGAATCCAGTGTTTTTGCTGCTAGCGGCAATTTTGGGAGTAGCGTGCTCCATCGCATACCTGCAAAGCGGTTCCATCTGGCCTGCGGTAGCGGTTCACTGGCTGGCTGTGACAGCTTGGCTGCTGCTATTGGGCGGTTACAGGAGGCTGTATGGTTAAATGTACAAAGTCCAGCATCACTATATTGTCAGGAGGAACTCCATCGTGGGTATCATAGGAGCGATCGTAGGTTTTTTGGCAGGGGTAGCAGTTGCTTACTCGTTAGTGGAAAAACGCTTAAAAAAGCAAAAGCAAGAATACTTGAAGCAAACCCGAAGAATAGCTCAGGATATAGAATTAGCTCAGATATCTCGGATGCAACAAACTCCAGATTCTCAGCCAGGAGAACAGGAAGATCGGCTTAGACAAGCCACTGTCGAACACGAAAATTTACTCAGACAAGTTACAACTCAATACGAAAGTCAACTCCAACAAATTGCCGCTCAATACGAAAATCAACTTCAACAAGTTCTGGCAGAACGCGATCGGCTCCAACAAGTTGCTGGCGCAAACGAAAATCAGCTCCGACAACAAGTCAGCCAGGAATTAGAGGCAGCTCACAATGCTAAGCTGCAAGAAAACCTGCAATCTTTGCAATCAGAACACGAACATCATTTACTCAGAGTTGCTGACGAATTGCATCACAATTATCAAGCTCAAATCGAGGAACATTTGCAAAACCTGCAAAACGAACACGAAATTCGATTGAGACAAACTGCCGAGGAATATGAGAACCGCGAGGTTGAGATGCAGTTAAGTATGGAAGCTTTGCAAGAGCAATACGAGATTCGGTTGCAAGCAGCTCACGAGCAGTTGCAAGCTCACGAAGCTCAGATGCAGGCTACTATCGGGTCTCTGCAACAGCAGTACGAAAATAATGTCCAACAACAAGAAGTTCCCGATCGGCAGTTTGGTCAGTTAAATCAAACAGAAGTTGAAGAATATTTACCCGAACCAGAAGTAGGACAGGAACAGTCAAGCGAGTTAAATCAAACAGAAGTTGAACAAGAGTTAAATGATAGGGATTTTTCGGAACCGCAATCAATTGATTTACATCAACAAACCGAAGTCGAACAACAGCCTGAAATAGCCAGACAATTAGCAACCTATTCGGTGGAGCAATTGCTGGGATGCGTTCAAAGTCAAGACTCAGAAACCCGCAAGTTTGCAGCGTCTGCTTTAGGTAACTTGGCTGCTGCTAATGCTCTGAGAGACGACAGCGAGCGAGTAATAGAAACTTTGGGCAAATTACTTCGAGATTTGCAGCCAAATGTGCGCGAAGCTGCTGTGGAAGCACTAGCATCGATCAAGTCGGAACAAGTAATTCCGCTGTTGGAACAAGCTTTGCGAGATACAGATAGGGCTGTGGCGGTGGCGGCAAGTGCTGCGCTCAATAAGTTTAAGTTTTATCCGCAGACTCCGGCGGTGAAACCAAAAATTGTTGATGTTGAGGAACCAAATAGTTAACTTTTGAGGGGGTTTGGGGGAGCTATAAGTCCCGCGCTGTACCCGTTGGGTCAGCGTTGGGATACATGGACTCCCTCAAGCAAATTTGATCCGGTCAATCAGGCGTAAAATTTGCCAGCTCGACCGACTAATTTTATTAGGAATATATATAATGCTAAAGGGAGGTGAAAATAATGCAGCATCAAGCCGTCAAAGTTAGACTGTATCCGACAACCCAACAGCAGACGATACTAGATCAGCATTTTGGCTGTTGTCGTTGGTGGTGGAATTACGCACTCAATATGTGTATTGAAACCTACAAAGCCACGGGTAAAGGCTTGACTCAAGTTGCGTTAAACAAACTCCTCCCAAACCTTAAAAAACAAGAAGAAACACAATGGTTGTCTGAGTGTTACTCTCAAGTTTTGCAATCAACTACGCTCAATTTGGTAACTGCTTACAAAAACTTTTTTGAATCCAGGGCTAAATACCCTAAATTCAAAGCCAAGAAAAACAGGCAGTCAATCCAGTACCCGCAGTCAGTCAAACTTGTTGGCGGCTCTCTCAAGTTTCCTGGTCGTGTCGGCACTGTCAAAGCCAAATTACATCGACCGATTGAAGGAACCATCAAAACCGTAACTGTCAGCATGACCCCTTCAGGGAAATATTATGCCTCCGTACTGACAGAACTCGAAGGACACAAGCCAGTTGCTTGCACCGATGGAAAAGTTGCAGGAATTGACTTGGGATTGAAAGATTTTGCTGTTGTCAATGATGGCATCAAAACATCCAAGTACCCAAATCCCAAGCATTTAGCAAAACACGAACGCAACCTCAAAAGGAAGCAGCAAAAATTAGCCAGAAAGCAGAAAGGAAGCAAATCTAGAAATAAAGCCAGGAAACTGGCTGCTAGGGTTTACGAACGAATTAGCAATGTCCGTCAAGACTACTTGCACAAGCTATCCAGAAAGCTTGTTGACGACAACCAAGTCATTGTAGTCGAAAACCTTCACGTTAAGGGCATGGTTCGCAACCACAAACTAGCTCGAGCAATTTCTGATGTAGGTTGGGGAATATTTGTCAATTTCTTGCATTACAAGCTAGAGGGCGAAGGTAAAGTGTTGGTAGAAATTGACCGATGGTTTCCTAGCTCAAAACTCTGTTCAAATTGTCATTACCCTGTTAGTGAAATGCCATTAAATGTTAGGGCATGGACTTGCCCTAGTTGTGGTACCCATCATGATAGGGACTCAAACGCTGCAACCAATATCAGAACAGAAGGAATCAGAATGCTATTGGTCTTGGGAACCAGGACTGCTGCTGATGGAGGGGATGTGAGTCCGAAGCTGGGACGCAAGTCTAAGCTGACGCAATCCCCGCTGAAGTCAGAAGCCCGCGCCCTCTCCGAAGGTCAGCGTTGGGTAGTTCAGAATCGCTGTTTTGTGCCGAGCACAAATTTAGTTTCGCCGGAGTCGCCAATACCCACGTCTAAGCGAATTAATCCAATGGGCGATCGCACCCTCACACCCAACCCAACAGCCGCCCCAGTCCCCGGTTTATCCCTCACCGAAGCCGGTTTTCCCAACACGCTGTCACCGGTTCCCAAATCCGAAGCAAAATCAACAAATATCACGCCGCCGACATCGCTACCGACGGGAAACCGATACTCGCCGGAAGCCAAAAAATAACTCCGCCCGCTACCAATATCCCCGCTATCGTAACCCCGCACGGAATTGCGCCCGCCGAGGCGAAACGCTTCTGTTGGGGGCAAATCTCCGATGACAGTCCCCGCTTGCAAGTTAAAAGCCAGCATTTCCGGCAGGTTTTCGGACTCGCTGATGCCGAGCAAAGTGACGGGGATATATTGTATATAGTTTGCTAAGAGGCGGTTGCTCACAATGTTACCTCGTCCCAGAGGTATCGACTGCTCGGTGCTGAGGGTGAGAATCGAGCCGCTGGTGGGGTTAAAGGGATTGTTTCGCCGATCGCGCGTCGCGCCAAAAGAAACAGTGTATAATTCATCCACGCCGGAACCGCTGAAAGTGAGAGGATTGCCTTGTTCGTCGCGGCGGGCAATATTTAAGTTGCGATCGCGCGTGCTGATATTGGTATAATTCAATCCTAAAGTTCCGCGCCAATCGCCCAAAGGTCGAGTAACAGCGAGATTTCCCCCGATCCGAATTTCCCGAACTCGATCGCCATTGGGCAAATCGATATCCTTGTTGAAAATTTCGGAGATTTTGCGATCGCCAAAAGCTCTCACACTGTATCCCAAACGGTCTTCGGCGGCAATGTAAGGGCTGACAAACTGGACATCGTACTGGATACCTCGGAGGCTGGGTTCAAGTTCCACCGACAGCCGCTGTGCGTTGGTGCCGAAAGTGCGATCGGTATATGAAAGAGGAATAGCAACACCAACATCATCGCTAATGCTAGCACTCGCACCAAAAGAACGAGCCGATCGCTGTTGGACATTGTAAATTACATTAATATCCGTCCCAACTTCTTCAGTAGAAACCGTCACCTTGTCAAACAATCCCAACTGCTGCAACTGCTGCAAGTCCGATCGTACAACTTGCTGGCTGTAATTATCCCCCGCCTTGAGTTTGAGCTCGCCCCGAATAAAATCTTCCGAAATTCGGCCAACAATCGGATTCCCTTTTTTATCAACTGCTTCGCCTCTGGAATTGACAAAGCGAATTTTCACCTCAGCCACATAAACGCCCTCAGCATTTCCCGCTTGACTGATTTGTCGAGTACCGGCTAGCTGTCGGGCGTTGCTGTTTACCGGTTCGGTTTCGGGTTTGGTGGCGATCGTCCCCGGAGTTTGTAACACAGATGTAAAATCTTTATGGCGATTCGACTTGAGAGAAGGCGATTTAACTTCTCCAACAACCGCGAGCTCATCGGATGTTGGCAAATCCCGCACAATTGGACTCACCCCATCCTCATCCCTCTGTGCCCTCTGCGCCTCTGCGGTTGCTTCTCTAACCTCCACTTGACGCGGTGCATCTATCGGATCGATCGCCCGCGCCGCCAACTCCCCACCAGCTATTTGCGCCAGAGTCAAAAATGCAATAATCGGAATTCGCATAAATATAAAACTCAACTATACTCAACGAATCTTACCGAAAACCGGGCCCAAGTGCCTAATTAGCCGAAAAGAAACCCGGTATTTTTGAATATACCGGGTTTCTGTGATGCGCTGAAAATTTGCCAAAGGTCGATCGCGGGCGATCGTAAAAATTGGGGAAACCAAAAATTTATTTAAAGAGATTGTCTGGAAACACGTTTTTCAAAATGAGCCTGAGTCTGCTGCAACAATTGTTCGCGACTGTCCTTAGCGGTAGTAATGCTAGGGAGCAAATTGCGAGCTTGTAAAGTCATGTGAAGCTGTAGGTGTGCGACGTACTCACTGACATCTTCGCGCACGGAGCAAGCTGGGTAACGTTTTAAAGTAGAGTTCAAAGTGTTCTCCTGCTTTGAGTTTGCAGTAGTTTCAATAATATTAGACAGTATCACGGTCTACGTCTAATTGCCTACTCCGCAATGAAGTTTAACCTTTGGGAGGCTTTTTTGTTACAATAGTTTACAAACCCTTCTTAAATATGCAGGAGTCGATCGCCCGTGCAGTCAATAGCAATAGCACACAAGCACACACTCACCACATTTGTCAATAGCAGCAGCCAAACAGCCGCCTACCTCGACATCGGCAGCGGCCCACCCTTATTGCTGCTGCACGGTTTCTTCGGAGAAAAGACTTGCTGGCTGCCATTAATTGAAATACTGCAATCTCAGTTTCGGTGCATCAGTTTAGATATGTTAGGTTTTGGAGAATCCAGCAAACCACAAATCCAGTACGACGTAGCCATAGAAGTTGCCTTTGTGCGACAAGTTATAGAACAACTAAACATCGAACCCTGCAGCATCATCGGGCATTCTTTTGGCGGTTGGGTAGCCTCTGCATATGCCCTCAAATATCCTAATTCCGTCAGCAGTTTAATATTAGCAGCACCAGCAGGAATTCGGGACGACAGTTTTTGCGGTCAATACGATGCTTTGCGGCCGCTGCTGTGGCAAACCCCAGTAGTTGATTGGGCCTTGCAGTTAGCCAAACCTTTGGCTCGTCTAGCAGGAAAAAGTGACAAATTACAGGAAATTTCCGGGTGGCGCAGAGAGTTAATGTCTCAACCAGTAGCGAGGTCATTTTTAATGAGCAGGATGCAGCCAGAAGACGCAGTTGATACAGTAGAAAAAGAAATTCACAAATTACAAATTCCTACCTTAGTCATCGCAGCTATGGACGACGAAACAATTCCTCTGTGGCATTGTGAAACCTACGCCAACGAGATACCGGGGGCAGAATTAGCAATTATTCCCAACGCCACCCACGGGTTGCCACAAACTCAACCTCAATTCATCGCGAAGTTGATTTGTAATTTTTTGGATAATTAAGAAAACCTTTGCCAAAAGCCGAATTCTAAAAACTGCGATCGACAACTAATGAAAAATAATTGTATTTTAGGATACTACTTAAACAGAAAATACAGAATATATTTGTAGTATTGTAAATTTTTTTTTTATGTCTATCACACCTTGTGTCAGCACGAGCTACAGACATTTAGTAGATTCTGAGGTATTACGAATGGCAGTGCTGAGCAACTACTTTAATCTGGAAGAAATTACCACAGCCAGAAAAGTTAGTGCTGCAGTAATCAACATCAGCGGCCGCCAGCGAATGCTTTCCCAGCGATCGGCTTTTTTTTGCATGAGGTTAGTTTGCTCTCAGAATGCCGCAGAAAGAGCCAAACTGCGGGGGAACTTGTTAGAGGCGATCGCACTTATGGCAAAATCGCACCGCGACTTAATTAATACTCACAGCAGCAACTTATTGAGTGCCCCTTCATCCACCGTCAAAGCAATGTATTTTGATGCGCCGCTGTACCTAGACAAGCAAGTGCGCGAATATATCGATCGTATAAAAGCATTAATGCAAGTTCCCGATGCCGAACTCAGCCTAGAAAATCCCGATCTAAAGTATATTATCGCAGCAGCGGGCGACGAATTGCTATCAGCCTTCGATGCTGTCGTGAGTCAGTACCAGCAAGAAAGCGAAATCGAACAATTTGAAATCGACCTCAAACAGGTTGAACTGTACCAAGAAAGCTGTGCTGCTACCTCGAAAGCCGAAACTCAAGCCGCCGAGATCGATCGGGCACTTTGCGAACTCAAACAAACTCAAGCCCAACTGATGCACAGCGAAAAAATGTCTTCGATAGGAGCCTTAATGGCCAGCATCGTCCACGAAATTAACAACCCAGTTACTTTTATTTACGGCAACTTGAGCCATGCCAAAACTTATACTGAAGATTTGCTGCACCTGCTGTGTCTCTATAAAGAATACAATCCTAATCCCTGTGCCGAAATTCAAGATGAAATCGAAGAAATCGATCTAGATTTTTTAGTTAAAGACTTGCCTAAAGTTATGTCTTCCATGCTAATGGGTGCCGAACGAATTCGCGAAATTGTCAAATCTATGGGCAGCTTTTCGCGAACAGATAACAGTAACATGACGCAGTGCGACTTGCACGAGAGCATCGACAGCACCATCTTAATTTTGCGAAACCGTCTCAATTCTAAAACAGAACGTCCAGACATTCAAATAGTGAAAAATTATGAAAAATTGCCTGATGTAGAGTGTTATGCCGGACAGATAAATCAAGTGTTTATGAATCTAATTAGCAACGCGATCGATGCTTTAGATGAGACAGCACAAAATCAGCCCAATGCTGCGTTAAAAATTTATATCCGCACAGAAGTAGCAGGGAGCGATCGCGTGAAAGTGCGGATAGCTGACACGGGATGGGGAATGACAGCAGAGGTAAAAGAACGAATGTTCGAGCAATTTTTTACCACAAAGGCGATCGGTAAAGGTACCGGTTTAGGATTGTCTATTGTCTACAAAATCCTAGTAGAAAATCACCGAGGAACGCTCAGGTGCGAATCGGAACCGGGTTCGGGAACCGAGTTTATCATTGAACTGCCAGTTCAGCAAATTTAAGCAATTTACAAATACCCCAATTTATAGCGTTTCTCAAGGTTGGTGAGGTATGCTTTTAGGCCCGATGCCCGATGCACCTCTAGTACCTCATGTTACTGAGAAAGGCTATATCATATCAAAAAAATAAAAAACATCACAAATCTGCGTTAATCAGCGCTCATCTGCCTGCATTAGCGGTTAAAATAAAAGGTTAAAATAAAAACAATAAAAAATGCAAATTACTCAAGCCCTTCACAGTGCCATACTCGTTTCCAACCTCGAAAAATCCGAACACTTTTACAGCAGAGTTTTAGGACTGCCAAAAGTAGACAGAAAATTAAAATTTCCCGGAATCTGGTATCAAATCGGCAACTTCCAGCTTCACCTAATTTTAGCGGCAACAATTATACCAGATGCCATAGATTCCCAAAAATTGGGACGCAACCGACATCTAGCATTTTCTGTGGCAAACTTAGAGGAGGCAAAACAACAATTAACAGCCAGCAATTGTCCGGTACAAATGAGCGCGTCAGGTCGATCGGCATTATTTACCCAAGATCCCGACGGTAACATCATCGAACTCAGCGAGTAACAGATGAAAATCATCGCCTACTCTTACAGCGAACCGCTGCTAGAACCTGCGCCAGCGCCCGAAATTTGGGGCCAAGAGGTCGATCGCATCTATCAAGACTTAGGAGGGCGACAGCAACTGCAACAACTCCTAAAAGACTGCCAAACAGAACCAGTCAAATACCTGTTAATTCAGCGCTTTGAAGAACTGGGCGACACAGTACAGCAAGTGTGCGCGCACCTAGAAAAACTCGAAAACCTCGGCATCGAACTCATTGTCACAGACGAAAAACAAACCGAAAACAGAGCAAACTTACTCAAACTCCTCGCAGAAGTCCAGCGCAGCCAACACAGCCGCAGCATTCGCAAAGGACACGCCCGCAACCGCATCAAATCCCTTCCCCCACCCGGAAAAGCCCCCTACGGCTACCGGCGCGGCAAAGACAAATATACGATCGACAAAACCGCTTCCCCCGCCGTCAAAGACTTTTTCGATCACTTTCTCATCTACGGTTCCCTGCGCGGTTCCGTGCGCCATTTAGCCAAGAAATACAACAAAAAAATCTCCGTCAGCACAGGCCGCCGCTGGCTGACAAATCCCGCCTACCGAGGCGATTTAGAATATCAAAAGGGTCAAGTCATTTCTAACACCCACGTCCCGATTATTTCCAGAGAAGAAGCCGCCCAAATAGACCGATTGTTGCGCCGCAACCGCCGCCTTTCTCCCCGCAGCGCCAGCGCCCCGCGTTCCCTCGCAGGTTTAGCAATTTGTGCCGAATGCCGATCGCCCATGACAGTTGCAAAAGTCACATCCTACCGCAAAGATCGAGAATACCTTTATTTGCGACCGATTAACTGTCTGTCCCAGCCAAAATGCAGCGGTATTTCCTACGAAGAAGTATTGCAATTAACTATAGCAGGAATTTGTCGGGATTTGCCCGATGCCGTCGCCCAGTTGCAAGTGCCGGAGATGAACGCAATTAAAGCAGGAATTGCCGGAGCTATCTGCTCGAAACAAGAAATTATAGAGCAACTACCAGCCCTGATTGAAAGCGGCATTTTTGACAAAGAAACTGCCGAACTGAGAGCCTACAAAGTCCGCACGGAAATAGCCGAAATGCAAAGCAGGCTCGCACAATTGCCCCCAGTCAACTTGCGAGAAACCGCGCAAACAGTTTCTCTTCCCCAATTTTGGCTCGATTTGTCGGAATCGGAACGCAGGTTTTATTTTCGCGAGTTTATCGATCGCATTGAAATCATCCGAGAAAATACAAATTGGAAACTGCAAATTATTTTCATTTTTTGAGGATTCGTTCGAGGTTCATCAGTAGCTGCCTGGTTAGATGCCCGACTTCTTAAAAAAGTGGGGTATTTGGGTACTCTCTTGGTTCGCTAGGAGTGGAATTCGCTTGACAAAAATCGGTTTCAACCGCCGAATCATCTTTTTTACCCTTTAGCCAATAGGTAATAATATCTCCTTTACCTTTAACCGCGATCGCACCTCTTTCCTCAAACACATACCGATCTTTTAACTGCTCGCGAACAGCAGCAGTCACTTGAATAGAACCCGGCAATCCCTGCAATTCCATCCGAGAAGCAACATTAACAGTATCTCCCCACAAGTCATAGCTAAATTTTTTAGTACCAATTACACCAGCAACTACTGGGCCTGTATTAATTCCAATCCGAATTTTCAAGGGTTCGCCCGCGTCGGTTTGAATATCTGCGATCGCATCCTGCATATCCAACGCCATATTCGCGATCGCCCCTGCATGATCTGCCCTCGGCACAGGTAAACCCCCCGCCACCATATAAGCATCTCCAATTGTTTTAATTTTTTCCAAACCGTGTTTTTCAGTTAATTCGTCAAATTTTGAAAAAATCTTATTTAGAAAATTTACCAAATCTATTGGTGAAATTCTAGCAGCAAGAGACGTAAAATCCACAATATCTGCAAAAAGAACTGTTGCTGACTCAAACCTCTCGGCAGCATAACCCTCGCCTTTTTTCAAATTTTCAACAATCGCAGCCGGTAAAATATTTAGCAATAAATGATCCGATTTTTTTTTAGCCACCCGTAAAGCTGTCTCAATTGCCTGCCGCTCTTTAATTTCGTTTTGCAATTGTTCAACCAACTCTTCTAGTTGTTTAGTTTGCTCTTGGAGCAGTCGCTGCTGATTTTGAATTATTAACTGATTGGCCACTCGTGCCAATACTTCTTTACTTTGAAAAGGTTTAGTGATATAATCAACTGCTCCCACATCAAAAGCTTTCACCTTATCTGAAGCATCATTTAAGGCGCTTAAAAAAATAACAGGAATCGAACTGGTTTTTGGTGAAGCTTTCAACTGTGTACACACCTCATATCCATTCATCTCTGGCATCATCACGTCCAAGAGAATTAGAGTTGGCGGAAACTCCTGCACCGTCGCCAGAGCTCTTTTTCCGTTCAACGCTTTGCGAACCTGATAGCCTTGCTCGGTTAGGATTGTAGATAAAAGCCGCACGTTATCTGGTTTATCATCAACTACTAGAATTGTTGCTGGAATTGTAGGAGACTGATTGCTGTTCATGCGATCGCTCACGGTATTTTTTCAAAATCCAATATATTAACACTCACACGCCTTAATCGCCGAGTTCGCTAACTCAATAATATCATCAAACAGGAAATTACGCGCTAAATCATTTAAACATTTTGCAGATTCAGTAAACTCTACAGGCATCTCCTCAATCAACCGAATAATTTTATCATCGTAGCATTCATGAGCAGCAGTATAGATATTATCGAGCCACTCACTAGGCATTTTAGCGAGCTGTAATCCTACGGATTCATTGCTAGCAATACCACTAATTTCGTTACCATTTTCTAGGTCAAAAACTGGTTCTTCGTAAATATATTTGACTCCTACATATTTTTCAATTATTGCAAATAGTGTTTTTGCTTCAAACGGTTTACGCATGAAATCGTCGCATCCAGCAGCTAAAATAGTTTTTCTTTCCTCTTCAAAAGCGCTAGCAGTGAGAGCGACAATCACTGTTTGTTTTCCGAGAGGATGAGATTTAATTTGTCTGGTTGCTTCATAACCATTCATTACAGGCATCTGCATATCCATCCAAATCAGGTGCGGTTGCCAATCTTCCCATACATTAATAGCTTCTTGACCATTTTTAGCTTCTCGCACGAGGAAGCCTAGCGGTGACAACAATCTATCTATGACTAGACAATTATCGGCACGGTCGTCAACCACCAAAATCCGGTACTCTGGTTGATCTGGTGCTAAACCAATGACTTTTTTATGCGGTTTAAGCATTTCAATCTCGGTGGGAGCAGCAAGGCCCAGTTGAATATCAAATGAAAACGTACTTCCCAAATCAGGTATACTGCTGACAACAATATCCCCTCCCATCATTTGGACAAATTTGCGACTGATTGGTAAACCCAGTCCAGTGCCCTGTTCGGATTTATAACCTGATTTTGTTTGCTCGAATGGTTTAAATAACTTATTCATTTCTTCTGTGGCAATGCCGGGGCCAGTATCCTGAATTTCAAACTGAAGGCGCAAAGATACCGGGCGAATAGAATTCGAGTCTGCACAATCAAAATTCGCAGGCGCGGAGTTTTCGGAACCCCTGTCGGCGGTTTTTGTTTGCGTGCTTTTCAACTCTGCATTTTCAGCCGCCAAATTTTCTTCTACCTTGTTTTTCAGTCGCAAGGTAACGCTACCAGTCTCTGTAAACTTAATGGCATTTCCTACAAGATTAATCAAAATTTGGCGCAATTTACCCTCATCTCCATTAACAAAGTGAGGTACGCTCTGGGCCACTTCAAACTTTAGCTGCAATCTCTTAGATTTAGCTTTCAATCGAAACATCTCTTCTAGGTTTTCTAGCAGGCGAATTAAATTAAAACTGCTTTCATTAAGTTGAATTCTGCCTGCTTCAATTTTGGACATTTCCAAAATATCATTAATTAGCGAAAGCAAATGTTCCCCGGCGCGATTAATAATTCCTAAGTGTTGTTGGTGTTCGTTGTTTAGGGATGAATCGCGCACTATCACCTGACTAAATCCCAGAATTGCATTCAGGGGAGTACGCAATTCGTGACTCATAGAAGAAAGGAATTCGCTTTTGGCGACGTTGGCGGCATCAGCCACCCTGACAGCTTTTTGCAGCGCTGCTTCTGCCAACTTGCGATCGGCAATTTCTGTTTTAGCTTGTTCAAATAGCGTGCATTGCTGGATGGCAATTGCTAGCTGTACGGAAATTTGCTTGAGAGATTCTATCTCAGAAGAGTTCCAATGTTTTTGACTGCGACAGTGATGAGCAATTAGCAATCCCCATAAAACTTTTCCTTGCAAAATGGGAACGACGAGGTTAGCTTTAATTTCAAACTGGGCGAGTAAATTAATGTGGCACTCGGAAATATCAGCGGTGTAAATATCGTCCATCGCCCGAACGCGCCCCTGCTGGTAAACAGAAATATAGCTGTCGCGAAAACAAGGATCGTTAATATCAGTTCCCTTAATCGGCATCACACCTGCTGCTACCGATTCGACCGCTATAAATCCGCTCCAATCTCGGTTGAAACGGTAAATAACCGCCCTGTCAGTTGACAAAAACTGGCGAACTTCTTCAACAGCGACTGTCATAACTTCTTCTAGGTTAAGAGAAGAGCGAATCCGCTCTTGTATGGAATTCACCAGCCGCTCTCTTTTTAGTTGCTGCACCAAAGCTGCTTCTGCCTGTTTGCGAGCAGTAATATCTACTGCATAACCAACACACTCCACAGGTATGCCAGCAGCATTTTTGACCAACTTAACCTCATCGTGAATCCAGCGATAACTACCGTCTTTGTGCAGTTCGCGGTATTCGTAGGAAATCAATTCTTTTTGCAATATCTGAGCGAAGGCAGTATCTATAATCTCTCGATCTTCGGGGTGAACGAGGCTGTGCCAATCCAGGGAACCATCAACAAATTCTCGCGCTTCGTAGCCAATCAGTGAAACAATGTTCTCGCTGACAAATGTTACGTCATAATTTCCGCCTAATTTGCAGCTAAAAATAACTGCCGGAGTAGTAGCCAACAAATATTGCAAGCGTTCGGTAACTGAGCGCAATTTTAACTCGGCTTGCTGGCGGTCGCGAGCTTCCTTTTCTAAGCAACTGTTGGTTTCTGTCAACTGTGCGGTACGCTCTTGCACTTTAATTTCTAAATCTTCATAAGCGCAGCGCAGAGCTAATTCTGCATCTTCACGCACGGCAATTTCTCGCTGCAACTTGAGATTAATTTCTTCTAATTCTTGAGGAGTTTTTAAGGCTAAAAATTGGGGTAGTAGCGTTACCATCGATCCGGCAGTGTAGCAAGAAACGAGGGCGGTAATTCCTTTTTCAATCCCCGACAGCCAATAAGCGGAATGCCACAGCGTCCAAATTTCTAGCAAGTGACCTGTACCGCAAAGAATAATAAATGCACCAAACAAACCAAATATTCCTAAAAAAGGAACATCGCGCCGCTTAAAAATAAAATAAATCAGCATAGCCGGAATTGAATAGTAGGCGATCGCGATTAAAAAGTCGCCGGTTACGTGCAGCCACACCAAAGGCGTTTGCCACAGATAGCAGTGACCGTGCGGCATATACTGAGTTGGAGAAAAGATATCTTTGACTATTTGCCACATAATGTTTGCTTGCAGATGATACTAAGTAGAACGATCGCCTTGTTTTTGTGGGGCGGGATCTCCGGCCCGCTCCAGAAGTTGATTTACAAAAACGGGATGTTCCCAATTTTACAACTTTACTAAAAATTTTTCAGAGCAAGGTGCTGGCTGAGGTTTTGATTTTAAGGGAATTTTAATCATAAGCATCTATGCCGCTGCGATTATCAGCAATGTGAATCTGCACCCACTGGCCGTCAACCACAAGCGTGCGGATGCGAATTCTTAGCGGTTAGCAATGGGTATATTGCAAGCGATCGGGTAAACATTTCCCCAAGAGTCTTTGACTGAATGCTTTTGCACCGCCATCTGTTCTTAAGCATCAATCGCATTAGAACAAATATTCATAAATACTTGGTTGAGCTCTCGGGCCTCGCTTTTCCAATTCCAGCATTAATTGAGAGAGTGCTTCCTGAGCTTGTTGGCGATCGCCAATCTGATTTTGTCAAGCCAAATTTGCCCGATCGCGATCGGGACTGGGACTCGCCAAGATTTTGGGGATTAGTTCCACCAGCAGTGCTGCTGTGGATAGCGAAACTAGCGCCGCAATCGCTTTCAGAAAACCAGAGAACCAATAATTATACCAATTTCATAAAGTTATGCTACTACTGAAAGTTTGACTCACCCCCTTTACAAGGGGGGGTTGGGGGGGGTAGATATGTAGCGATATTTTATGAATTTGGTATTGGGATGCCGCAGCGTCCATATTTCGATAACGCGGGTAATGCCGCAGCAGATAACAAAAGAGCCAAACAACATGAAAACCCAGTCAATCTGGCAGTGTGGACAATACGGTGAAGTTGTGGAACTTTGACGGCACTCCATTAGACAAGATTGCAAAAGTCCTTTTAATCAAATTTTGGGACGGGCTAGAAGCCCATCCCACAAGAAAAAAGATTTTTGTGGGATGGGCTTCTAGCCCGTCCTAACTATTTTTGCAATCTTGTCTATTAACGACTCTCAGAGGTCACAGCGCGGCGAGTAGGGGAGTGGCGTACCGTTCTGACGGAACGTTTGTGGCTTCTGTCAGCGAGGATAATAGGCTGATTTTGTGGAACGTGGAGCAAGTTTTGAATCTGGATTTGTTGAGTTACGGGTGCGATCGCCTGCGGGATTATTTGCGGACAAATACGATGGTGGAAAAGGGCGATCGGTTTTTGTGTTCGCCCTTTGGAATGATTTAACCGCGAAGACGCAAAGAACGCGAAGAGAAGAGGAAACAGTAACATACTCCCCTTGACGATTCGGCGGTCTGAGGCCAACTGGTTCGTAAAAAATATCCAAAACCCGGATTTGGTATAATATCGTTTCCGGTTGCATCGGAATAATAAAATCGAGTCAACAGTCAACAGTCAACAGTCAACAGTCAACAGTCAACATCACCTGACGGTGTAACCGGAAATGATATAACTACTGACTAATAAAATCGCTAGCGGTGAGAGTACCGGGCGCTATACCGTTCAGTTTTGCTAACAATTGATTGCTACTGGTGACGCTAATCAAAGTTTGATTGTTGCTGCCAGTAATAGTTAGTTGATTGAAACTCAAACCAGAATTTAACCCAATTAAATCCTCGCCTTGGCGGAAATCCGTAATGATATCGCTGCCTAAACTTGGAGTTAGCAGAAATACATCATTTCCCGAACCGCCAGTCAAAGTATCATCTCCTACATCACCCGCCAGAAAATCGTTACCAGCATTGCCGAAGAGGCTATCATTTCCTTTGCCGCCGTACAGCGTATCGTTGCCTGTATAACCTTCGAGCAAATCGTTTTCGTTGTTGCCGAACAGCAAATCGTCACCATCGCCACCGCCGAGACTGTCGCTGTCTTTGCCGCCGTAAAGCGTGTCATTTCCAGCTTTACCAAAAATCAAATCTGCACCTTCGTTTCCGAAGGCAATATCGTTGCCGTTGCCAGCATTAATCGTGTCATTTCCTAAGTTGCCAAAAAGCTCGTCGCCGCCATCTTCCCCCAGCAAAATATCGTCATCTTTGCCGCCAAAAATGGTATCGCTGCCAAAGCCGCCGGCAACAGTATCTTGGCCTAAATCTCCCCTCAAAAAGTCGTCGCCTTCTCCGCCAACAACAGTGTCATTATCTTTGCCGGCGTAGACGGTATCGTTGTCGGCGCCGCCTTGGATGAAGTCATTGCCGGTATTGCCGAAGATGGAATCGTTACCGCTGCCGCCGTCGATGTTGTCGCTGCCGCCCATGCCGTAGAGGGTGTCATTTTCGCCAAGTCCGTTAATTGACTCGTTGATGCCGCTGCCCATGATGAAATCGGGGCCCTCACCGCCGTTGAGAGTTTGTTGGGCCGGATTCGGAGTAATGCTGCCGGGGTCGATTTCTGGGGCTGCCAGGGTTTCGACGATCGCATTATCTGTTGTCGGTGTCGGTGTGGGAGTTGGTATAGGTGTGGGAGTTGGCGTGGGAGTTGGTGTGGGCGTGGGAGTTGGCGCTGGCGTGGGAGTTGGAGTTGGAGTTGGAGTTGGCGCTGGCGTGGGAGTTGGCGCTGGCGTTGGTGTGGGAGTTGGCGTGACTGTACTTGTGAATTCAAAAGCGCCGATATCAACGATCGAACTTCCGTTACCATCACCATCAACAGGGCGAGTCACACCGCGCTGATCCTTAGCCGGCGCGCCTGCACCAGTACCCGTATCAATGGCAGGACTTCCGACTAGCAGCGGTAGCACGAAAGCGCCGTTGATATTTTGCAAAGGGCCGAGTAATGGATCGGCGATCGTCACAGTTGCCGTAACATTATTATCGTTAGGATCGCCCGTCGTCAGTTTAGCGGGAAATTGCAGATTGTTTCCCCCGTCAATTAGTTCTCTTCCAGTTTGGTATTTAACTTTAAAAGGATTACCCGCCGTATTGCTATCAAAAATCGAATTTTTGACAGTAATTGGCTGATTTCCAAAAGTCGCAATACCGCCCGAATACTCCCCAGCCGTGTTCTTGGCTAAAGTCGAATTGACAATGTTAGTGGAAAAAGAATCTCTGTTGCCGACAACTATTCCCCCGCCCTGTTTAGCAGCGGTGTTGCCGGAAAATGTGCTGTTGACAATGCTGACATTTCCATCTTCTCCCAACCACAAACCGCCGCCGTTATCGTCGGCTGTGTTGTTGGCAAAGGTGCTGTTTGTCACAGTCAAATCGGCATTGCCGTGGCGGACTCCACCGCCTGAACCTCCAGTTCCCGATGAATTTTTTACGGCTTTGTTGTTAATAAAAGTGCTGTTTTCCAAAACCACTTTATCTGGAGGATAGCCAAACAGAAATGCTGCACCTCCTTCTCCTGAGCCGATATTGCCGTCAAAAGTGCTGTTGCGAATAATGATGTTGCCACCGATCGCATCATTAGTTAATTCGCTAGCGCCATCGACGTAAACTGCCCCGCCAACCCCTTTCTCTGTGCGGTTGCCGGTAAATTTAGAGTTTTCGATCGTCATGCTGCCCAACAGGTTATTAACAGCCCCGCCGTAGCTGCCTTTGTTGTTGGTAAATTCGCTATCT
This sequence comes from Microcoleus sp., assembly GCF_049646505.1. GTDB lineage: Bacteria > Cyanobacteriota > Cyanobacteriia > Cyanobacteriales > Microcoleaceae > Microcoleus. Next base: position 18,233 of record NZ_JBARVX010000269.1, read on the forward strand.
CTGATAGTCAAAGAACCGCCGCTTTTAGTGGCGATCGCCCCGCCGCCGCGTTCGGTATTATCCGCTAGGGAACCGTCATTGTCGCTAAACTTGCTGTTAATTACAGTAGTCGTGCTGCGGAAACCTGTATAAACGCCGCCGCCGTAACCGGCAACATTCTTATTAACTTGGCAATTTTCTAAGGTTAAAGTGCTGTTACCTCCCGTTAAAATGCCGCCGCCAGCGCTAGTTGTTTCGTTATTCGGATCGGTTCCAGAGACTTTGCCGTTGGCAACAATCAGGTTTTTTAGAGTAACATTGGTTGAACCTTCGGTGAGGATTACTCGCGAAGTGTTGTTGCCGCTGATGGTTAAATTGCTAGCAGCAATTGCATCAACTGTCAAGTTTTTGTTGATGACAAGTTGACCGGAAGTGAGAGCAATTGTTTGATTCGCCAGACTGGAGGCAAATTGAATTGTATCCCCGGCTGCTGCGGAGGCGATCGCACTTCTCAAAGAACCGGGCCCGCTATCATTATTGTTGGTAACGGTAACAGTCGCCAAAGTCCCTCGGTAATCCGCCATTGTCTCTGGAGTCAAAGCACTGGATGCCTCAATATCACCCTTGGAAAACTCCAAATTCCAGTTACCAGTGCGGCCGGTGCGATCGCTAGATGCCGCAATATCAGCCCCGGTTAACTCGCCCAGGCGATCGACAAAATTAGCCCCCTCACCCGCAGCCACATCGCAACCGTAAAGCATAATATCAGCTTTGTCGCTCAGCGCATTTCGCCACCCTTGCAACTGGCTGGCATATTGCGGCAAACTATCCGCATTCAACGTCGCAGAACCTAACTGCAAACTGCCAGAATTGCCGTGAGAAAAAATGTGAACTTCGTCTAAAGTTCCGCCCGCAGCAGCGATGGTTTGCAGTTTAGCAGAAATCTGCTCGACTCCATTGCCATTTTTATCTAAAATGATGACTTCAGCGCCGGAAACCGCGCCGCCCGCAAGAGTTTGATAGTCATCTAAGCCCGAATCAATAAAGACAATAGATTTAGGACGAGAATTGCCCAGAACAGATTGTGAATCAATACTGGCAAAATTTGAACTCATTTCGCATACCCCTATGAGAATGTTGGTAATTTGCTGGTAGATTCACCCGAAAAACAGAAAACTTTTTTATGCTGAAAGCAGCAGGCAGAATTAAAACATCAGCGATTTGGGGAATTAAAACTCAGGTAAAAACTTACTTTCTCAGACAACAATTTATCGGTTGTATCTGCGAGCCAGTTTTGCTGTGTGAAGATTGCGATTTTGCGAGCAACTAACCGCATAAAATGTAATATCAAATCCGCACTTCATCGTCCTGTATTCACCTCTCTCTCTTGTCTTCCTCTGTGTTCTCTGCGCCCTCTGCGGTTAAATAATTCCGATCCAACCGGAAACGATATAATGTAAATATTCCCGGATGCAAAACCTGCAAATCTAGCGTGCCGCGTATGTACGCTCCGCACCTACTATCCTCTTTTAAATGCCGAACAGCTTACGTCCTTCCTTCGCGTTATTAGCGTCTTCGCGGTTCGATAGTTCCGATGCTAACGGATTGGATATGACGTATTTGCCGATCGCAAAAATCCCAAAAAATCCGAAATTTAGGTAACTAACACTAGGCGTGACAGGCGGGAGAAAAGCTTTACTTTCTCCTCAAAACATTCATCCCGCCCTGCACCCTAGCCGATATTTCACTGCTAGTAATACCAAATTCATAAAATAGCCCTACATATCTACCCCCCCCCACCCCCCCTTATAAAGGGGGGGAGTCAAACTTTCGGTAGTAGCATAACTTTATGAAATTGGTATAAGGTGCGCGTTGCACACCCTACCAGAGACAGTTAGATAGTTACCTGAGTGAAATCGCTAGCGCCGAGAGAACCGGGAACACCGTTCAGCGTCGCTAACAATTGATTGCTGCCCGTAACGTTAATCAAAGTTTGATTGTTGCTCGACGTAATGCTGAGTTGATTGAAACTCAAACCGGGAGCCAACCCAATTAAATCCTCGCCCTGACGGAAATCAGTAATGATGTCGCTGCCCGCACTTTTAGTGAGGAAAAACACATCACTACCCGAACCGCCGGTCAAAGTATCGTCCCCAATATCGCCGCTGAGGAAATCGCTGCCAGCACCGCCGATCAGGAGATCGTTACCCTTGCCACCGTAAAGCGTATCGTTGCCGGTGTTGCCGTAAACCGTATCATTTTCATTGTTGCCGAACAGCAAGTCGTTGTCCTCACCGCCATCGAGACTATCGCTGTCTTTGCCGCCGTAAAGCGTGTCATTTCCAGCCTTACCAAACATCAAGTCTGCACCTTGATTTCCGAAGGCAATATCGTTGCCGTTGCCAGCATTAATTGTGTCATTTCCTAAGTTGCCAAAAAGCTCGTCGTCACCATCTTCGCCCAGCAAGATATCGTCATCTTTGCCGCCAAAAATGGTGTCGCTGCCAAAGCCGCCGGCAACAGTATCTTGGCCTAAATCTCCTCTCAAAAAGTCGTCGCCTTCTCCGCCAACAACAGTGTCATTATCTTTGCCGGCGTAGACGGTATCGTTGCCGGCGCCGCCTTGAATGAAATCATTGCCGGTATTGCCGAAGATGGAATCGTTACCGATGCCGCCGTCGATGTTGTCGTTGCCGCCCATGCCGTAGAGGGTGTCATTGCCAACAAGTCCGTTAATCGACTCGTTGATGCCGCTGCCCATGATGAAATCGTCTGTGTTACCGCCGTTGAGAGTTTGTTGGGCTGGGTTGGGGACGATCGCACCAGAGTCGAGTTCCGGGGCGTTGAGACCATCGAAAGGGGAACCATCTGCCGGCGGAGTTGGAGTCGGCGCGGGCGTCGGAGTCGGCGCGGGAGTCGGTGTGGGAGTTGGAGTCGGCGCGGGCGTCGGTGTGGGAGTCGGAGTCGGTGTGGGGACGACACTACCTCCGAATTCAAAAGAACCGCTGTCCACGATCGCCCCTGGAATGGTATCACCATCTTGAGGGCGAGTCTGGCCGCGCTGATCCGTAGCTGGTGCGCCGCTTGGTACTCCTTTGTCAATGGCCGGACTTCCTGTCAGCAGGGGCCTGACGAAAGCGCCGTTGATGTTTTGCAGTGGGCCGAGTAAGGGATCTGCCACCGTCACGCTGGCCGTCGCCTTGATATCGGTGCTAATCACGGGCCACTGAAAATTCCCTCCTCCATCGGCGTATTCGTCGGTGACGTGTTGGTTAATTCCCCAAGGGTTTCCTCCGTTAGCCGCTGTATTGTTGGCAAGAATCGTGTTTTTGAGGGTGACATTATTGGCAGCGGCGAAGATACCTCCACCAACCCAGCCGGCGCTATTATCGGCGATCGTCGTGTTGACAATAGTTGTGGGTGCACCCAGAGTCATGCCACCGCCGAGTTTGTTGAAATCACCAGCAGCAAACGCGGTGGAGTTGCCAGAAAACGTACTGTTAGTAATCGTAGCAGGGGCATTGCGTGTCCACAGGCCACCACCTTGATTATTGGCTTTGTTGCCAGCAAAGGTGGTGTTGGTAATGGTCAATCCCTGATTGGTGCTGCCGCTCAAATTCGTTACACCACCACCGTTTCCAGGACTTCCACCGTTGGGTAGCGCCAGAATTTCGTTATTTTGGAAGGTGCTGTTTTCCAAAATTACCTTGTCTTGGTTGCCGGTGAACAGATAAGCTGCACCTCCTTCACCTCGACCTTTATTGTCTTGAAATACGCTACCACTAATCCGAATTGTGCCGGAAGCTTCAGTTGTAGAACTGGCTCTGTCTGTGTAAACTGCGCCACCAAAACCTCTTAAGAAGTCATTGGGCTGACCTGTGGCGAAAGTGGCTCCGGTGGTGTCGTTGCCGATGAATCGGGAGTTTTCAATTGTTAACTTGCCCTGAAGGCTGTTAATTGCCCCGCCGTTAATTCCTTTGTTGTTGGTGAAGTCGCTGTTGGTGACTGTAATAGCTTTGGAACTCAAAAAGCCGATCGCACCTGCACCCCGTTCATCGTTACCTGCGGTGGCTACGTTGCCGTTGAATTTACTGTTGTTTACTATCAGAGTATTGTTGAAATTCCCAAAAATTGCACCGCCACCTTTATCAGCGACGTTGTTGTTGAACTGAACATTATCTACTGTGAGGCTTACTTCGTCGGTTGTGCCGATCGCGCCGCCTCGATCCGCAGTTTTGCCGTTGACAATAGAGAGATTTTTGACTGCAAAACTTGTAGCAGTCGCCACATTTGCATTGACAAAAAAGGCGCGGGATGCGTTGTTGCCGCTGATGGTTAAACCCGCTGCTGCTGCGCCATCAATCGTGATGTTTTTGCCAACAGGAATATTGAGTTGGCCGCTGGTAAGGGTGATGGTTTGGTTCGCCAAACCGGGAGCGAAGGTAATGGTATCGCCGGCAGCAGCGGATGCGATCGCAGCCCTCAACGAACCGGGCCCGCTATCGCTATTGTTGCTGACCACGATAGTAGCTAAATCGCCTCGGTAATTTGCCATTGCCTCCGGCTCCAAGGCTAAATCCGATTCAATTTGACCCTTAGCAAATTCTAAATTCCAGTCGCCGTTTTTGCCGGTGATGTTGGTGGATGCGGCAACGTCAGCTCCCGTTAGTTGGCTGAGTTTGTCAACGAAATTAGCGCCTGTACCGGATGCTACGTCGCAGCCGTACAGCATGATGTCTGCTTGCGGGGCTAGTGAACTCTGCCACTTTTCCAACTGGTTTTTGTATTGCTCGATGTTATCTGAACCCAGAGCGGTATTACCCAGTTGTACGCTGCCAGAACTACCGTGAGAAATGATGTGAACCGAATCGATCGCCCCGTTGCTAGAGGCGTATTTTTCAATTTCAGAGGAGATTTGTTCGATACCGTTTTTGGTGCGATCGAGTATCACTACCTGCTGTCCCGGCAGCACTCCTGCTGCAATTGACTCGTAATCTTCCACGCCGGAATCAATGAAGACTAAGGAACGCGGGGGCAGTTTTTCAAGAGAAGATTTTGAGTTAACTTGAGCGAACGCAGAACTCATATTTGATACTCCATTATGGACGTTATTGGTAGATACATCCCTGGAGCAATCTTATCAGCCTTGTTTGAATACATATTAACATCATTGTTTGGAATAAAGCAAGATTTTTAACTGATATTTTTAATTTATTTTTTTTCCGGACTTCACTCGTCTCTGCTTGTAGTTAACCGAGTTTTTGGTCGTAATTGTTAGCAAAATATAACACAGATATCGGGAATCAAAAAAAAATCCTGCTTGTTTTTAGCAGGATTTTTCTAGCCTTATTTGGCTGGGGATACCGATAATTACAGGCATTAGGTCATGGGTTTCCGGGTAATTTCTTACTGAGTAACTCCTCTAACTTAGATTTAGTATTTTGATTGGGATTTAATACTTTGGATAGACCGACAGGGAGCATCTTTGTTGTATGTTAATACGTGCAAAATCGCCCGGTTTCCCACGGGTTCGACCGTCTAGCAACTGCGGACGTTCGCCTTATATAATTTTTTTTTGCCCAAGAAGATGCTCCGGGCTGAGGCGGTTATTTCCCGTCCATACTTGTATTAAAATTATCGTCAAAAGCCTATTAAGAGCAAGCAGTATCCCAAATACACAATTATTGGAATGTCTATTTTATCTAGTTATTCAAGATAAATTATATGATTGATTTTGAATAATTCAGACAATTAAAAAAGAATATATAGCCTTTCTCAAAAAAGTGAGGATAGCCCTATGCCCGGTTTGGCCGGTTTGGCCGGTTTGGCCGGTTTGGCCGGTTTGCCCTATGCCCGGTTTGACCTATGCCCGACAGTACCTCATCTTTCTGAGAAAGAATATATAGCGGTTCTCAAGCTTGGTGAGGTATGCCCTGCTTGGCCGGTTTGGCCGGTTTGCCCCATGCCCTGCGCGGGCCCATGCCCTATGCCCGCGAGAGTACCTCACGTTACGCTCGAAAGGCTATAAAACACAGATGCTGATTGTGTTGTGGCATTTACTAACATTCAAAACAGTCTGCTGTTAAGTATGGGTTAATTGCTGGCGATTCCCTTCGGGATAGCTTCGCTTCACGAGTTGTTTGTGTGCTGGCGCGGGCACTTCGAGGACTTCTGTCGGCGCTATCAACCTTGTGAGAATTTCGGCTGATGACTGTTGCATTCCATTTTGTTGCCCTTAGCACGTTCCACACCCTCAATTACATGACTCTCCTTATTAGCTAGCAAACAGTCGATCGCCCGCCGTGCTGTTGCCGAGTGTGTCAGTATCTCGATCGGCATAACACGAACCCGATCCGCTTTGGTCGATCGGCAACTGTGCCAAAATACTGGCTGGGCACCTGCAAATTCGGTGAAAAAAACCCGGTTTCTTCGTGGGCGAGTATTTTCTGGAGTGTTGGTAATTGGCTTTTGCAGCGTTCGAGGTAATCTGAAGTGCTGCTAGAAATTGTCCAAAATTTGTCAATCTCTCCAAAGATAGAGGCATATTTTTGCAGTATCGAGGTAACTTTCTCGATGCCATTACAGCGACTAAACTTGACGAAAATTAATGCCAGCGCCACCAAAATCTCAGAGACAAAATATCTCCCGGCATCAATGCTGGAATCGTTGAATACAAAGCTTTTGGATGGGGCATTTGGGTATTCCGAGGCAGGATTGGTTTCTGTCAAAGAAGTGAACATATTCCTTCCTCCAAAAGGGTGCTGAATGGTAGATGCACCCTGGGAGTCAAATCGCAGGAAACTGGCAGCGACCTTGTTTGTGTTGCTCGTGTCCATGTAACCCTTTTATTAGTTTCGCCTATTTGTTTGGCGCTGCCATCCGCGATCGCACGGAATTTATATTTTTCGTATTTTCCCGAATTGGCGAGTGGCCCGTAATTACCGATGGTTCTTGTATCCTGTAGGTAGCACCACTTTCAAACCTGAATACAACTCGGCAGCCCGTCCTCCAAAGCGTTGGGCGATCGATCCTATCCCAAATCTCAAATCTCAAATCTCAAATTGTCTGAGAGTCTGTGGCGCGCGTAAATGTATCATATTAATTCCGGTTGCACTTCTGGTGATGTTAACTGTTAACTGTGAACTGTTAACTGTTAACGGTTAACAGTCAACAGTTATACCAATTTCATAAAGTAGCGCTAGACATTACCCCCCCAACCCCCCCTTGCTAAGGGGGGGCTTCGGACTTCATTCATACCACATCTTTAGAAAAATGGTATTAACCGTTAATTTACTATTCCGATGAAGAGAGAATTTGATATTAGTCGTCAGCAGATGGCGGTTTCTTCCCTGCATTGCGAATATTAACAATCTTGTTGAGCGCCTCGAACCAAAAACTAGCTCCCATTGAAATAGCTACGCCGCTCAATATCCAACCAAACAATTTTGCCATGAAAGCCGGCAACAATAAATTACCCTGCGCGTCTGTGTATAACCTGTTCGGTTCGCTCCATCCCAAAGGTAGAGCTACATTATCCAAAGCTCGATCGACATCCCGTTGAACTTTGGTCAGATTTGTTAAATTATCTAATTTAGTGTTAGCATTTTTTTCTACCAACTGCTGAGCATACAAATTAACAGTCGATCGCAGCATCGAATCCTTCGACAGCCGATTAACAATATTAACGCTATCAGCATTAGCAGCAATCGCGATCGCAATTCCGAGCAAAATCGCCACCCCTCTAGCATTTCGCTTGTAAACGCCAGAAGCCCGCTGCATCGATTGGTCGAACCAAGTTTCAATTTCTTGCTGAAACCGCTGCAACTGTTCTTGACTATCTCCGCCTCCTTTTTCAGCGCGCTGCGCTAAAATATAAAGGCTGCGTTTCAAAGATTCTGGCATAATGCCCAAGATTTCTTGAATTTCTTGGTACATCAAACTGTTTTCTTGCTCCTCCATAACTTCTGCTACCCTGTCCTGAGTTTTTTTAATGTTCCTAACACTATTTAACAGATTGCTCAAACTCGGTTCCAGTTGCGATCGCAGCGCCTCCCGCTCGTATTCGCTATCAAAACTAGCCTTAATAAATGCCATCTGTCTTTGAAAATTTCTCCCTCCTAGCTCAGTTTCTGGCAGATAAACCTGAGAATCATTAATATAAAATCCTAATTTTTCCGACATCCGATCCAAACTGTTGTTCAAACTCGCCAAATCTTTTTTATAATCTTCAACAACTCGATCGAACTCCGCAGTCAGCCAGCTAAATGCTTGTTCGACAATCGGTTTTGCAGACTCCGGCAGATTCAAATGATTGCTAATCGCTTGAATTTGTGCCAACTGTAAATCTTTAAATCTTTCCAATCTGGCTTTAGATATAGCTCGGATCGAAATAGAAATTTTTAAAGTATCCAAAAGGCTAGCCGAAAAACTCTCAGGTGGAATATAAGAAGGGCCTGTTGATTGATTGCCGAAAACATTTTTGGTGCGAGTCAGCAGGCGGTAAAAATCACCCATGCGGTGCGTAACAGATCGAAATCCTTGGGAGAAAATCCCTTTGGCTCCCTGATTCAAATCCTTGATAATCGGATTGGCGTAGATCGCATTGGCAAATTGTTCGACTCGCTGAAATTGTAGCGGCTCTTTCGCGCCTTCGCCGCCGCTAGAAATCAGCACTTCGATCGATTTTTTTAAATGTTCCGCCCGCCACTGCAAAACAGTAGCAATCAGTTCCTGAATTTCTGAAGCTAGCAAGCTTAAAGTCAGGTAGATAAACACTAAGCCAATGATAATATCTATAATTACAGGCAAGTTCACGGTATTTTCCTTGTCGCAAATAACTGCTGTCTAAGTTTACCTGCTGTTTGCGGCGCTAAAACCTCTATTAACACCCGTCTCTCAAAAGCATCCAACCGCCCCAGCCCGCGATCGCAACCCTTAATTTATAGTGATTCTCAATTCTTCAATTCTTCAATTCTTCAATTCTTCAATTCTTCAAGGGTTTAACTTATGTCAAAAATCTTGCCATTCTCCGGTGCCAAACCGAAAACTCGCTTGAATGACAGTAGGACAGACAAACTGTGGATGCTGGCTTTGCTGTTGGCTGCAGTGCTGATTTTCGGGCTCAATCTCGGCGGCCCGGCGTTGCGGGATTGGGATGAAGGGATTGCAGCGCAGGTAAGCCGCGAAATTTGGCGCGGCAATTTAAATTGGCTGTATCCGACGATCGGCTCCGTGCCTTATTTCAACAAACCGCCGCTGGTACACTGGCTGATCGGACTGTGTTTTGCCAACTTCGGCGTCAGCGAATTGACGGCGAGGTTGGTACCGGCGATGCTGACGGCGGCTTCAGTGCCCCTGCTTTACGCCATTGGCAGGGAGCTGTTTCCGCAGCGCTCGATCGCCATTTTTTCGGCTCTCGTTTATCTGACGCTGCTTCCGGTAGTGCGGCACGGACGTTTGGCGATGTTAGACGGAGCAGTTTTGTGTTTTTTGCTGGCATCGATGTGGTGTTTGTTGCGATCGCGCCGCGACTTGCGCTACGCCTTGGGGGCGGGGATCGGGTTCGGACTCATTTGTTTGACTAAGGGCGTGATGTTGGGGCTGCTGCTGGGCGCGATCGGCTTAGTTTTCCTGGTTTGGGATACCCCGCGACTCCTCACTTCTGGCTATCTTTGGGGCGGATTGGCGATCGGAACTTTCCCCGTAGCTGGTTGGTATTTTGCCCAATGGCTGCACTACGGCCAAGATTTCATCAACGCCAACTTGCTAAACCAATCTTTCCGGCGCATTTGGGAACCAGTAAGCAATCACAAAGGCCCGCCCTGGTATTATCTTTTAGAAATTTTAGAATCAGCTTGGCCGTGGCAGTTATTTTATCTGCAAGGGCTGTATTTGAGTTGGGAAAATCGCAATTTTCCCGGCCCGAAATTAGTCTTAGTTTGGACAGGAGTATATCTGCTGGCTATTTCCGTGATGAATACGAAATTGCCTTGGTATGTTTTGCCAATTTATCCAGCTTTTGCTTTAGCCGTTGGCAGTTATTTCGCGGAAGTTTGGGAGCAAATGTCGCTGCCGTCAGAGCCGATCGAAGATGAAGCAGAAGAACGTTTTGATGCTATATCTTTTTTGCCTCATCCCGCAATTTTGGCAATACTGGCGGTGGTGGCTGTAGTCGGTTGCGCGTACTTCAGCGGCTTAATACCGATTGGGGGACAAATTGTATCTCCCCAGCAAGACTTGCAGTTAATGATGATGTTTGTAGCTTTGACAATGACACTGGCGGCCGTCTTGCTGCACAACAAAGACAGACAATTTTTATTAGTTTTAATTTGGGGAACTTACGTCTCGCTGCTGGTATTTGTCGCTTCCGATAACTGGGTTTGGGAACTGGCGGAGGATTATCCAGTTAAGCCGATCGCCCAAATTGTCCGCGAAGGAACCCCCATCGGCCAAGATGTTTTTACTTCTCACCGCCTCCCGCGTCCGTCGCTAAATTTTTACAGCCAGAGGCAAGTTATTGTCGCCGACGCGCCTACACTGAAACAGAAATGGCAATCTCTCCCGCAACCTTATTTTCTGTTAGAAAAACCTGTCCTCAAACATCTAGATTTGCAGAATGCTGAGGTTGTAAAAACAGCCGAGGATTGGGTTTTAGTAACACGAAAATAAGTTTGCCAGTCACAAACCCGGTTTTTAACCATAAAATTTAATTGCAGCACACAAAAGCCATCAAAAACCCGGTTTATTGGGTTTTGATGCGTCCTGGACTGAATATTTAACATGATTGTGTCCGGGGCAGTGGTGAGGATTAGGGAACCACTGACATTTAATTATGCCACCGGATAGCTTTTCTAACTTAGCAGGAGTGTGCCCAGCCCCGAATAGATCGAGGTTGAGATTGAGGGCTACTTTCGCAGCGTAAGCAATGTAAAAAGTAAAAGGTATTGATACAGAGAATATTACTATTTTAGCAATTAGATTGTAATCCATAATATGTATGTCGTTGGTTTTTGGTTCAATAGGAATGAAAATTTAATAACTTAAGCGATTGCTCGTTACCAGGCAGAGCCTGGTAATATCAAATCCTCTCTTCATCGGAATGATTCAGATATATATTCTCGGACTCTGTGTACTCTGTGTTCTCTGCGGTTAAATCATTCCGATGCAACCGGAAACGATATAACGAGCAAAAGGAGGCAGAGCCTCCGGATCTGCATTACCAGGCAGAGCCTGGTAACGAGCAAACAGTCAACAGTCAACAATTCCGGTTTGAGTGCAACCGGAATTGATATTACTTAACCATCAACAGACTGCCTTTCTATTTTCAATGCCGTTTCGACTCTTTGATACTCGGCCTCAACCTGTTTTAAAAGCTCGCAAGCTGGAGCAGGTAAAGCTCGGTTGGCTTCTATTCCGATGCGGCCCATGATTTCGAGTTGCTCGCACAGCTCAAACAAAGGAAAAGCACCGAGAGTACCGCTAATCGACTTCAAAGAGTGAGCATCTCGCCGCAAAGCCAGCGGATCGGCGCTCCCGATCGCCGTAGAGATGCCTCGCAGCAGTTCGGGAGCTGTTTCGAGGTAAATCTCGATCGCCTCGTCCAAAGCTTCCACATCTCGCAATCCTTCTATAATCTTGGCACTCAGACAATCGCAGCCCTCAGACAAAGCCCGATCGAGATTTGATTCACCGCACCGGGCGACTGCGGGCGAATTGGGAATTATCAGTTGTGCATTTTCCGCAACAATCGCATTCGATCGCACTTCTAATTCACTTGTTTCTCCGATCTGTTCAACCTGCGAGTTTACACAAACAATCTCCTCGGAGCAATCCAACTCTGTGCGCGAGCGAGATTTACACGCCCTCAAAGCTCGCACTAACTGCTCAATTTCGATCGGCTTGCTCAAATAGTCGTCCATCCCAGCAGCCATGCACTCTTCGCGATCGCCCTGCATCGCATTTGCCGTCATCGCCACAATCCAAGGGCGAGTCAATTTTCGAGGTTCGATTTGTGATTTGTGATTGCCAGATTGCTCATCTGTCAATTTTCGATGTTCGATTTGTGATTTGTGATTGCGAGATTGCTCGCCATTGATTGAAATTTCTGATTTTTCAGTGGGATTTCCTGTGGATTTTAGATTTTTAAACTGCTCGTCAATTGCTGAAAATACCTCTTCTTCAGCAGGATTTTCTGAAGTGAAATCTGCTGAAAATACCTCGCGGATGCGGCGCGTAGCTTCCAAACCGTCCATTTGCGGCATTTGCACGTCCATCAACACCACATCGTAGGGCTGGCGGTCCAAGGCTTCGAGCACTTCGATACCGTTTCCCGCCACATCCGCGCGATACCCCATCCGCTGCAAAATTTGCAAAGCCACCTTCTGATTCACCAAATGATCGTCAGCCAACAGAATCCGCAGGGGTAAGCGGTCTGCCAGTACGGGTATGCTTTGGAGGAAAGGCCCGAGAAAAGTGCGCTGCCCTCTAATTTCAGTTACTTGTTGTTCCTCAAAAATATTGATTAAAACATTGTAAAGCTGAGATTGTTTGATCGGCTTGTTCAAAAAAGCAGAAAAATTCACCTCAATCGCAGAGTTGTTAATTTCTTGTCTGCCGATCGAAGTTAGCATCACTAAGGGCAACTTTTCGCAATCAGGATACTGGCGAATTTGTGCAGCTAAAGCCAACCCGTCCATTTCCGGCATTTGCATATCCAAAACTGCTAAGTCAAACACCTCTTTAGCAGCGAGCCAATCTAAAGCCAAACGAGCCGAAGCTGAAGCTCTAGCCACCATTCCCCAAGACTGAGCTTGCAGGGTCAAAATTTGGCGGTTGGTGGCATTGTCATCGACAATTAAGACTCGCTTGCCTGCTAATTCCGGTTGAGAATTGCTCGAGTTAACTGGCAAGGAACTGTTGCAGCCACCAACGATCGTGCTGAAATAAAAAGTAGAGCCGACGGATTGGGGATTTTGGTCGATCGGCTTGGTGCTGAGTACAGATTTGTTAGAGCAATATTTTTCAGCAATTTCACAAGATTCTCCCCATCCCAACTCAAAAACTGCCGCTTTAAAATCTGCGGGAGGATTGCCCGCAATACAACCCATACTTTCCACCCACATCCTGCCTCCCATCATTTTGGCCAAACGCTTGCTAATTGCCAAACCCAATCCGGTACCGCCGTAGTGCCGGCTTGTTGAAGAATCAACTTGACTGAAAGATTTAAACAGCCGATCCATGCGCTCGCCCCGAATGCCGATCCCCGTATCTTTGACCGCAAATTGTATTTCGTATGCTTGGTTAATTGCTAGCGGTTCGCCATTAATTGCTGGCGGTTCTTGAGGATTTGTCCGCACTGAAACTTTTTTTGCCGTTGCCGAAACCACCACTTCTCCACTGTCGGTAAATTTAACAGCATTGCTGAGCAAGTTGATTAAAATTTGCCTCAAGCGGGCGCTGTCGCCGATCGCCGTTGTCGGTACCGAGCGATCGATCAAGTAACCCAATTCCAGTTTTTTTTGTGCCGCCTTGGTAGCTACCAAGTCAAGAGATTCCTCAATGCAAGAGCGGATGTCAAACGGATGTTCCTCCAAGTCCAATTTGCCCGACTCAATTTTCGAGAAATCTAGAATATCGTTGATCAGCGTCAGCAAGGCATCGCCGCTGCTGCGGATAGTTTCTACAAAATCGCGCTGTTCGCGAGTTAAGCAGGTATCCAACAGCAAACCGGTCATGCCGATGACTCCGTTCATCGGAGTGCGAATTTCGTGGCTCATGGTGGCTAAAAATTCGCTCTTGGCTTTGGTAGCCGCCAGTGCTTCGTCGCGAGCTTTTGCCAAATCTACGCCTGTTTGCTGGCGTTCTAGTTCGCTTCCCACCCACTGAGCCATCAGTTTCACCAACTCTCTGTCTACAACTCGGAACGGTTCTGTCAGAGGAGTTGGAGAAAGGAAGCACAAAGTGCCGTAAACTTCACCTGTCACCGCGACCGGAATGCCCATGTACGCTTCGATGTTGAATGCCGGATCGTCGGTGTTGAAGCACAAAGCCGCAAACCTCGCCGATTCAAAGTACATCGGTTCTTTTGCCATTACTGTAGTCCCGCAAAAGGTTTTTTCGAGGTCGTAGATTTGTGCTTTCTCGATCGACCCGTCGGGACACTCAACAGCCATGATTTGATATTTGTCGCCTTGAATGCGCGACAAAATTCCCACGGACAGACCCAACTGCCGGCATCCCATCACCAGCAGTTCTTGGAGGCGCAAATCAAAGGTAGAGACGAGGCCCTGCGGGTCTGTACGGGGAGCCGAAATCACTTGGTACAAAGCTTTAATTGCAGCTTCGCTTTCTCGCAGTTCTTGTTCTGTTTGCTTGCGGACGCTGATGTCGCGGGAAATGCCGATAATTTCTTGCACCGCACCAGTTTCCCGATCGCGGATCGTGCGGCTGGTGGTTTCAAACCAAATGTATTTACCGTCTTTGCGGCGGATGCGGTAGCTGACGGTGTAAGTAACTGGAAGCGCCAGGACTTTTGAGTGAGCTTTGGCGATGGTTTCTAAATCGTCTGGGTGAAAATAATCGTTGGGGATCGCGCCGACGAGTTCTGAAGGTTCGTATCCGAGCAAAGCTTGGCTGGCGGGCGATACGTAAAGAAACACGCCTTCGGGGTTGTGTCTGGTGATCATGTCGGTTGAGTTTTCGGCCATCAACCGATAGCGGTCTTCGCTTTCCTCGCGTTCGACTTGAGAATTGCCCAAGGCTTCTAGCATTTTGTTGATGGCGCCGGCCAGGCTTGCGAGTTCATCTTTTCCGCTCATATGAACGCGCAAGTCTGGGTCTCCGTTGTCTCCGATGTTGCTGACGCTGGTGCTTAAATCGGCCAATCTCGCCAACACTAAGTTTTCTAGCAACAGCAGGGCGATCGCGCTAAATACTAAACCTACTGCCAGTATTGATAGGGTAAACAGGCCCAAGGTAGCCTGACCTTGGCGGTAGATGATCCGGTCTGCCTCTACTCGCAGCAGCAGAGCCAGGTTGCCTCGGATGTCGCGAATCAGCGCGTATCCTGCGACTACGTTGTCGCTGACTGGTTCGACTAAAATTTCTACTGATTTGAGGTTGGAAATTTTGAGTTTGATATTTTCCAACTCTAGGCTCGATCGGGCGATCGGCTTAGCGCCCGGTTTGGAGTAGTTCGCAGAACCCACTTTAAAATCCAAACTCGGCAATCGAAAATCCACTGACAGGTGAGTCAGTTCCGAAAGCAAACCGATTTCGCTGCTGTCGAGGTAGCGTCCCAGGATCAGCGTCCCGCGCGACGGGCCGATCGCGTTGCTGTTGACGATCGGTCTCGAAGAAATTAGCAGCCTAGCTTCTGGGAGGGTAATGACGCCTGCTTTTCCCGAAAGGCGATCGCCCTGCGGTGTCGAGGGTTCTAGCAGCGCCTCAATCAAGTGCTGTTTCAAGTTTTCGGGAATCGGCACTTCGGTTTGGGACTTCAGGTCGAAACCTTTGCTAAAAATCGTCTGACCGCTGGAGTCCAGCAGCAGCAACAAGTTTAGTCTCAAGGAAGTAAATGTCGAATCGACGAAATTTGACTTGACAAAAGCCTCATTTTGTGTATCAACAAAAGAGTAAGTATCGTCCCACTCGGCGTAGTCTTGGGCGATCGTGTCTAGATTCGACAAGTCGTCATCTAGGGCATCCAAAGCCCGCGCCACATCCTGGCGGACGTACTGGGCCTCAAGATTTTGAAAATCGTGCAGCAAAATAGTTGATGCAGTGGCATAGAGAACCAGAATCAGGCTGATTAGAGCTGCACCGATGATTAATAGTGTTTTTTTTCGGAGTTGCATGGCGTCGCCCCCCTCACAGTGCTACTAGGCAACTAGCCTGGGGAGATTTGAGACGTAGGTTGTTTAGCATTGGCTCGACAGGGCCTGCATATTTTAACTGTTTTGGGCCCACTGGCAAAAGTCCTTGGTATTTCCAAGATATCCGGTATGTCGCCCCCACATCAGTGTAGTATTTTCACATCTTTAGTTGCCCAATACTTCGGACAGTTTTTGAATGAGAGCCTGAAAGTGCCATTCTACCGTTTGTATCCGAGCTTGACGAAAGCCTGAAACCCTGATTATACCGTTAGCGATTGAAAACTGTCCGAAGTGTTGGTTGCCTTAATTATGCACAACCGATCGCCGGAGAGTGATAAACTGACGATCGG
>NZ_JBARVX010000270.1:0-7748 GCF_049646505.1 Microcoleus sp.
GCGGTGGTGTTCGGTTATGTCCCTGGCAAAAGAGAGAATTGAAACTACTTTTCCCTCTGCATCGATTAGTGCAGAATTATACCATTCGCAGTAAATTACCGAGCCATCTTTGGTATAGTTGCGGTTGCGGCAAATGCTGCGGGCTTCTTTGTTCTCAAACAGTTGATTCGTGACGGCAGACACTATATCGACGTCTTCTGGATAAACAATTGACCATTCCTGCCAGTGTTTGCCGATAACTTCTGCTGCGCTCCAGCCAAATATTTGTTCGGCCATTGCCGACCACCGCACTGCCCGACATTCGCTGTCCCATTCTATAACTGCCATTGGCGAGTTTTCTACATGAAATTCTAGCCGCGAGAGGGCTTGTTTCATTTTGGTTTTGAACTCCTGGCAGAGTTGCTTGGTCTCAGTAAAGCGATCGCCTATTGCCTGTGCGTTTACTGGGCAGGATTTGGCGAGTTCAGCTATAGTTTCTACTGTTTGTTTTTCGAGTTCGTTCCAAGCAAGTTCGAGGGCTGATTCCGCCTGCTCTAGCTCGCTGATGCTGTTGTTAAACAGTGGGGAACTTTCTACAGGAATTTCAGGCATATTTTTGATTGTTAGGAAAGTGTTATTTTGAGAATTAAAAATTAAAAATATGTAATTTGTTGTTACAATTATACAGTTTAAATATTTGATTTGTACGCCTAAGCTGTCGGACAAATAAACATTGTATGTTCAGGGCGGGCTCTCCTGCCCAACCCCTACTCCCCACAAGAAGGGGATTTTTTTTTTGACATTCAATTTAAATGCCGCAACAGTTTAGCCGGTGGTTGGAGGCGGGAGACGTGATGATACTTCTCCTGAAAAAGCCAGTAAGGGAGCAAGATGCCCTCCACAACAATTATCGGAGATGTCTGTTCAACACTGCTGATTCGAGGGTTTGCCGTGTCGATCGGCAATTGCGGGGCGATCGGGCTAAAACTCTCGTCACCGAAGTGCGGGCGGGTTCTGGGTGAGCCTAAGTATATTCTCGCACAGGGTTGTGGTTTGGGGGCGATCGAAAGGATACCGGGGCGAATCCGGCGCGCCGGCGTTGGGTGTGTCGCCCTTTCTCAGGAAAGCGGCGGCCCACAACCCACCATCCAAGCTGAATTATTTGGCGCAAGTTAATCAAAGCGGCTTGGGATGCGAGGGCGATCGGATTTCGGATAAGCTGGCCTGCATCTAATTTGTCTGGTAATTTTTATTTAAAGTCTTGTGGAGCGGGCCCCACTGATATCGTTTCCGGTTGCAAGAGGTCTAATAAAATCGAGTCAACAGTCAACAGTCAACAGTCAACAATTCCGGTATGAGTGCAACCGGAATTGATATGATTGTTCGATCGCCCTTTAACAGACAAATTAAATGCCGCCACAACTGACAAAGATTTTTCATCTTAAGTTGACACTTTCGGAAAGACTCTCGCCGAAATCCCTACAAACAACGCAAACCGAGAATTATCACATCTCTCTCAACCCCGTCAATTTCCGCGACTTGCGGCAGATATCCCCACTGCTGAAAACCAAATTTCTCGAACAATCTCAAACTCGGCTGATTGTGGGCAAAAATCATGCCGATCAGGCTTTTAATTTGCAATTCTGGACTCCTCACGATTGCCGATTGCAATAATTTTTGTCCGATTCCGCAGCGTTGGCGATCGGGCGCGACGTAGAGGCTAACTTCTGCTGTATGCTGATAGGCGGCGCGTCCGTAGAAAAGCTGAAAACTCAGCCAGCCAACAATATTTTGTTCTGATTCCATTACCCAAATCGGCCAGGAATTGGGAGGGTGCGATCTGTACCACGCGAGGCGGCTTTCTACTGAGACTGGTTCTAAATCTGCTGTGGCTATTCTGCCCGGTATTGCTGCGTTGTATATTTGAACAATTGCTGGCAAGTCGCTTTCAACTGCGGATCGGATTTTCATGGTTTGGTTGACTGTTGACTGTTAACTGTTAACTAACTAGGGTTTGCTGAATAATCGATCGCAAATCAAGAATAAGAGCGATCGATATATAGCCTTTCTCACAAAGATGAGGTGCTCTCGCGGGCATCGGCCCGCGCAGGGCCGAAGAGCATCGGCCCGCGCAGGGCCTAAAAGCATCGGGCTTAAAAGCATACCTCACCTTTGTGAGAATCGATATATTATGCTCGACATACAGTATAAATAAGCAGGCAATCCCGTTATTAGTTTTGATGCCAAAAAAAAGTTTTAGGTGATTTGTCTCGTCCCGACACTCTTTATACAACCAAATTTATTATTACTTTCTTGCCATATTTTTTGGAGTTTAGGTGGCGGAAAAGTGATTATACATAGAATTTGCGATTCCCAAAAACAATCGAGGTTATGTAACATTAGGTGACAGTAAGAATACCAGTGAATTTGCTTGTGAATCCATCAAACACTGGTGGAACAATTATGGAAAAACCGCCTACCCTAATGCCAATTCGATTTTAGCGAGGTGTGATGGTGGCGGCAGCAATAATTCTAATCATTGTATCTTTAAACAAGATTTACAAAAGTTATACCAATTTCATAAAGTTATGCTACTAGCGAAAGTTTGACTCCCCCCCTTTACAAGGGAGGGTTGGGGGGGTAGATATGTAGCGCTATTTTATAAATTTGGTATTAGCAGATGAAATCGAAATTGAACTCATAACTGCTCATTATAGCGGTTGTAAAAAAAGTGAGGTATGCCTTATGCCCGGTTTGGCCGCGGAGGCCTATGCCACACAGTACCTCATCTTTCTGAGAAAGGCTATATGTCTAAATATAATCCCATTGAACATCGACTATTCCCTCATATTACCAGAGCTTGTCAAGGAGTGATTTTTACTAATTTTTCATTCCTAATAATACCAAATTCATAAAATAGCGCTAGATATTACACCCCCCAACCCCCCCTTGTAAAGGGGGGGAGTCAAACTTTCAGTAGTAGCATAACTTTATGAAATTGGTATAACTAATAACTACTAACTAATATCGTTTTCGGTAGCATCGGAATGATTTAACCGCAGAGAACACAGAGTACACAGAGTCCGAGAATATATATCTGAATCATTCCGATGTTACCGGATTTGATATAACAACTAATAACTAACAACCAATAACCAATAACCAATAACCAATAACTAATAACTACTAACTACTAACTACTAACTGCTAACTCTTGCTTTTCGCCCAAAATAGCATAAACCACTGTCTCTTCTTTTTTACCCCGCAATTGAATCGATCCTACTTTTTTGCCTTCGTAGCGATCGCGCACGTAAGCAAAAGTCCTCCCCGTCACCAACAAATTAAAAGGACTATCAGAAACAATTTCCTTATTCATCGCCTCCAATCTAGCGGCTACGTTGACAGCATCGCCGATCACAGAATAATTCAAACGCCGGGAACCGCCCACGCTACCGGCAACTAACTGTCCGGTATGCAAACCAATACCAAACTTAATTAAAGGTTTGCGTTCAATTCTCAGCTTCAGGTTGATTTCGTGCAGCTTTTCGTGCATGGCGATGCAAGCTGCAACTGCATTCAAAGCATCTTGTTGAATTTCTGGATATTCTGTGTGGCAAAAAGGCACGCCAAAAACTGCCATAATTGCATCGCCGATGTATTTATCGACAACGCCGCCGTGATCCATAATACAGTCGGTCATCGCTTCCAAATAATTGTTCAGCCAGGTGAGCAAATCCCGCGCGGGCATTTTTTCGGAAATCGAAGTAAAACTGCGAATATCCATAAACAGCACTGTTGCTGTAAGTTCTTGAGGTTCGAGTTCTCCCTGTTCAAATATCTCCGCTTTGCGCTTCCAAATAAGCTGAGCAGTTTCGGGGGCGACGTGCTTTTCAAATAACCTCATTAACTGCTGTTTTTCGTATTGTTCCCGCAGTTGCAAAGCAGTGCCCGATAAAATTAAGGTGCCGATGGGTGCGGCAATGGGAATCCACCAAAAATAGTAGCCAAATAATACAGCAGCGGCGGCAATCCAAACGACAGGTAAACCGAGGGCGATCGCAATTCTCTCTTTAACACCTCGCTTTCCGAGAACCAAAGCAGTCAGCGGCCCAATTCCCAACAATAAAAAAAATTCTAACAGTACCGGCAGCCGCCGCAGCAAGCGTTGATTGAGCAAATTGTCAAGCAGCGCTGCATATAAATAAACCCCAGCCGTAGTTTTGTTGAGAGGTGTAGATATCTGGTCAACACCCGTAGCGACGAAGCCGACTAAGACTAATTTGTTTGCTAAAGCATTTTCAGGAATTCTACCTTCTACAACATCAACAAAAGCGTAGGTTGGTAGATTGTCTGTTTTCCCCGGCCAGTTAATCCAGACTTTTTGGTCTTGCATATTTTCTGGCTGCGGCAGCAATACAGGGTTTTGCGGGTTAGCAGCATTATACCTGTGAGCCATTGCTAAACCGAAATTAGGAATAGATCCCAGAAACATTGTTGAATCGCGGCTAATTCCGTCGCTGTTGGGTTCGTGCACGATGTGTCCGACACCGGCGGCGGCTGCTTTTAAAGATGCTACTGGTTCTTCTTTGGTGGTTCTCGGAAGTACAACTTTGCCGTTGGCGGCGATTGCCTCCGCTAAAATATCATCTTTCGGACTCGGATCGAGAAAAAGAATGTCGAAGCCAACTGCTGTGGGGGGAGATTTTTTGAGCGCCTGCAGCAGTTCGGCGTAGCGATTGCGCGGCCAAGGAAATTTACCGTATTCCTGCAAGCTTTGGGGTTCGATCGCAATTACGGCAATTCTCGCATCCCACCCCGGATTTGGCAAAAATCCCGATTGTCGAATTTGAAATAGCATTTTGTATCCCAAATAGTCTAGGGGTTTCCAGATTCCCAAGTGCAGCATGGTTACAGAAATTAGGCCTGCTACAGCGCCTGTCATCCAGGGAGGATTTGTGATTATATATTGCCGGAGGGCGATCGGTTGATGTTTGAGATGCTCAATCAATTTTTTGAACTTCATGCAATTAATTTGACACAATAATTGACATTTGAGTCCGAGGTTCGAGAAGATTTACCGTCATATTGTTTTACAATACCGCAAGGAAAAAGCGATCGCGCAAAGTTTCTTTATTTTGACTGCACAGATTCACCGCGAAATTCTCCGCCCGCAAACGAAATAATCCAGCCAATCGTCGCCGATTACTATAACAAAAAAGGATCGCGCGCGCGATCCAATCTTTGATCTGTCATTAGCTGCTGGGCTATCCTTACAGCTAGATAGGTTGTTTAAGGAACTGCAAGGCTGTAATGCCGTTCTCTGACGGAGGGGGATCGGACTACGATGTTGAGGCGGCGGCTGGGAGGTAAAACCCCTTGGATCTTGAATTTGCCCTCTCGATCGATCTTAATCGCTTCGTTGTTGACATAAATTATGTCGATCGGGTTAATTTGACCGCTGAGGCGATAGATATTGCCGCTGAGTCTGAACAAACTGCGGACTTTGAGTTCCGCTAGGCGAGGGCTCGCCGAGATGGGCGCGGGAGGAGATTGAGAGAAAACTGTCGTCGCGCTGCCGCCGTTGACAATGACTTCTGAGTCGGTGCTCCCGGATACTGCGACGGCACCTTCAATAGTTTCGACTGAGGTTTTGCCGTCGATGACGCTGACACCGAAGGAAGTGCCGCGGACTCCTGCCACGCCTTCGGGGGTTTCTACCCTGACAGGGGCGGTTCTGGCAGATTTTTTTTGTTGGGCAATTTGAATCGAATTTCCGAGTCCGCTGAAGGTATTGAGGGCGGCAATTTGGTTCGGCGGGATCGTTGTTGATGTGTTGGCTGCGGGAGTTGCAGCAGCAGTTTTGCCGATCGACAACCTGACTCGCCCCCTGCTGACAAAAATGGCTGTCTCTTTTTCGCCCTCTGCACTACCAGACAAATTGGATATTTTGACTGCGGTGTTTTCGGCAACTTCCACGATGCCGATGTTGTTGTCGATCGCGATCCTGGCTGTGGAATCTGCGCCGGTGATGATTTCGTCTCCGAGAGCTTCGAGCCGATCGCCCGCGGCTGCCTGCCGCCCTTTAAAGCTGACTTTACCGCGAATTTCTGTAATTTGGAGCGATCGTCGGGCCGATGTTCCCTGAGCGTTTGTGGTTGCTGCTGGGGATGGATTCGCCGCCGATTCTGCCGGATTTTTTCGATATTTTGAGTCGATCGGCTTTGCTGGCGGTCGAGGAGCTGAGACAATTTTAGTAAGGTTTGACTGCTGTTTGGGGGATGGAGAGGGCGGATTGGCGATCGCCGGGCTCCATGCCGGCAGACAGGCCAGCACAGCCAAGGACAAACTTCCGATCCCAATTTTGCTCGATCGCCAGCACGTAAAAATTTTCTTCATAATTTCAATTTTGTCATGTTGAAGTTCCTCAACTTCATTTCCTTTATTAGACTTCCTTAATCCGGCAATCGTTCCACTTTTTTTTCGATCTCAAACAGCAAAAAAAATAAGCTTTCTCAGCATTAAACTTTAGCATTAAATCTTCTGTTTGTTATCAAATTTTAGTAAACTGTTACAACCTGCAGGTTTACTAAATTCTGACATACAGCAAATTTAGCATACCAGACTCTAAGTCTTTTCCAGCAGGATATTGCGCGAATGTCAAGGTTATAGAACGAGTATTTATATATAGCCAATATATAACTTATTACTGCTGATGAATGCTTTTTGCATTCTGCCGGAAGGATGAATAATTGGGGAGAAATACTGTAATTGTGGCAGTTAATAAAAAGATTCTTTTTGCTAAGCAATAAAAAATAATTATCGGTAGCGGTGCGGCTGGGTCTGGCGAGTGAAGCTTGCTGCTGTGGAAGCGTAGCAAGTCGGCGCTCGCGATCGAGCAACTCCGACTAGAATACCGTCTTTTCGGAAAAGTTGGTGGAAATTTCGATCGAAAAATCGTCTGGAGCGATCGGTCTGCTGCTGTTGCTGTTCGATCGAGTCCGCCAAACTGTAAAATGGACGCTTGTATAGAGCTTATATAGAGCAGGAGAACAATTTCAGTGGCAATAGAAGTAGGTCAGAGAGTTAAGGTGCGCCGTCTCAGAGATCGGATACCTGCAAATATCGTGGGCAAGATCAAGCAGAATCCCGTCGGCACTGTTGACGGATTCAGAATGGTTGACGGCAGTGGAGTAGGCGTGATTGTGAAGTTTGACGGTTTTGCGACTTGGTTTTTTGAAGATGAACTAGAGCCGGTTTAGCAAAAGTCAAGCGTGAAGTTCGGCGTAGGCCCCCATGTACGGGATGTCAAGGATGCAACGGATGCTGAGGTTCGAGGTTCGAGAGAAGAAGGAAAATTTTTTCACACTCCCCTTCTGCCTCGCTCCCGTTCTCCCCTACTCCCGTTCTCTGACTGAGAGTTGCGGTGAAATGTTGAGTAGCAAGCTTGGGCGCGGACATAAAAACGTGCTATCTTTTTGTCCATAAAAAAACCCGCGCTGGCGGGTTTTAATTTGTTGGGAATTGGCTGGAAGTAAGAGCGGACTGGTAAGGGTTGGGCGGGTTGATAGAATTTGTCGATAATTATCAAATATTCAGGCGCGAAGAGCCCTTACAAAACTTGAAATAATACAAGTCTGGTGCTACCAGACTTGATATTAAAGCGATCGATAAACGCGATAGTTAATTTCGGGGAAGATGTTGTCAATCTCTTCGACCTTCTCCAACCAACCGGCATCGACTTTGCCTTCTTTCACTTCATCGTACAGCTT
>NZ_JBARVX010000271.1:0-21076 GCF_049646505.1 Microcoleus sp.
GTACCCGTCACGGGCTTGTGGATGAGTTCCATTGGCATCGTCGGTTTAGCTTTAAACCTGCGCGCCTACGACTTCGTTTCCCAAGAATTGCGCGCGGCTGAAGATCCTGAGTTTGAAACGTTCTACATTAAGAACATTCTGATTAACGAAGGCATTCGTGCTTGGATGGCTCCAACAGACCAACCTCACGAAAACTTCATCTTCCCTGAAGAAGTTCTGCCTCGCGGTAACGCACTTTAAAAAAATCAGGATTTGGATTTCAGATTAATTTAAGTTTTTTAAATTCACATTAGAAATCCAAATTCCTATTCCTGGGGCGAGCGCAGGATTACCGCGCCCGCCCCAGGAAGAAAAAAGCCCAAATCCAAAATCTAAAATCGTTGGAGGTTCTACCGCGTGGTAACGCTCTCTAATTCTTACGTAAGCGGTCGCGACCAAGAATCCTCCGGGTTCGCTTGGTGGTCTGGCAACGCTCGTTTAATCAATCTCTCAGGCAAACTGCTGGGCGCGCACGTCGCTCACGCTGGTTTGATCGTGTTCTGGGCTGGAGCAATGACTTTGTTTGAAGTCGCTCACTTTATCCCAGAAAAGCCCATGTACGAACAGGGGCTAATTTTGATGCCCCACGTAGCTACTTTGGGTTGGGGCGTCGGCCCCGGCGGTGAAGTCATTGATATCTTCCCGTTCTTCGTAGTCGGCGTTCTTCACTTGATTTCATCTGCTGTTCTCGGTTTGGGCGGCATTTATCACGCCATTCGCGGCCCGGAAGTTCTCGAAGAATATTCTTCGTTCTTCGGCTACGACTGGAAAGACAAAAACCAAATGACCAACATCATCGGCTATCACCTGATTTTATTGGGTGGCGGCTGCTTGTTGCTGGTTGCTAAAGCCATGTTCTTCGGCGGTGTCTACGACACTTGGGCTCCAGGCGGCGGCGACGTGCGTATTGTCACGAACCCAACTCTCAACCCGGCTGTGATTCTTGGCTACTTGACTCGTTCTCCTTTTGGTGGCGAAGGCTGGATTGTCAGCGTCAACAACATGGAAGACATCATCGGCGGTCACATCTGGCTCGGCTTGATTTGTATCGGTGGCGGTGTTTGGCACATTTTGACCAAGCCTTTCGGCTGGGCTCGCCGCGCCTTAATCTGGTCTGGTGAAGCTTACCTGTCCTACAGCTTGGGCGCTTTGTCCCTCATGGGCTTTATCGCTGCCTGTTTTGTCTGGTTCAACAACACTGCTTACCCTAGCGAATTTTACGGCCCGACGGGCCCGGAAGCTTCTCAAGCACAAGCTTTGACCTTCCTGATCCGCGACCAGCGCTTGGGTGCTAACGTCGGTTCTGCACAAGGCCCTACCGGTCTGGGTAAGTACCTGATGCGCTCTCCTACTGGCGAAATCATTTTCGGCGGTGAAACGATGCGTTTCTGGGATTTCCAAGGCCCTTGGTTGGAACCCTTGCGCGGTACTAACGGTTTGGACTTGAACAAAATCAAAAACGATATTCAGCCTTGGCAAGCTCGCCGCGCTGCTGAATACATGACTCACGCTCCTTTGGGTTCTTTGAACTCTGTGGGCGGCGTGGCAACTGAAGTTAACTCGTTTAACTTCACGTCTCCTCGTTCTTGGTTGTCCTGTTTCCACTTTGTGGTGGGTTTCTTTTTCTTGGTCGGCCACTTGTGGCACGCGGGTCGCGCTCGCGCTGCTGTTGCTGGTTTTGAGAAGGGTATCGATCGCGAAAATGAAGCGGTACTTTCTATGCCAGACTTAGACTAATCGATCGAACTTGTGTTGATTTGATGGTCTAGTCAAAAAAAGCTCCTGCTCGCGCGGCAGGAGCTTATTTTTGAGTAAATATCTAGAACAAGCGCAGAGAAAGGTCGAACGACCTTTCTCTGAGTGACTGTGCAATTCTTAAAACTTGACAATTCTCAAGAGTTCGGGTGAACACCTTGCAACGCAGGCTCTACAAAGTTTATATTTAAACTAGAAAAGTTTTAATTGTACAAAGTTGAAAGTTGTAATGAGAAGTTACAGTTTGAAGGCAGCTTGCTAAGGGTACAAAACTCATCGACTATCGCGGGATATTCATATTTTATTAAATGGCTGTGCTTGCCAATTTTTTAAACACGCACAAAACTTTTGAGCCGCTTACTGTTATTGCTGGGAAAGCAAAAAATCAATAATGGACTCATTAAAAATCGAAAATGTCAAGGTGAACTACGATCGAGCAAATTTGCTCTCGCGCATTGTCAACCGCATTCGCCGCTCCCTAGAACTGCCAGAAATTCTCAGCGCCACAGCAGCCGAAGTTCAATTTTTCTTAGGAACAGACAGAGTAAAAATCTACAAATTTCATAGCGACGGCAGCGGTGAAGTGATTGCCGAATCAATTAACGGCAACCGCTTGCCATCTTTATTGGGACTGCATTTTCCAGCAGACGATATTCCCCCTGAAGCCCGCCAACTGTTCGCGCAACTACAAGTGCGATCGATCGCCGATATCGATTCCGGGCTGCTAGGCCAAAGTCCCCGCCGCGATGCGGTTTCGGGCCAACTGCTGCCCGACGAAGTGCGGTACAGGCCGATCGACCCCTGCCACGCTGAATACTTGACGGCACTCGGCGTCAAAGCTTCCTTAGTATTACCAATTTTTCACGGCGCAGAATTCTGGGGGTTGTTGGTATCTCACCACTCCAAATCCCGGAGTGTCACAGAAGACGAACTGCAAGGCGTTCAGATGGTCGCAGATCAGCTCGGCGCAGCCATAGCCCAATCAGCCCTCCTCGCCCGAAGCCAAGCGAAAGCTCAGCGGGAAGCTGCCATCAACCGCGTCGCCGCCGCCCTGCACTCCCAGCCCGCGATGGAACTGCAAGCAGCGTTGGCAGAATGTGTAGCTGCACTAGGCGGAGCCGGCGGCAGGCTTTGCATTTTCGACAGCAGCAAAATCACCAGTTTACATCCAGACTCGGACAATTCCACTCCCACACTCAAAGTCTACACTTGCGGCTCCGGGCCGAGAATGCAAATTTCGGCAAAATACCAGCAGGTAGAGCAATACAGCGTCTGGCACGAATATTTTAAATCCGGCGAACAACAAGTTTGGGCAATTCCCGACTTGTACAAAATTAGCAGTTTGAGAAGCCTGCAACCTGCATTTCGATCGACCAAAATTCGCAGCATTTTAATCGTACCCCTCAGAACCAGCCAGCAAATATTCGGTTACTTGAGCATTTTTCGAGAAGAATTTGACACCGAAACTCTCTGGGCCGGACAGTTAGATGCCGACGGGCGGCTCGCCCAATGTCGGATATCTTTTGAAATGTGGAAAGAGTCAAAAATTGCTCAAGTTCGTGACTGGAATCCAGAAGAAATTGAATTAGTACAAACTTTTAGCATTAACTTTTCTCAGGCAATTCACCACTCACAGCTTCACCAAAAAATAGAAGAACTTAATGTTAATTTAGAAAATCAAGTTCAAGAGCGCACGGATCAACTGCAGCAGTTGACCCAACAGCAGCGAGTGCTGTTTGAAGTCGTGGCAAAAATGCGGGAATCCCTAGACTTGAACAGGATTTTTAGTACGATGTCCCAGGAAGTGCGGCGGGCTTTAAATGCCGATCGCGTTGGGGTTTACCGCTTCGATCCCGCGTCGGATTTTAAGGATGGCGAATTTGTTGCCGAAGATGTTTTGCCAGATTTTCTGTCAGCAATGGCAGTTAAAGTACACGATCGTTGCTTTGGAGAAAAATACGCCCAGCTCTACTCTAGGGGGCGAGTTCACGCACTGCCCGATATCAGACAAGTCGGACTCCCAGATTGTTTTCGGCAAATATTAGATCAATTTCAGGTGAAAGCTACTTTAGTTGCACCGGTAATGAAAGGCAACGACCTTTGGGGGTTGCTGTGCGTGCACCAGTGTTCGGCTCCCCGAAACTGGGAATCTTCGGAAATTCAGTTTGTTACCCAAATTTCCGCTCAGCTCAGCATCGCCCTAGAACAAGCAGATTTGCTCGCTCAAACTCAGCAGCAAGCAGTTGATTTGCAGCGGGCAGCCGAGCAGGAGCGGATACTGTTTGAGGTGGTTGCTAAAATTCGAGAATCTCTCGATTTAGATACAATTTTTCGCACTACAACTACAGAACTGCGGCGGATTTTAAATGCAGACAGAGTTGGGGTTTATCGCTTTGACCGCAGTTCAAAGTTTAATGAAGGCGAATTTATTACCGAAGATGTTTTGCCTGGTTTTTGTTCGGCAATTGATGTAAAAATTCGCGATCGATGTTTTGGCGAAAACTACGCGAATAAATACAGTCAGGGACGCATTCAAGTGCTGCCTGACATCGAAAATGCGGGACTTTCAGACTGCCACGCTGCTATTTTAGCTCAATTTCAAATTAAAGCTCAAGTGATTGTGCCGCTGATGAATGGCAGCGAACTTTGGGGTTTGCTGTGCGTCCACCAGTGCAGCGGTTCGCGGGATTGGAACACTTCCGAAATTCAGTTTGCTACGCAAGTCGGAGCTCAGTTGAGCGTAGCATTAGAACAAGCAGATTTGCTCGCTCAAACGCGCCAGCAAACGATCGATCTCCAGTGGGCTGCCGAGCAACAGCGGATACTGTTTGAAGTGGTAGCCAAGATTCGAGAATCTCTCGATATCAACGCGATTTTTAAGACGGCAACTCAAGAAGTTTGTGAGTTTATGCAAGTCGATAGAATTGCTGTCTATGGCTTTAATCCTGATTGGAGCGGCGAATATGTTGCTGAGTTTGTCAAAGATGGCTGGATAAAATTGGTAGGAGAAGGTATCAATACGGTTTGGCAAGATACTTGTTTGCAGTCAAACCGAGGCGGCAGGTATCGCAATAATGAAACTCTAGCTGTTGAGGATATCTACCAAGCCGGTCACTCGGAGTGTCATGTTGATATTTTAGAGCAATTTCAGGTGAAGGCTTATGCGATCGCCCCGATTTTTGTAGGACAAGAACTTTGGGGTTTGCTCGCAGCTTATCAACATTCAGGAACCCGCTGCTGGGAAAGTTCAGAAGTTAAGTTTTTAGCTCAAATTGCCAATCAGTTGGGCGTAGCTATCCAACAAGCCGATTTGCTGGCTGAAACTAGACGGCAATCAGCACAAATAGCTCAAAATTTAAAGGATTTGCAGCAAACTCAAGCTCAATTGATTCAGACTGAAAAAATGTCGGGTTTGGGGCAACTGGTGGCCGGCATTGCTCACGAAATTAACAATCCCGTTAATTTTATTTACGGAAATCTCAATCACGCCAGTGATTATACTGAAAATTTGCTGAGTTTGCTGGAACTTTACCAGCAGCAATATCCAGATTCTAGTCCTGAGATTGCTGAATTGACCGAAGAAATTGACTTGGAATTTCTGCTGGAAGATTTGCCGAAATTGCTATCGTCGATGAAGGTGGGAGCAGATCGCATCCGTCAAATTGTTCTGTCTTTGAGAAATTTCTC
The DNA here is from genome assembly GCF_049646505.1 of Microcoleus sp. Classification (GTDB taxonomy): domain Bacteria; phylum Cyanobacteriota; class Cyanobacteriia; order Cyanobacteriales; family Microcoleaceae; genus Microcoleus. The sequence continues at coordinate 5,482 of NZ_JBARVX010000271.1, forward strand.
TCGTCTGGACGAAAGTCAAATGAAGGCGGTTGATATTCACGAAGGTATTGACAGCACGCTGTTAATTTTGCAGCACAGGCTGAAGTCTAATCCTGACAGTGAAAATATTGTGCTAGTTAAAGAGTACGGCATTTTGCCTCTGGTTGAGTGTTATGCCGGACAGTTGAATCAGGTGTTTATGAATGTACTCGGAAATGCGATCGATGCTTTGGAGTCGGACAAATGTCTCGATCGCCAATCTGTGACTCCTCAAATTATAATCTCTACTGCTGTCGGTCAACTTCCTGGCAATGTTCCTAGTGTGGTGATTCGGATTTCTGACAGCGGCAAGGGAATTTCGGAATCTATGATACAACGAATATTTGACCCTTTTTTCACCACTAAGCCGGTGGGAAAAGGTACTGGATTGGGACTTTCAATTAGTTACCAAATTGTGGTAGAGAAACACGGCGGTGTTTTTAAGTGTAGTTCTCAATTGGGCAAAGGTACTGAGTTTGCGATCGAGATTCCGATTAGTCAGCAGTCAATAGTCAACAGTCATTAGTCATTAGTCATTAGTCATTAGTCATTAGTCATTAGTAGTTAGTAGTTATTGGTTAGTTCTTATTGGTAATTAGAACGAACAACTAATAATTAACAAATAACCACTGACCACTAAAAACAGTCAACAGTCAACAGTCAACAGTCATCAGTCATTAGTCATTAGTCATCAGTCATCAGTCATTAGTGTTGTCCTCCCCGAGTTATTGTAGGTTAGCTAACAGTCCCCTGGCCGCATTATGCAATACGAGGTTGAAGATGTGGGGGATGCGGAAGCATTTGAGGAAGAGTGTGCGGCGTTACCAGATTTTTCAGCAATGTTTGAATCACTTTGAAGAGTTGGTGATATAATAAAAAACCTTCAGCTTAAAGCCGAAGGTTGTCATCAGGGTGCATCTACTTGTTCTATATTCATTGGGGATTGAGTTGGATCAGGAAGAAGTGAGGGTAGGCTACAGTTGACAGTTTACCTAGATTTACCTAGGATTTAGGAACTAGATTCTCGGTAAATTAATGAACAGACTGATTAGCATTGGTGATTTTGAGCGAAAAAAGACGCAACCTTTGAAGAAGACCTCGCCAGCAACGTTTCGGAAATAAAGAACTCATTCAAAATCTTGCGAATTCTGCGCGAAGCAATTAATATACAAAGATACAACCGCATTGAGAGGTCGAATCAATGGCTACCCTAACTTATTGCAAAGGCTTGCCTACGCCAACGAATGAGCTTAACGAACTAGGATTTACAGATTTCGAGATGTTCTTAGAAGCTTACGCCCCAATCTTTAGGGCTGCAAGCATTGAAACAGTCAACCACTTACTCTTGAATACAGACTTCAAGAAATCTGACTGGAACACGCACCTACAGCAAACCTATGGCATCAATAAGCGCCACGCAAATGGCGTAATTAGCTCCGCCAAAGGTCGTGTAGACGGCGCTAAAGAACACAGGATTCTACACATAAAAACTATTGAAGGAAAGATTAAATCTATTAGTGCGTGGCTCAAAAAAACCGAACGCAAACTGGTATTAGCTCGTAAATTTTATGCCAAGAAAAAATGGCAAAACTCGAAAACGGGCTGCAATTTCCCCATAGCCTGCTCGCTCCAGTATAAGTCTACAAATTGGCATAACTTACGCTTTCAAATACACAATAAGAAGCGCAAACTGACTCTGTTGGCTAACAGAATTAAACACTTAAGGGTCAAGCCAATCAAAGTTTTCATCCCTAACGGGGATATTTTTATCGTCGGCTCTAAAGACGAGTCTTTCGGCAATCAAGTCTCCCAGTGGAATGGGAAAAAAATAACTTTTAGAGTCCCCAAATATTTAGAATCACGATTTGGAAAAACCGTGTCTTCTGAGGTTGGTGATTTCAATCGCAACATAAATAGGCTACCAGAATGCGGGGCGTATACCTGGCATTTCTATCGCAAGAACGGAAAGTGGGTTATTGCCGTGCAGTTTACCCCAAATCCTGTGAATCAAGTTTCTAGAGGGAGAATGTACGGTTGCATTGGTATCGATATGAATCCCGGCTCTGTTGGCTGGGCTTATGTCGATACTGAAGGAAATCTCAAAGCCAAAGGGCAGATTCCATTGCAGATGGGCTTACCTAACGGCAAGCAACAAGCTCAGATTGTTGATGCTTGCCTGCAACTAGCAACGAAAGCCACGGAATTTGAATGTCCCGTGGTTTGTGAAGAACTTGATTTTTCAACAAAAAAGCAATCACTGGGAGAGAAAGGTAGAAAATATGCCCGGATGCTGTCGGGCTGGGCATACAGTGAGTTCTACAAACAACTCTGTTCTATTTTGTTGAATCGTGGAATTGAGTTGATTGCAGTTAACCCGGCTTATTCCAGTATTATTGGATTGGTAAAATATTTAAGAATGTATGGCTTAGCCAGTGACGAATCGGCTGCACTGGTAATTGCTCGTAGGGCTATGAAATTAGGTGAAAAAATACCTCGCTCCTTAACCGCCTATTCTGAGGTGAACTCGGAAAAGCACGTAGGTCGCGAGTGGAACCAACTAAATAAAAATATCAAACGTTCCGCTAAAATATCACGTCGTTGTGATTATTATAGCGTTTTTAACTGGAGTTTCTTGGTCAACCTCGACCAGAGAGGAAGCGTAAGCGCTAAGAAAGAATGTTTAAAGCTTATACCGCAGAGCTTACCCAGGTTTGCCTAGGTTTTTCTAAGCGGTATTGTGGCAAAGATTGCTTAACGAGTAATATCAATAGGTTTAGCGATCGCTATTTTCTACAGCATTACTTCACCGATAGACTTGCGACGCTTGGTGTAGATGGGCTTGTGCGACTGCCCGTGTCTCTCCCTATGATTTGATGCTATCGCAAAGAAGCACGTAGACTTTCAAGTTCATCATCCTGTAAGCACTTAATAAAAGAACGAGGCATTCGCGCATTTGGATGTGGAAGAAAAGCAAAAAATCTCTCATAGTCCCCGATTTTAATGGACTCGGATATCGAAGCTGTTGAGGAAATATTGAATTGACTTTGGATCGCTTGGCGCGCAGGAGCTCCTAGAACCACAATAACTTTTGCTCTTGATAGTTCTAAAGTCCTCAATAAATAGGCTTTTACGCATTGAGCCTGAGCTTGTTCTACGCCAATTTCAGAATGAGATTTGCAATGTACTATTTCGGTGAGAGCATAATCAATTCCTGGATTAACATCCCGTTGCAATAATTCAATCGCACGTTTACGGACTGCTGCCCAAAACTTAACAGCACGACTATATGTCCCATCCTTCATCAAGGATTGTTTACCATTGATAATCCAATCCTTTTGCCCTCCTCCAAAACGATAATTAAAGTAATTGTTTATATCGTTATCTGACCAACACCAAGTGGGGTAGACTTCATCAGAACCAATTGATGGATTTGAACTCAAAAAAAGAATAGACGCTTGCTCGATCTGTCCACTCCAAGGTTCAGGTATTTGAAACTTGTCTAAATCGAGCGATTTTTGAGAATTAACTATGTCACGGCAGGGATTTTCTGTAGAAGGATCTTCTAGACATTTCCGTGCATGAGGGCAGTGAGTAATTTCAGATAACAAATTTTTCTCAGACATTATTAAGGAGGTCTCAACTGAGACAGTCTTTCTTATAGTTTAACAGGGAATCTGGCTGTCTAACGGTTGAGACGAGCCGCAGCAGAAACTTCTGATTCTCAAAGATAACCTCTCGGTGGCTCCATCGATTTGTTGTCTTGCTTAACAAGCACATACCGCTCACTCCCCAATCATCGTCTTTGTGGCGGCTATTTCTTTTGGGCAGTTATTGTAGGGTGCGTCAGGGGGCTGAATGTTTTCGTCGCCCGATCGAGGATTCGGGGCCCCTGACGCACCCTACGGTTAGCTACGGTTAGCTTTGTTTGTGTAGAGTCTCGGTTTTAACCGCCGAGTCAAGCCCAGTTCGATCGCCCGCGCCCGAACATGGTAAATTCAGTCATACAGGCTGTTTTCAATATAGCAAACTGAGCGCTTGCAGTCGATCGACCAATACGCCATGCCAGATTCCGAATTCTCAGACGATTTAAAATGGACGCCCGAAGCCAAGGCCAAGTTGAAAAATATTCCCTATTTTGTCCGGGGACAAGCCCGCGTCCGCATCGAGCAATTGGCCCGCGAAGCCGAAACAGAAGTCATCACCATTGACTTAGTTGACCAAGCTCGCATCGAGTTTGGGCATTGACACTCCCCGCCCCAAAGGGCTAGGATTCTTCGTTCACAGGGAGATGCCTTGTAAAAGCAGTGCCTTTACTTGGTCTTACTCTCCCTCCCGAAGCAGTAACGGTATGCCCTGCCGTCAAAATTCGTAAACCTTCATCTCGAATATTCTTAGCAGCATTAATATCTCTATCATGGTTTTCTCCACATTTAGGACATTGCCAACTACGAACATCCAAACTCAAGCTATCCACGCGATTTAAACAGTTATTACAAGTCTTAGAACTGGGATAGAACCTATCTACTTCGATGTAGGTTTTTCCTGCCCACTCAGACTTGTACTTCAACATGGTGCAGAATTGTCCCCAACCAGCATCACTGATAGATTTAGCTAGTTTGTGGTTTTGAACCATGTTTCTAACTGCTAGATTTTCGACAACTATGACTTGGTTTTTGTCAACTAATTTACGACTTAGTTTGTGCAGAAAATCTTCGCGACATCGAACTATCTTAGCGTGAACTTTGGCAACTTTAACCCTAGCTTTATTGCGGTTGCCTGACCCTTTAAGCTTATGACTTAATTGTTTTTGTCTCTTCGCTAATCTCTTTTCATACTTTCGATAGTATTTGGGATTTCCATGTTTGGTTCCATCGGATGTAACAGCATAGTGAGTTACTCCCACGTCTATGCCAATGGCTTTTCCTTCTGTTGATTTCTTAGGTGAGTCTTTGCCATTATCATAGAGGCAAGCCGCCAAGTATTCCCCCGATGGATTAACTGAAACTGTAACAGACTTTAGAGTACCCTCTGGTTGTCGTGAGACTTTACAACGAACCTCACCAATCTTAGGCAGTTTCAATGTATCATCTTTTAATTTACAACCTTGAGGAAATCTAATAGACTGTCTGTTTTGTTTCTTTTTGAAGTTGGGATATTTGGCCCTACCCTCGAAGAAGTGAAGGAAAGCACTAGAAAGATTTAAAGCAGCTTGCTGTAATACTTGTGACGGTGCTTCAGCCAACCACTCATACTCTTTCTTCAGGGAGGGTAGAAGTTTGATTATTTCATTTCTGCTTAACCCCTTGCCCGTTTGCTTGTAAGTTTCAGACGTTAAGTTGAGGGCATAGTTATAGAACCATCTAGTACATCCAAACGACTTGGCAAGCAAAACAGATTGCTCACTTGTCGGATAGATTCTGTACTTGAAGGCTTTTAACATTTTTTTACCAAACCAGTGATACTATGGTAACACAGGACAGTCTAAATGTAAAGCCGTCTTAAAATACGGGGTTTGAGACCCATTTTTTTGATAAGGGATCGAAATGTACCCTAAAGCTTTAGACTATATATTGCGTTGTAAGGACAAGGATTTTAAAAAATAGTGCGTAAAATTGTTATAGCTGGCAACTGGAAAATGTACAAAACTAGGGCAGAATCCCTAGAGTTTCTTCAAGGATTCATGTCCTGCTTGACGGAAACCCCAGAGGAACGGGAAGTCGTGCTTTGCGTTCCTTTCACAGATTTGAGCGCCCTCTCGAAAAACCTTCACGGCGGCCGGATCAGACTAGGTGCTCAGAATGTTCACTGGGAAGAGTCGGGAGCTTTTACTGGCGAAATTTCCGGGCTAATGTTGGCAGAAATTGGGGTTCGCTACGTCATCGTAGGCCACAGCGAGCGCCGTCAATATTTTGGGGAAACTGACGAAACGGTGAATTTGCGCCTGAAAGCTGCTCAAAAATACGGTTTAATTCCGATTCTGTGCGTGGGAGAGACGAAGCAGCAGCGGGATGGAGGGGAAACTGAAGCTCACATTTTCTCTCAGTTGGCCCAAGATTTGGTTGGTGTTGACCAAGATAACTTAGTAATAGCTTACGAACCGATTTGGGCGATCGGCACTGGCGATACTTGCGAAACGAAGGAAGCTAACCGAGTTATTGGTTTGATTCGCTCTAAATTGACTAATCCTGACGTGCCGATTCAGTACGGCGGCTCTGTCAAAGGTGAGAATATTGATGAAGTTATGGCGATGCCTGAGATTGATGGGGTTTTGGTAGGCGGTGCGAGTTTGGAAGCTGCGAGCTTTGCTCGAATTGTCAATTATAAATAATTAGTATTGCTAATTGGTAATTGCTAATTGGTGGTTGTACGAGGCGTTTTGATGTTGAAAAATGACAATCTGTACGAGTTACCCCAAAATCTTCCAGTACCAGTTGATGATGGGGCAACTAACCACCTTTTAGGCTGTCAGCTTCTTTCAATTCCGTTGATGTCAACGGCTGGAATTATTTGAGGACGATCAATAATACGAGGTTCGATCGATCGCCTATAATTGTCATGTGCCTCTTTCTTGTTTCTCTCGAATCGAGAGAATTGTTCCATGAATGCGATCGTGCAAGCCAAACCCGCTTTAGAGGAGTTCCTCAAACTTGCTGAAACTGAACCAGCCTCAGAATTTCTTGAGGGAGAAATCCTTCAGAAACCCATGCCTCAAGGCGAACATAGCACACTTCGAGGCGCACTCTGCGAGACTGTCGATCGAGTAGCGGAATCTCGGAAAATTGCTAAGGCTTTTCCCGAATTGCGCTGCACTTTTGGCGGTATGGCGATCGTACCAGATATAGCAGTATTCCGCTGGGAAAGAATTCCTTTTTTGCCTTCGGGTAGAATTGCCAACATCTTTGAAATTAATCCAGATTGGTCGATCGAAATTTTATCCCCAAACCAAAGCCAAACAAAAGTCCTTGGTAAATTGCTGCACTCTTCGCGACAGGGTACTGAGTTGGGTTGGTTGCTAGATCCAGAGGAAGAAAGTATTTTAGCAGTATTTCCCGGACAAAAAGTAGAATTGTACCTCGGTACAGCTCTGCTGCCAATTATTAATAGAATTGAGTTAGAATTGACGGTTGATAATGTTTTTAGCTGGTTGATTTTTGGTTGAAGAATCTTAGACGCATCAGGCTCAAAAAAAACCGTTTTTGTTATGCTAATCTACCGGACAGGATATCCAACCTAAAATCTAGAATCTAAAATCTCACTCGCCATGACACCTAACTCAGCCAAAATTATTATTAGAAATAAAGCTTTCGAGTGGGGAAAACGCACTTATTTAATGGGCGTTTTGAATATTACCCCTGACAGTTTTAGCGACGGCGGCGATTTCTATACCATAGAATCTGCTTTAGCGCAAGCTGAAAATATGGTAAAATCCGGAGTCGATATTATTGATGTTGGCGGTCAATCTACGCGGCCCGGTGCAGCGGAAATATCCTCTTCAGAGGAACTCGATCGCGTTATACCTGTCGTACAAATACTGCGGCAAAAAACCGATATTTTCGCAAATATTCCGATTTCGGTGGATACTACCAGAGCGGATGTTGCCAAAGCTGCAGTTGAGGCTGGAGCCGATATGGTCAACGATATTTCGGGAGCAACTTTTGACTCAGAAATGCTGTCAACCGTTGCTCAGTTGAAAGTGCCGATAATTTTGATGCACATTCGGGGAACTCCTCAGACGATGCAAAAATTAACTGACTATCGGGATTTAATAGGGGAAATTGGGGAATTTTTAGAGTATCGAATTGCGGCAGCAGTTGCTGCTGGAATTGACAAATCTCAGATAATTATCGATCCCGGTATTGGCTTTGCTAAGACTTACAGTCAAAGTTTGGAAATTCTGCAACAGTTGCCAAAATTTCGTGTTTTGGACTGTCCGATTTTAGTCGGAGTATCCCGCAAAAGCTTCATCGGTCAGATTTTGCAGCAGCCGGAAGCTAAACAAAGAGTTTGGGGGACAGCGGCGGCTTGTACAGGTGCGATCGCAAATTTGGCAGATATCTTGCGAGTTCACGATGTCAAAGAAATGCACGATGTTTGTCTGGTGGCCGACGCTATCTTCAGAAATCAATCTTGAGCGGTTTGAGTATCGATAACTCTGAGTTCCCCGCCGCCGTTAACTTCGGTGGGAATATCCGGCATATTACCCATCAACTCGTTGAGGGCTTCTGACATATTTCTGGGGTCCATAAACAGAATTTTGGCGTTGTCGCTTTCGCCTAGTTTTTGTTGAGCATCTAAGTATTTTTCAGTTGTTAAATACTTCAAAACTTGCTGGCTGTTCGGATTGGAGTCTAAAGCTTCAACTAAGAGCCTCATATACTCTTTAGTGCCGATCGCCTTATTGACCATTGCTTGCCATTCGCTCTTGGTAGCCCGCTCCAATTCCATAGCTTCTTGCACCCTTTTCGGAGGTGTAATGCTTTGAATTTCTACGCGAATTACTTTAACGCCCCAAGTTTCGGTAGCTTCGTCCAACTTCTTGAGTAACTTTTTATTCATGTCATCTCGGGAACCCAAGATGTCCTGCATGGGCAATCGACCAATTTCAGCGCGAAACGTCGTTAAAACTAAGTTGGCGATCGCATTTTCAATTTGATCGATTCCATAATAAGCTTTCTGCAAATTCACGACCCGCCAATACACAACGGCATCGACTTCAAGGGCCACATTATCTCCCGTGATTGCTGACTGAGGTTTAATATCTAAAACTCGTTCGCGGCTTGTGTCCACGCAGACGACTTTTTCGACCAAGGGACTGATAAAGTGGAATCCGGGCTTGAGGGTGCGCTTGTATTGACCCAAACGTTCGACTAAAGCTTCATCCCCGCCGCTGATTATTTTGACGCTTGAGCTAACAGCGTAGCTGAGGATGAGCGTAACGAGCATGGTGAGAATAGACGGCCCCATTTCTACTTTCCTGCTAAGGTTGACTGAGAATCGATCGGGAATATACTCTAATTTAACTCAAAATCAGCCGCACAGTGCTAAAATATCACGACTGTTAATAAGTCCTAACAGTTACTCGTATTGCCTGGGACTTAATGTGCCCGACTTAACGTACCCGATTTGACCGCAGGATATCAACAACACATTTCCACAAAAATGAAAAACGATCGAGAGTTTCGCTTGTTCAAACCTTTGAAGTGGATCGCCCCAAGCATTTTGGCGGGTGCAGGAATCTGCCACATTGCAGTGGCCCAACCGGTACAAGCTGAACCAATCGCCCTGCAACTCTCGCAAAACTTGCAGTCGCAAAACTCGCAGCTACCGCGCCGTTCGCCTGCCGTTCGCGAAGTTATATCCTACGAGATGAAGGGAGACGAACTCAGGATTTGCAAGCAGGAAGGCAACTCCGAGAAAAAGTGCCAAGTTGTAGGCAAAGGCTACACGGTGGGTTTGAGAACTGCCAACGACCTCTACGGTCAAGGAAATCTGGTCAATGCCGAAGTTTTGTACCGACAAATCATCGCTCGCTATCCCAAACAAGCGGATGCTTATTACAAGTTGGGAAATCTGCTGTCGGCGCAAGGTAAAATGAGCGATGCGATCGTCCAATTCCAGAAAGCAATTGAAGCCAACCCGCAGCACGCCAAAGCTTACAACGATTTGGGCGTGGCGATGGCAAGTCAGGGGCAGTTGCCAGAGGCGATTTTGCAGTGGAGGCAAGCCGTTAAAATTAACGATCGATATCCCGATGCTTTAAACAATTTAGGAGTCGGTTTGTTCCAGCAAGGAGACAAGGAAAAGCAAGCCGAAGCAGTAGCCAGTCTCAAAAAAGCTAAGGAGTTATTTATCCAGCAGGGCAGAACTCAAGCGGCGACTAGAGTCGATCGAATTTTGGAAGAAATGAACGCGCAGTCGAGCGACTCTTAAAACCGTACCGTGTCCGATCTACCTGGAATCAACCCGGTTTGACGGTTTTGAAGGTAAGTTTTGTGACTCTGAAAACTTGGATTCAAAACTGTCAAACCAATCTTAATTATGCTCGTCGGCGGATTGAATGTGCGATCGATCGATCTTGAGGTTTCTCCGACTTAAGTAACTGCACAAAATTAATTACATCAAGACTCCTTGCTAGGTAAGGCTTTCACGCGAAATCTCGTGTAATTAATTTTGCACGACTACTTATTCAGCCCGCCCTAACGACTAACGACTAACGACTAATACCAATTTCATAAAGTAGCGCTAGATATTACCCCCCCCAACCCCCCCTTATTAAGGGGGGGCTTCGGACTTCATCCATAGCACATCTTTAGAAAAATGGTATAACTACTAACTACTAACTACTAACTAATGACTAATGACTAATGACTAATGACTAATGACTAATGACTTCTTAAAGCATTTCCCTCAAAACCTGTAAAATCACATTTCCGTCCACCCGATCGCTCACAGCAGCCTCGCCCAACCGCACCGGCAGCACAAACCGCACCTTGCCATCCTGCACCTTCTTATCCAGTTGCAAAGTATTCAAAATCTCCTCAACATCCACACCTGCGGGCAACTTGGCAGGTAAACCCGCTTTTTCAATCAAAGCAGACTGGCGGCGATCGCACTCAGCATCCCACATTCCCAACTCCACAGCCAACCGGCTAGACGCAGCCATGCCAATTGCCACACCTTCCCCGTGATTGATGACCTTATAATTCGTCAAACTTTCCACAGCATGACCGATCGTGTGACCGTAATTCAAAATCGCCCGCAAACCAGATTCCTTCTCGTCCTTGCTTACCACATCAGCCTTAGCTTGACAAGACCTGCTCAAAATTTGGGCCAGCAAATCCGCCTTCACGTAGCGCATTTGATCCAAACGCTTGCAATTCTCCAACTTCCCAAAAAGTTCAGCATCCCAAATCACCCCATACTTAATCACTTCCGCCATCGCCGAACGAAACTCCCGCGCCGGCAAAGTTTTGAGTACCTCCGGGTCAATCAACACCAAACGCGGCTGGTGAAAAGCCCCGATTAAATTCTTCCCCAAAGGATGATTTACCCCCGTTTTGCCGCCAATAGAAGCATCAACCATCGCCAGCAGCGAAGTCGGAACCTGCACCACATTAATTCCCCGCAGCCAAGTCGCGGCAGCAAAACCGGTGATATCCCCAACCACCCCGCCGCCCAAAGCCACCATTGTCGAGGAACGTTCTAAGCGGTTAGCCAAAGCCTCATTGTAGATTTTCTGCACCGAATTTAAAGTTTTGTACTGTTCGCCCGGTGGTAAAATGCAGGTACTGACTTCAAACCCAGCCGATTCGAGGGCTGCGGTTGCTCTTTCGCCGTAATGCCGAAAAATCGACTGATTCGAGACCAAAAGAACTTTTTTGCCTAAACTTAGATCGCCCATCAAACTGCCGAGTTCGTCTAAACCGCCCGATCGCACGCAAACATTGTAAGATTGTGGCCCCAAGTCAACTTTTATCACTGAGTGCATATTTATTGATTTTAGATATTAGATTATAGATTATAGTTCTTAGTGTATGTCTTCTTATTGATTGTTTGGGAGAAATTGCAATGAGTCTTACCGGAGCAATAGCTTATTTTGGGATTTTCGGCGGCATGGTCGGCTTGGCCACAGTGATCATGTTTGGTCTGCGGGCTGTCAAACTCATCTAATTTACAAATTAGAATGTGAGAACCAGAACATTTAAATTCTGGTAAAAATACCGATTGACCGAAGTATTTCTGCAAAAAATCTTTAATTTTTCTGCAAGATTTAGCCCGCAAATGCTTCGGTCAATCGAACGCTTCGAGGATAGATTTCATAAATAATTAACCAGATTAGATATACAGCAGTTTTCAAATTCCGTAAAGTACCGGCTGCTCCTTAATTATATGGCTTGCACAGTCACAATCGCTCCACCGTTTTTTTTACCGTTATTCAGATTTTTTGACCAGTATTTTGGTAAAAACAAAGGTGACGGCGGCTCATATATAACTTCTAAACTACCAATACGAAAAATCCTAGCAGACCTCATCTTTCGCTCGAAAAGCTATATGGTTATTTCTGGAAATAAGTATTTATGACGAAAAAATCATCTGGGTTAGGAACGTTCGGGGGAGTCTATACGCCCTCAGTTTTGACGATCCTGGGCGTAATCATGTATCTGCGCTTTGGTTGGGTTGTCGGGAATGTGGGCTTGGTGGGAACGTTGATTATCGTCACCCTCGCCACCAGCATAACCTTTTTAACCTCGCTTTCTATAAGCGCGATCGCCACGGATCGCGTCGTTCGGGTCGGCGGAGCGTACTACATGATCGGTCGTTCCCTAGGATTAGAAATTGGCGGTGCTGTGGGCATTCCCCTTTATCTTGCCCAAGCCCTCTCGGTAGCCCTCTACACCATCGGGTTTGCTGAAAGCGTAGTAGCAACCTTCCCGCAACTCAATCAGTTGTACGTAGCGTTGATTACAACGGTATTGGTAGCAGTATTGGCCTTGACTTCCGCAGAAATCGCCATTCGCGCTCAGTACGCAATTATGGCAGCGATCGTCCTTTCCTTGATCTCCCTTTTATTGGGCAACCCCCTAGATATCCCCAACCCGCAGATGTTTCAAACTCCGGCTTCCGGGGAGCCATTTTGGACAGTATTTGCCGTGTTTTTTCCCGCCGTGACAGGGATTATGGCCGGGGTGAGTATGTCGGGAGACTTGCGAGATCCCAGTCGATCGATCCCCGTAGGGACGCTAGCTGCCGTAGGAACCGGATATTTGATCTACATGGGATTACCATTGATTCTGGCTATGCGGGCAGATACCCAAAGCCTGCTCGACAATCCCCTGATTATGAAACAAATGTCTCTGTGGGGCCCAGCAATTTTGTTAGGCGTGTGGGGAGCAACCTTGAGCAGCGCCCTGGGTAGCATTCTCGGCGCGCCCCGCGTTTTGCAAGCGCTAGCTAGAGATGGGATATTTCCTCGCTGGATGAGCTTTCTCGGCCAAGGAAGCGGCGCGGGTGATGAGCCGCGCATCGGGACAGCAGTAACTCTGGGAATTGCAACCGCGACGGTTTGTATCGGCGAGTTAAACCTGATCGCCCCCGTGCTGACAATGTTTTTCCTCACCACCTATTTAGTTCTCAACGCCGCCGCCGGGATAGAAGGATTTTTACAAAGTCCCTCGTTTCGCCCCACATTTCGCGTCCATTGGTCTCTATCTCTGTTGGGGGCTTTGGGCTGTTTGGGGGTGATGTTTTTAATCGATCCTGTGGCCACCGTCATCGCTGGAATTATTGTCCTAGGGATCTATTTCTGGCTGCAGCAACGAGAATTGATCTCGGCATGGGGAGACGTGCGACGGGGCCTTTGGCTGGCAATTTTGCGCTTTTGCATATTTAAATTGGGTACAGATGAAGACACTAAAAACTGGCGCCCCCATATTTTGGTATTATCTGGTGCGCCAACCAAACACTGGTCGTCGATCGAACTAGCTGATGCGTTTACCCACAACCGAGGACTAATTACGGTTGCCACCATTCTGCCGCTCGGCTCCCGGAATTTAGCCCAACAAACGCAGTTAGAAGCCACTATCCGGGATTACCTCGAACAGAGAAGCGTTCAAGCCCTGGTGCGCGTTTTCATGGCGGCCGATCCTTTTGTAGGAGCCCAGCGGTTGATCGAAGCCTACGGGTTGGGGTCTTTGGTTCCCAATACAATTCTTCTGGGGGATAACGAAAGTCCAGAACGGCGATCGGGATACTGTGAGAACATCGCTGCGATTCACGCCGGAGGCCGCAGCATCGTTATTTTGCGAGAAAATCGCGATCGAGGATTTGGGGCGCGCCGCCGCATAGATGTCTGGTGGGGGGGACTGAAAGCTAACGGCAGTTTGATGCTGTTGTTGGCTTATTTATTACGCACCGAAATCGATTGGCGAGAAGCTACAATTAATCTCAAATTAGTGGTGAAAGACCAGAATGCTGCTCGTTCTGCCCAAAGCAATCTCGCCCGCGCGATCGCAGATTTACGCATCGAAGCGCAGCCGCAAGTCTTAGTAGCCGACGGCAGAACCTTTCATCAGATTCTCCACGACTCTTCGGAAAAAGCCGACCTAATTTTCTTAGGAATGGCTGTACCCGGAGACACCCAAGATTACACTCAATACTATGAAAATTTGCAGAACATGGCGAAAGGATTGCCCACAACTCTCTTTGTGCTGGCAGCTCCTAATTTTGCCTTTGAAGAAATCTTGAGCAATAGTCTTTGAGATCAATTCCGGTTGCAATCCTCATGAATGTTGACTGTTGACTGTTGACTGTTGACTGTTGACTGTTGACTGTTGACTGCAACCGGAATTGATCTCACATTTTTGAGAAAGGCTATAGCCTTTCAAGCGAAAGATGATATCAATTCCGGGATAGGCCCGCGCAGGGCATTGGGCTATCCTCACTTTTTTGAGAACCGCTATATATTATACCATTTTGCAAAATAAGTGCTACATAGACCCCCCCCAACCCCCCCTTGTTAAGGGGGGGCTAGAAATTGATCTATAGCAAGTATTTATTAAATTGGTATTACGACATACTCACCATCACATTTTGATTGGAATCAAAATTGTAAACTCCGTTAGTTTCCCCGGAATTGAGGAACAATTTAGCTGACCGTGATGGTTGTCGCAAATAATGTGATAGCTAATAGACAAACCCATTCCTGTACCTTTACCGATTTCCTTGGTGGTGAAAAATGGATTGAATATTTGCCCTTGAATCGATTGTGGTATGCCGCATCCATTATCGGCGATCGCAATTTTAATAAATCCATCCGCTACAGATGTCCGAATAGTAATCTGACCTAAAAGTTTTTCAAGTTGATTAGTGTTTTCTCCATCGCTTCTTTCATCAATCGCATCAATAGCGTTAGCGATAATATTCATAAATGCTTGGTTCAATTGTCCCGCACAGCACTCAACTTTTGGCAGCGCTTCATACTCCTTGACAACCGAAATTTGCGGGCGGGTAGAAGTAGCATTCAAGCGATGACTTAAAATTAACAGACTGCTATCAATTCCTTCGTGAATATCGACTTCTTTAAACTCAGCTTGATCTAAACGAGAAAAATTACGCAACGACAATACAATATCTTTGATTCGGGTAGTACCGACATTCATAGACTGTAATATTTTGGTAATGTCTTTTTTCACAAAATCAAGATCCACCGCTTCTAGTTCAGTTTTAATTTCAGTAGGAGGGTGTGGCAAGTATTTATGATAAAGCTGTATCAAGTGCAGTATTACTTGAGTATATTCCTCGATATATCTAAGGTTGCCGTGAATAAAACCAATGGGATTGTTAATTTCGTGGGCAATACCTGCCACTATTTGTCCGAGACTGGACATTTTCTCGCTGTGAATCAGCTTGGCTTGGGTTTTTTTTAGCTCAACTAAGGTAGTCTCTGTTGCGATTTGAGCGCGACGGTAAACCTCTTGAGTAACTCGTGTTGCTAATAATTGCTGGAACGTGTAATGATAGATATTAACGCTAAGCAAAACAAATAGTGAACCCAGGCAAAATACTAAGCCGATCAAAA
>NZ_JBARVX010000272.1:0-24755 GCF_049646505.1 Microcoleus sp.
TCGAACCCCACGGCTACAACTTAATCGAAAGCTTCCACCTCGAAGAAACCACCCCTGTTTGGAGGTTTGCGCTCGCCGACGCTATCCTAGAAAAGCGGATTTGGATGCAGCAAGGTGCTAACACAACGTATATTCAATACCGCTTGCACCGCGCCTCAAAACCGATCGCCCTGGCTCTCAAAGCCTTAGTCAACTACCGCGATTACCACGGCACGACAAGCGCGGGCGACTGGCAGACGAGCCTAGAAACCTTGACGCGGGGGGTTTGCGTGACTGCTTTTGAAGGAGCCGCGCCGCTTTACCTGCTGACAGATGCCGAACCAGAGGCTAAATTCCAAGTTTCTGCTGCTTTATACAATTGGTACTACGGATTTGACCTCGCGGCTGAAAAACGGCGCGGGTTTGAGTATTGCGAGGATCACTTGCAAGCGGCGACTTTTCACTTGACCATCGCACCGGGAAATTCTGTCACATTGATAGCCAGTACCGAGAAAAATCCCGAACTCAACGGCGCTAAAGCTTTAGAAATGCGTCGCACTTACGATCGACAATTGCTGCAAAACTTCTCGCCCGCCAGAGATTCTCCCGACTGGATCGATCGCCTAGTGCTAGCAGCAGACCAATTTATCGTCAACCGCCCGCTACCGGAGGAACCCGAAGGTAAAACGATTATCGCCGGATATCCCTGGTTTAGCGACTGGGGGCGCGATACCGCGATCGCCCTGCCCGGCCTGACAATCTGTACCGGGCGGTGGGACATTGCCCGATCGATTTTGCGGACTTTTGCGCGGTATGTCGATCGGGGAATGCTGCCGAACCGCTTCCCGGATGCTGGCGGCGCACCGGAATACAACACCGCAGACGCGACGCTGTGGTACTTTGAGGCAATTCGCGCTTACTGCGACTGCACCGGAGACGACGAACTTTTGACCGAACTCTGGCCGACACTATGTGAGATTGTGGACTGGCACATTCGGGGAACTCGGTATAACATCCGCGTCGATCCCGATGACGGTTTAGTCTACGCGGGCGAAACCGGCGTGCAATTAACTTGGATGGATGCGAAAATCGGCGATTGGGTGGTGACTCCTCGGATTGGTAAGCCGATCGAACTGAGCGCCCTTTGGTACAATGCCCTGCAAGCAATGGCAAGTTTTGCTCGCAGATTGGGCAAGTCTCACCGCGAATACGATCGGTTGGGCGATCGTACCAGCGCCGGATTCACCCGCTTCTGGAACGACTCAACCGGTTACTGCTACGACGTTCTAGACGGCCCAGACGGCAACGACAGCTCGCTGCGGCCCAACCAAATATTCGCCGTATCCCTGCCCCTAGACTCGATTCCTCCGAGTTCCGCCACCTCGCCCGCAGGGGGGATGCGCCAGAAAACCCGCTATACACCGTTACTCACACCAATCCAGCGGCGCGGCGTGGTGGACGCTTGCGCTCAAGGGCTTCTGACTTCCCACGGCCTGCGAAGCCTCTCACCGCAGCACCCGCAGTATTGTGGAGTCTATGAAGGCGACCAATTGCAGCGCGATCGCGCCTACCACCAAGGCACGGTTTGGGGCTGGCTGATGGGCCCCTTTGTCTTGGCTCACTTGCACGTATACAAAGACCCAGCACAAGCTCGCGAATTCCTAGCACCGATGGTACATCATATAAACAGCGCGGGTGTTGGAAGTCTCAGCGAGATTTTTGAGGGCGACGCTCCTCACTCGCCTAGGGGCTGCACTGCTCAAGCTTGGACTGTGGCTGAGGTGCTGCGGGCTTGGTTGGCAATTAATACTTTGGGTGGTTAAATAAGGAATACGATCTTTGGTTGAACAGGAGGTTTATGGCATTATTGTTAGCGGGCGATATTGGCGGCACCAAGACAATTTTGCGCTTGGTGGAAAGGACTGTTAAGGGTGAAATGAACGCTCTTTACGAGTTTCGCTATCCGAGCGGGGAGTTTCCCGATTTAGTGCCGATTGTGCGGCAGTTTTTGACGGAGGCTGCTGCAAAACTGGATTTTGTACCTGAGCCTGAAAAAGCTTGTTTTGCGATCGCGGGCCCGGTAGTCAACAACACTGCAAAATTGACTAATTTACCTTGGCGACTGGATGCGAAGCGCTTGGAACAGGATTTAGGAATATCCCGCGTCAGTTTAATTAATGATTTTGTTGCGGTTGGTTACGGTGTCTGCGGTTTGGAAGCTAAAGATTTGCACGTTTTGCAAGCCGGAAAACCAGGCAAAAACGATCCAATTGCTGTGATTGGTGCGGGTACTGGTTTGGGAAATTGTTTTGCAATTCCCGAAGCAAATGGTATCAGGGTTTTTTCTTCGGAAGGGGGACACGCTGATTTTGCACCTCGATCCGAGTTGGAGTTTGATTTGCTGAAGTATTTGTTAGCAAAACATGATATTCCCCGAATATCGATCGAGCGTGTAGTTTCGGGACAGGGGATTGCTTCAATTTACCAGTTTTTGCGGGACAGAAAGCTTGCTCCCGAATCAGCGGAGGTAGGGGAGGCGATCGCTCAATGGGAGTCAGAAATTGGTAAAAGCGAGAAGACTGTCGATCCGGGGGCGACAATTGCTCAGGCGGCACTCAAAAAGTGCGATCGGCTTTCGGAACAAACAATGCAAATGTTTGTAGAAGCTTACGGTGCGGTAGCAGGAAATATGGCTGTTTCACTTTTACCTTACGGCGGTTTGTACGTAGCCGGCGGCATCGCTGCTAAGATTTTGCCGCTAATTTTAGAAGGCGGTTTTATGCGAGCTTTTACCCACAAAGGCCGGATGGATTCACTGTTAGAAATGATCCCGGTTAGATTGGTTTTGAATCCCAATGTAGGGTTAATTGGAGCGGCGCTTTGTGCGGCAGGTCTTTAGGATAATATTACATAGTTTGGGCGGGCTAGAAGCCCAACCCCTACTCCCCACAATAATTTTTGTGGCACAGGCATCTTGCCTGTGAAATTTTTGTGGCACAGGCATCTTGCCTGTGACTGAGATTTGGGCGGGCTAGAAGCCCACCCCACAGAAATTCAGCAAAAGCTAAAGTTCATATATTTGCCAGAAAAAAGGATATTCCTCTGGAGTCACTGAAAGACCAGCGTTAACAGGATTTTGCCTAATATATTCCCAAAAAACCTGAAATTCTCGTTCATCTCTAACAATGTGGTCATATCGCTCATCCTGCCAGACAGTACCAATATGCTTCATCACCTTGGGAATTTGCTTAGAACTGTAGCTTTTCATACTGTGCAGGATGCTGCTGAGCGACCATAATTCACCCTCGGACTTTACTAAAGGCTGTATCAACATATGTACATGATCTCGCATTACAACTAAGCAAAAGATTTGATACCTTTGCCCATTAAAAAACTTGCAAGCATTTAAGACAACTTCTCTAGCTGCCGGAGTTAATTCGAGCTTTTCCCAAGTATTAAAAGTTATGAAATAAACCGAGCCTTCTAACTCCCAATGAGGTAAATTTCTGTAAGTGATATTTACTTCAGACTCTCTGAGTTTAAGTGGCAGGCTAGGAGCCTGCCCCATAAAAGGCTGATATTGATTTGTGGGGTGGGCATCTTGCCTGCCCAAATTTTGATTGCTTCCCTCACTCAATTTTCTGTGAATCATTAAGTACAACCACAACTTAGTATAAAATAGCCTGAAGCAAGCAAGATGCCAATACCCGGTCGAGCATTTTTATAAACTATTTAATTAAATTGTTGTGGGGTGGGCACGCGAGCCCGCGCCACAGGCTGTCCGGCCTGTGCCACAAAGGTTTCACAGGCTGTCCGGCCTGTGCCACAAATATGCTTGTGGGGAATAGGGGTTGGGCTTCTAGCCCGCCCAAACTTCGGTCACAGGCTGTCCGGCCTGTGCCACAAATTACTTGTGGGTGGCACCTTACCCGCCCCAAATATGCAGGTTAAATTGCCACAGCTCATCTCATCTTCAAAATCTTCTGCGCCGCACCTTCAGATACCGGCATCACCGATAAGCGATTACCTTTTCTCACAACCAAAATCTCATCACCACTAAACTTTGCTTTCAGTTCGTCCAAAGATATTAATCTAGCAAATTCCTCAACAAACTCAACTCTCACAGTTTGCCAGCGAGGAGCATCAAGCTGCGATTTAGCATCATAATATTCGCTATTTGTATCAAACTGAGTCGGATCGGCAATCCCAATTTCAACCACGCGCGCCAACCCGACAATTCCCGGAATTTTAGTATTAGAATGGTAAAAAAATACTAAATCTCCCAGACTCATTTGCCGCAAAAAATTGCGAGCTTGATAGTTGCGAACTCCGTCCCAAATTGAAATCTTATCTGACTTCAAATCCGCAATACTGTAAAAATCCGGTTCCGACTTCATCAGCCAATAATTCATAAAATATCTTTCCGCTTCTGCAACCACAGAGTCAGCATCAAATAAACGACAATATGCACGCACAACATCCCCCAATTTAAACTCAAATTATTCCACGTTGGATCGTAAACAGGAGTAGGCTCAAATGGCTGAGGAAGCGTACTGCCATCCGGTAATGTCGTAGCTGCGGGAACCATCCCATTTACATTAACTAAAGAGCCGTAAGCACCCACAGACCAGCGGCTTAACATCAACCAAGAAAATTTGCTCGCCGCACCTTCCATCTTAAACAAGACTCCAGAAAAGATAATCTGAGGCAGTAATATTAGAGGCAAAGCGCTGTTAGCTTGAGAGCCATTTTTAACGATGGCTGAAACAACTAAGCCGAGACTTATGCAGCTCATTAAAGTTAGGAATGTGGTAATAAATGCTCCCACAGGCCAGGAAATTAAACTGGGTTCGGGGGATTTAAAAGCAATTAGAATAACTGCTACCATTAACAGCGCTTGCAATACGGCTAAACCTGAAAGTATGAAAATTTTTGAACCTAAGTAAGCAAACAATCCTAAGTTCACCAAACGTTCGCGCAAATAAATAGCCGCTTCTTTGACGATTTCTTGCAAAGAAGTTGCCAGTCCCACCCAGATAGCCGCGCAGGTAAATACAAACAAAACTCGCATCGCTAAAGGTGCTAAAGTTGCCTCCGGCGCTCCAATTAACGGGTCTTTATCTCTGACTGCCAGCCGCAGCAAACTAATGCCTATCGGAGCCGTTAAAAGAGCTAAACTTAAGTTAACTAAGTCGCGGGAAATTAGCTGAAAATAGCGCTGGGAGAGCAGAACAAGTTGTTGGATCGAAGATACGGAGTTTGGCTGGGGAGGCGCTTGTTTTTTTCCTTCGTTGCCGGTACTTAAGTGGTTGACAATATAGCGCTGATAATATTCAGAATTTTTGAACGTTTCCGCCCACTTCGGAACATTATTTTTATCTGCTAATTCGTTGTAAATGTCGGCAAAATCGCCCGTTTTCATATCAAAAAAATCGATCGCTTCCTGGGGCGGGCCGAAGTAACAGAGGTATCCGGGGAGACCCATAAAAGCAATTCGATCGCACATCGTGATATTTGCCGTCGCGTGAGTCACCAGAATCACCGTCCGGCCTTGATTTGCCAACTTTCGCAGCAGTTGCATCATCTTCTTGTCCAAACCCGGATCGAGCCCTGAAGTCGGTTCGTCTAAAAAGAAAAGTTTCGGATCTGCTAACAGTTCGACTCCGATACTAACCCGCTTCCGCTGTCCGCCGCTAAGTTCTTTTACCAAAGCAGTGCGGCGGTGAGACATTTCAATATCTTCTAAAGTTTTTGTGACTGCTTGCTTGACATCTGTATCGGGAGGTAAGCGCAATTTAGCTGCATAACTCAAAACTTCTTCTACTGTCAAATCGAAGTGTACAATGTCATCTTGAGGCACGTAACCAATTTGATTGCGGTAAATATTGAAGTTTTGGCGCAGGTTGTCGCCGTTGAGAAATACTGCGCCGCTAGTAGTTTTTTCTATACCTAAAAGCGTCCGCATTAAAGTGGATTTGCCAGCGCCGCTACCGCCGACTAAACCCACAAACTGCCCCGGCTCGATCGCCAAAGTGATCCTTTCCAAACGCTTCGGAATCACCAGAGAGTCCGCATCCAAACGAATTTGATTGCCGGAGTCTTGCATCTCCAACTCACCGCTGCGGTAAGTGAGAGTAAAGGGCCCGATCCGAATTGCATCTCCCTCGGACAACTGTACAGAATTTGTGACTCGCTGACTGTTAACAAAAACCCCGTTAACGCTGTGGTCTCGCAAAATATAATTGCCGCGGCTGTCTTGGTCAATTGTCGCGTGGCGGCGAGAAACCAGCGGCGCATCTAATTGCAGCGAAGCGTTTGGATCGCGACCCAACAAAACCGACCGATTCTTAAGAGAAATTGACTGCTTTCTGGACACAGCAATTTGATTCGCAGTCGGATTAAAATAAGTCAGCAAAACTTGATTTTGAGGATCGAGACCGATTTTAACTTCTGTGCCGTTTTTGAGACAATAACCGTCATTGGGAGTGATGCGAGTGCGATCGACAAACAAGCCGTTAGTGCTCGGCCGCAGCCCGTCACCGTCGTAAATCCAGTAATTATTCCCAATTTGGCGCAAAACAGCATGAACGCCGGAAACGGCGCGCCAGGGGTCGGGAACAATTAAATCTGCACGAGTGCGATCGCGCCCCAATACGTGCTGCGGCTGTTTTAACTCTAACTGTAAAACTTGCCCTTGACTGCTTAACACTAAATAAGGTCGATCGCTTAAAGCCGTGGCTTGTCCTATATTACCTATCATATTTAAATTGCAGTTTTTGCACTCACTTTTTCAGCATATCAAAAGGTGGTAGTTATTTGTTATTTGTTATTTGTTATTTGTTGTTTGTTGTTTGTTATTGGTTATTAGTTATTGGTTATTAGTTATTAGTTAGTTGGTAGGGGCGGTGGATGGTGCGTGCCCGCTCTCTTAACTCTTATCACCTTTTGGCAACAACCGACAAACTGCGAAGCCGATTAATTGCCGCCGCTAATTCAAAACGTCGAAACATCGCAAAATCCCCTTCAGGAAAAGAAGATAAAATATCCATCCCCTCCGCCTCAACATCCGCCATCACCAAATCTATGATTTCCGACAAAGTGCGTTTCCCGTCCATGTATTGCTGCTTAGCACAAACCATTGCCGCAGCGATCGCCCTTAACTGTCCGCTGTCCGCAATTTGCTCGACAGCACCCAAATCAATCTCCTCATTTCCGAAAGCCAATTCATCAACATTCCGCACCTTCACCCGCACATCTCGCCGTCCCCGACTCGGATCTAAACTAGCAGGAACCGGCACTCTGTGAGTAATCTCACCAAAACTTTCTCCCCCTTCAGCAGCGCGACTGGTAGAATATTTATTAGCAATCTTTTTAGCTTTTTCCGTCACGTTATATGCTTGAAAATTATCCATTGAAATCACAGTATCCGCCACATCAAAATAATCCCCGCTTCCCCCCATAACTAAAATAGTCGATACGCCACAATCTGCATACAACTGTTTGACTTTATCGATAAACGGCGTAATCGGTTCCTTATCCTTAGCGATCAGTTCTTGCATTCGGCGATCGCGAATCATAAAATTTGTCGCCGCCGTATCCTCATCCACCAATAAAACAGGCATTCTCCCCACCTCCAAAGCCTCAATAATATTAGCAGCTTGCGACGTGCTCCCGCTCGCATTTTCCGTATAAAATTGTACAGTATCTCTACCTTGCGGCAAGTGGTTAATAAAAGGCGAAATATCTACTCCTGCAACACTTCGGCCATCTTCCGCCCTAATTTTAACCGCCCCCGGATTTGCAACCACAAATTCCCTACCATCTCCCGGAATTCGGTTGTAAACTCCCAACTCAATCGCCCTGAGTAAAGTTGATTTGCCGTGATAGCCGCCGCCAACAATCAAAGTAATGCCAGCCGGAATACCCATGCCGGAAATCGCACCGCAATTCGGACAATTAAACTCAACTTTTAACGACGGCGGCGACACAAAAGCCACAGCATCATTTAACAAAGGGCGATTGTCAACACCGCTGCGGCGGGGTAAAATAGAACCATCAGCCACAAACGCAACTAATCGTTTTTCAGCTAACTGCTGCCGCAGCCAGTCAGCATCTTCTACAGTTTCAACGTGACGGCGACATTCTGCAGCACTTAAGCTCGAATATTTCAGAGATTGGCTGACAATTCGCGGGATATCTTCGCACAGCATTTCAGCAGCTTGTCGCCCTAAAATACTGCGTCCGCCTGCGGGAAGTCCGACCGAAAATCGCATTTCAACTCCTCCTAAATCTCCGATAGTTGATGCAGTTGAGGAAATGATAAATGCGGAAGTTCGTTCTAAAACTTCTTGTCCGAACCGAGTCACTGCAATCGTACCGCTTTTGCCAGTGCCGCGCTTGCTGCTGCTGTGGCGCGCAGCTTTGTCAAACTGCCGGGTTAGGTAATCTCGCAGGGCTATTTCTCGACTGCGAGATTGGAAAAGTTCGCAGGGAATTCTAGCAATGTTTGGCGGAACTTTGACTCTAAATTTACTGGGAGAAGCAAAGGGATCTCCCTGTACGTAATCAATAATCAATGTAAATTCATCAAAGTTATAGCTGCCTTGAATTTCTTTGTAAGCTTTGTAGCCTCGATTGTCTAGTTGCAGTAAATGCCGTTGCAGGCTTTCTTGATTACTCATTTGTTATTTGTTATTTGTTATTTGTTATTTGTTATTTGTTATTTTTAGCTGGTTCCTAGGCAGAGCCTAGGAACCGATTTCCAGAGGCTCTGCCTCGATTGCTTGGCGTGGGAAAATTTGAGGCAGAGCCTCCGGATATGCGTTACCAGGCAGAGCCTGGTAACGAGTAGAATTACCAATTCCCAATTATCGAATTTCCAATAATTTAGCTGTGGCATTAACCACAATTTGAGCAGAACCGGCGAAAAAAGGTCGATCGATAGTTGCTAGTGTATCAGTCGATTGGTGGTAGTGGGGCGATCGCAAATTTGCAGTATCCGTCACCAACACAGCACCAATTCCTTTATACCAGAACGGCGCGTGGTCGCTCCGCAAAACATCAGGAGTCAGCAACCCTTTCAGAGGAACCGGCAGCGCCACCACTGGCGGCAAATCCGCGTTTCCCGACTCCGCAAAAGTTTTCAACAGCAGCGGATGTTCCGCATCTCCAACTACAGCGATAAACTCGCCTTTATCGGGAGAAGTTACCCCCGATGCTTCTAGAAAAGGTTGCGGTGTCAGCCCTTCGGGATATTGCTGACACCCAGACGTGCGACAGGCATAACCAACCATATCTAAAACTACCGCTGCCTGCAAATTTTTTAACCGCGCGTCGCTACCTGTGAATGCTAAACTGCCTAAAAGTCCGAGTTCTTCCCTGTCAAAAAATGCTACTTGCAATGTCCGGGAAGCGGGACGAGAACCCAGCAATCTTGCTACTTCTAAAACTACTGCAACTCCCGTCGCATTGTCGTCAGCACCGGGAGATTTCGGTACAGTATCGTAGTGTGCCGCAACTAAAATTTTACCTGCATTTGAGTCAGTACCTTTTCTCTCGGCAAAGATATTAATTCCGCGATCGAACGGCTGCAACTCTGGCAAAAATCCTGATGTTTGCAATTGTTGAGAAATGTAGTCTCTCGTGAAAGTGCGAGATACTTCTCCCTCGCGTTCTCCTACTAAATTTTCGACGTGTTTCCACAACCGAGATGGGTCAATTTGGGGCGCGCTGACAGCATTTTTTTCAACAGTCAGCGGCGAGGGAGACGGGTTTTGGGAAGTGTCGGTCGATCGCACTACCGACACTTCGGGTATCGCCGATAACCGCTGCCACGAACCAGAACTCCAACCCACCGCCGCCAGCGCAACCAAAATAAATAGCGCTATCCAAATCAATTGTTTCATCAGTAAGTTTCTTGAAAATTTTAGACTGTTTTATTTGATATTTTACATTAATATCATGTCTGGTAGATTGACAGCGATAATATTGTTTCGCACGCGCGAACTGTATAGAAATCCGGCGTTGCTGAATTAACTTCCACGCTCTACCCCGGCACCCGAAAAGGTCGGCAGAGCCTCTGGATCTGCGTTACTTTCGCTCGAACTGGTAACGAGTAACGAGCAAACGATTAGGGAGGCTCTTCCTCCGAACCTGCATTACCAGGCAGAGCCTGGTAACGAGTAAAAACTGAGATGTTCCCAACCATTTAAATATCGACATCGGAACTTTCACACTTATTGAGCAATTCGACAATGGCGATATTCAACGATACTAATTTAACTTAAAAATACCATATTTAACTATTTTTGATCCAATTCAATTTCCTTGTTTCCCAATATCAAACTATTGCTACCCGGCCAAGCGTAAGGAATAGTTTTTGCCAAAAATTCAACAATTTCTGTTGGCTGTTGAAACCATTCGGAATAACTGGGATTGAGTTCGTCGTACAGTGTTTTTAAAGCTTGAATTTCTGCTTCTAGCTGTGCTGCTGCTTGATTGATTCTGCGAGCTTGTGCTTGCAAGAGCTTTTCCCCGCTGTGAACGTGGTTTTCTACTTCTTGCCAGTGCTGTCCGGCTAGCAATTTGTCTACTTCGTCTTGTTTGTAATTGAGTACAGCCTGTTTTTGTTGCAGTTGCTTTTCAATAATTTGAGTTTCTCGGTCAATCTCCTGAATTTGCTGCAACCACTGCTCTCCAAAGGCAGCATTTTGCTGGTGGAACTCGGCAATGGCTTCAGGAGTATTATTCTTGGGAAAACTGACTGTCACTCGGCACTGTGAGCGCTGGGAGCAAAGTTTTTCCCGCGACTCTTGCAGGGTGGCAACTTCTGCTTGCAGCGCGCGGACTTCTGTTTGGAGTTCTGGGAGCGTTTGACTCATTGGTTCGATTAGTGGATTTCTGGATCGATTTTAAGCTAATTGTTTATTTTTATAACAAATTTCAGTTTCTTCTCTGACACAACGATCTAATTTTAGCGCGATCCAGTCGGTGTCTAGGCATAATGGCGGATAATTTTTGGCAAAATGGCCGGTGACACATTTGAAATTATGATTAAAATTATAATTAGTTAGTAACAAATATTATTTAGTGCGTAGATTCAATTCATCAAATCAACACAAATTAAGCTCGGATATCTTTTTCGATAGCACCTGAATTTGCGATCGCCTTTTTCACATTTTTGACTA
The DNA here is from genome assembly GCF_049646505.1 of Microcoleus sp. Classification (GTDB taxonomy): domain Bacteria; phylum Cyanobacteriota; class Cyanobacteriia; order Cyanobacteriales; family Microcoleaceae; genus Microcoleus. The sequence goes on from NZ_JBARVX010000272.1 coordinate 11,166, forward strand.
ATAATTTCTTGATGGTACCCGCCACCCGATCGGTGGAATCAATCGGGAGCATATCAAATCTAAAATCCTCAAGCCCCCGACTCGATCCGTGGGGTAAATCCAAAATCTAAAATCTAAAATCTAAAATCGAATGACGGCGGTAAAGCATCTTTTTAAACTTAGGAATTGGAACCCATGAAAATCAATTGTAAATTAATGTTACAATATTTAGCTGCTGCTGTGCTTGGTGTAGAATGTTGCATTAATGCAAAAATATTGCCGGGAAGTGTAGGGCATGGAAATGGCAATCGCTCTGTAGAAGCAAGTTTGGTATCGCCTCACAAAATTAGCTATTGGCGATCGGCATCTGGCGCTACTTATGCCAGCGCCGACTTGTTTGGAAATAATTTATCCCAAATAGCACCTGTACGTCCACCAAGCAACAATTTTATACGGTCTCAGGAAAATCCTCAACCAGAGCGTATTTTTAGTTTAAAAATAATCGACTATTATCTGGGTTTTATGTTGGTAATAATCTCCTTATTAATCAGGACGAATGCGGTAAGTATGTTATTTAAGGCGATCGGGTTAATCAAACCGAAGCCTGAAACAGTTAAGGACAAGCTAACACAAGCCGACCAAGTGTGGACTCCAAAAAAAGAACAGGATATCCGGGATACTATTGCCAAAATGACCCAAGATTTGCAGCAAACTGCCGAATATGCCCTCGATATTTGCGAGGAAATGAACGTCTCAATAATTGCAACTACTCCGGGCGGTCATATCCTGTCGTCAAACCAAGCTACCTGTCAACTTTTAGGATACTCCAAAGAAGAGTTGTTAGGCAAACCCATAGCCGGACTTTTTAAGCAAAATGAATCGCAGCCAACCGGGTTAGAATTAGAAAATTTAACAGTCGAAGATTCTGTCCGCAACGTCGAAAAAGTCTACCTTTCCAAACAGGGAAAAAAAATTATTGTACTGCTTTCTATTTCAACTATTCGGGACTGCACAGGCGAGGTCAGCGGCAAGTTGTACGTATCACAAGACATTACCGATCGCAAGCGGGCTGAAAGAGATATGCGGCGCAGTGAAAAAAAGTTTCGCCAACTGATAGAAACCGTTAATGCTGCTGCATTGATCTATCAGCGCCGACAGTTGCGCTATGTCAATTGTCAGACAGAAGCTTTGACTGGATACAGCCGCGAAGAATTGCTAGGGTTGGATTTATACGATTTAATTCATCCAGATTTTCGAGAAACAGTTAAAAAATGGGGTAAATTCAGCCCGCGCCGAGAAACCGCCGGCTCAAAATATGAAGTGAGAATTCTCACGAAAACCGGAGAAACGCGCTGGATAGAAGCAACTGTAGATATTATCAAATTTGAGAGAAAAGCGTCAATATTAGTCACAGCCTTTGACATCAGCGATCGCAAATTAGCAGAATTAGAACTAGAAACATCTCTTTCTTTGCTTCAAGCAACCATTGAATCTACTGCTGACGGCATTCTGGCGGTTGACGGCCAAGGAAAAGTTGTCAGCTTTAACCGCAAGTTTGCCAAAATGTGGCAGTTGCCAGATTTCCTGCTCAATTCTAGAGATAGCAACCAAATTTTGGGGTTCGGAATCAACCAGTTAAAGTATCCAGAAATTTTTCTAAACCGCGTTAAAGAATTGTCCCATCGCCCGGCTGCAGAAAGTTACGATATCATCGAATTTCAAGATGGCCGAATCTTCGAGCGCTACTCGCTACCGCAGCACACCGGAGGCAAAATTACTGGTCGAGTCTTCAGCTTTCGAGATGTCACGGAACGCTTGCAATCCGAAGAAAAACTCCGCAAAAGCGAAGAACGATTTCACTTGCTGACTAGGGCGACAAATGATGCAGTATGGGATTTTAACCTATTAAAAAATGAGTATTGGTTGAGCGAAGAATTTGAAAAAGTTTTTGGATACAAACTCAACGAAACCAATACGATAGAGTTAGAATTGTGGTGGCTAAATATTCATCCCGAAGAACGGGAAAGGGTGAAGTTAAGCTTTAACCAAACAATGATATCAGATGCTCAATGTTGGTCGGAAGAATACAGCTTTCGCCGCGCAGACGGGGGATATGTTTTCGTGCTCGATCGCGGGTACATCATCCGCAATGAAAGTGGGAAAGCAGTAAGGGCGATCGGCACGATGATGGATATCACTCAGCGCAAGCAAGCTGAAGAAATTATTCGCTATCAAGCTGTTTACGACCAACTGACGGGTTTGCCGAACCGGATACTTTTTAACGAGCGGCTGCTGGCGTCTTTAAAACAAGCTGAAAAAACCCAAAAAATGCTAGCTGTGATGTTTTTAGACTTGGACAGATTCAAAAAGATTAATGATACACTAGGTCACGCTGCGGGCGATCGCCTGTTAGAAGGTTTTGCCGGACGCATCAGCGACACTTTGCGATCGACTGATACGGTAGCCCGCTGGGGAGGCGACGAATTTACCGTACTGCTTCCCGATCTCAATAGCTTAGAAGATGCAGTTAAAACAGCTCAAAGAATGCTTGACAATTTAAAGCCCGCATTTAAACTAGAAGGCCAACCGTTTCACATCAGCAGCAGCATCGGCATTGCCGTTTATCCCAACGACGGCGAAGATGCCGAAACTTTAGTTAAAAATGCCGATGCCGCCTTGTACCGCGCTAAAGAAATGGGAAGAAATAACTATCAGTTATATACTTCAAAAATGAATCCCCAAGGCAGCCAGTTGCTGACACTCGAAAACAGGCTGCACGAGGCACTAGGACAGGGAGAATTTGAAGTTTTTTACCAACCAAAAGTCAACATCACTACTTGGAAAATCCAGGGGATGGAAGCCCTGCTGCGCTGGCACCATCCAGAATTAGGTTTAGTTTCGCCCGCTACATTTATTCCGCTCGCCGAAGACAACGGATTAATTATAGCTATTGGCGAATGGGTGCTGCAAACTGCCTGCATTCAAAATAAAGCTTGGCAGGATGCTTTGCAACCTGATTTGCGGATCGCAGTCAACTTTTCGGCCCGGCAGTTCCAGCAATTTAATTTAGTAAAAATGGTGAGTAATTGCTTGGAAAAAACTAATTTAGCACCGAAGTATTTAGAGTTGGAAATTACCGAAAGTACAGCAATCCAAGATGTGGATTATACCACAAAAGTTTTGAGGGAGTTACAGGATATGGGAGTGCAGATTGCGCTGGACGATTTCGGCACGGGTTATTGTTCTCTAAGTTATCTCAAAAAGTTTCCGCTGAATATCTTAAAAATTGACAAATCATTTGTCAGCGGGTTGACGACAGATCCGTGCGAACGGGCGATCGCCAATGCTGTAGCGACGCTGGGGCGAGACTTGAATTTGAGCGTGGTAGCCGAAGGAGTAGAAACTAAAGAGCAGTTGGATTGTTTGCGATCGCTCCACTGTCAAGAAATTCAGGGTCACTATTTTAGCCCTGCACTTTCTGCCGGCGATGCTAGCAAACTATTGGTAAATTCTGTATTGAAAAAAGTGAGAATTGCTTAAACTAACCACCGCCAAACTGAGTACATATCTGTCGCGGTTTTCAATACTTTTTCGACTGAAATTATCCTAAGAAAGTCGACTTGAGTGAGTTTCTTCACCCCGCAATTGAGATGCTGATTCCCCCCTTGCCATCCGCCACCGTCTTTGTTTCCAAATCACTAAACCGGTGCTCAATAAAACGGCGGGTATTAAATCGATGAACGCATAGAGAATGCGCGTAGGAAGTCCGCCAAAAGTGCCGTAGTGTAAAGTAATACCATTTTTCTTTCATATGTGCTATGGATGAACTCTTAGCCCCCCCGAAATCGCGGGGGGGTTGGGGGGGGTAATATCTAGCGCTACTTTATGAAATTGGTATAACGATTGTCAGCAGTACCTTAAACACGGGATTGGGTTCAAGCACTTTCTCTGCTTTCAACACCTGGCCCGTAAAGCGATCGATCTCCACTGAACTAAAGTCAAAATGTCCCGTTTTTTGTTCGGGAAAACTTTTCTGAATAACCAGCTTATTGGCTTTGTCTTCAGGAAATTGGATGTAGGAAATCTTTCCACCGGGAAGGGCTGCATCGGCTTTTTGAATTAATTGACTCAGTGCAATTGGTGTTTGAGTTTGAGATGGCACCGGTTTGGCTGCTGCTTGACCCGCTCCACCTAATAAAAACTGCGCTCCAATAATCACTGAGCCAGTAAAAGCAAGCAGGCTGAAGATAGCAAAATCGGTAAGGAGACGGTGAAAACTTGGCGAGCAATTTACTAATGTTGTTATTTGCGGTAAGACGATCGCCTGTACGGACAAAAACAAAAAGCGATCGCCCTTAAGCATACACTCAACAATCAGCAATTGTTGATGCGGATGCAGACACAGGAGAAATTGGGCAGATTTGCAAACCCACAGGCGTTTCCAAAATTAGGACAGACAAACCAAATACCCCAGCAAAATTAGTAGGATTTAAAACATCAGCAGGCGCTCCCACATCCCAAAGTTTTCCCCGGTGGAGTAGAGCAATACGGGAACTGTATCGGGCTGCCATATTCACTTCATGCAAAACTGTAATTAACGTTAACCCTTGCTCTCGGTTCAGGCGTTTCAGCAACTCCAGCAACTCCAACTGGTAGCGAATATCCAGATAAGTAGTTGGTTCATCTAACAATAAAACCCGCGCATCTTGAGCTAATGCTAGTGCTAAGAAAGCTCGCTGCCGCTCTCCTCCAGAAAGTTCTTCGACTGCGCGATCGCACTTATCTTTCATTTGAGTTTGCACCAGCGCCGCCTCCACTTTTGCACTGCCTTCGCTATCTAGCTCCCATTCCCACCAAGCTTGATGGGGACTTCTTCCCAAACTCACTAACTGCCGCACGCTCAACCCAGAAGGAATAGTCTGTTGTTGCGGCAATAATGCTAATTTCTGCGCTACCACCTTCGCCGGTTGAGTGTGAATCTCTTTCCCCTCCAACAAAACAATTCCTAACTGAGGGGAAAGAAGGCGCGCCATCAGCTTCAGCAAAGTAGACTTTCCCGAACCGTTGGCGCCAATAATACTTAACCATTCTCCAGGCGCAACCGATAGATTAATTGACTCGACAGCCGCCACAGAACCATAACCACCTGTGAGGTCTTGTACTTCTAATAAATTCATAGCAATTAGGAAATATCAGAACGCCGATAAAGCAAAAATCCAAAAAAAGGCGCTCCAATTACAGAGGTTACTACACCTACAGGCAATTCCACAGAACCTAAACGAGCAATTAAATCGGCGAATGTCATTAACAATGCTCCCGCAACTGCTGAAAGTGGTAAAACCCAGTAATGATCTGTCCCCACTAGCAAGCGAACTATATGGGGAACTATTAAGCCAACGAAACCAATTAAACCGCTAATACTAACAGCTCCCGCCGCTAGCAGCGCTGCAACTCCACCAATTAACAAACGCGATCGCGCCAGCGATACTCCTAATCCTACAGCCAATTCATCTCCCAAACTCAACAGATTTAGCGGACGCGCTAGCAAGCACCCGGCAATTAAACCGACGCAAATATACAACCCAACTACTTTAACTTCCAACCAACCGCGACCGTTTAAACTACCGATCAACCAGTTGAGCGCTACTTGAACGCGATCGTCAGAAAACAGCAATAACATCGAACTAATTGAGCCAAAAAAAGCGCTGAGTGCTACTCCCCCCAAAATTAACCGCTGAACAGAAATCCCTAACGGTGTTCGCGCTAAAAAATAAACCGCTAACGTTGTCGCAATCGCCCCCAACCAAGCAGCTAGCGGTACCCAAGCTATAAATAATCCCAACGTCAGCAAAGCAACAGCAGCCAATCCCGCACCCGCTGAAATTCCCAACAAAAACGGATCGGCCAAACCATTTCGCAACATCCCTTGCAATAACGCCCCTGACATTCCCAAAGCTGCTCCTACCAACATAGCAGCGAGAGTGCGAGGCAGGCGCAAATCCCACAAAATAGTTTGGTTAATTGGATTCCCTTCATGCAGAAGTGCCTGCCAGATTTCCTGAAAACTCAAGGGCACTGCACCCAAAGAAAGAGAAATGGCAATCGTGATTACTAAACCCACACACAGAATTAAAGCTGCTTTGACGATCCGATTGTTTAAGCCAACTTTTTTGAATGTTTTCTGATACATCCTCTAATCACCCCCCTTCCTTTTCTGATAAAACTTGTTTTAACTTAATACTGGCTTTTTCAATTGCATCTATACTTCCAGGGTTGACAAGTCCGTAGTAGTCAAACACATAAACTCGCTTATTTTCAACTGCCTTTAGTTTATTCCAAAAAGGTTGAGACTGAAATTGATCGAGGATTTTGTCTCCAGTTTCAACAACAAGTATCATCTCTGGATTTGCTTGAAGAATTTTCTCAGCCGACAAAGGAATATAGCCCTTCATCGGACTTTCGCCCTGTAAATCGGCGCTCGAATTCTTGACCTTAAATTGAGTCAGCATATCCCCGCACCAGCTATCTTTATTAGGGGATAATATCGGTTGACGACTGGCCAGAACAAGAGTAGAAGGACTGGCGATCGGCTTTTGCTCTAAGAAACTTTGGTACTTTTTGAGTAAGAGTTCTGGATTCGCACCGATTGACTGCGCTAAAGTTTTAGTCACTTCTTCCAGAGATTGCCAGTTATCGACATTAGTTAATAAAGTGTTAATTCCCAATTCTTTGAGTTTTTGTGCGGTTTGGTCGTGAAAACCTGCTGCGCCGACAACTAAATCGGGTCTGAGAGCGACGATTTTTTCTAAATTAGGTTGCGTTCGCCCTTCACTGACGCGCGGAATTTTTTCAAATTTTTCATCCTCACCAAACAATCGACTTCCAGGCATTCCGACTAATTTAGTTTCGTCTAACCTATAAATAATATCAGCAGTTAAAGAACTCAGAGCGACTATTCTTTGAACTGATTCTTTATTAGAGTTAGTGCTGGGACTAGCTTGAGCAACTGTTTCCGCAACTTGAGGACTAGCTAGCGGCGGCGTGTTAACGTTTGTACAAGCTGCTAACGATAAACTTAAAAAAATTGCCAAACCGTTAAAGAGCCAAAGAGAAAATTTCATGGTTTTTTGCTGATATTTTTGAACTCAATGTTGACTTTCACCAAAACAATTCTATCACCTTTCGGGCGATTGTTCACCGGGCAGTATGGTGCGTTAGTGGCAGCCGCAGCAACGCACCAAGCTTTTGAAATATTATTGATTTCGATCGGTTCTGCAAAGATTTGTAGTTAGCCCAAATCAAGCGCACTGAGCTGATACATATTCTTGCAATTGTGCAGGCATGGCTGTGCTGTGCGCTTGGCGGTGGGCGATCCTAACTTTTGCCTAAAAGACAACTTTTATTCCCGCCGAAACCGTGGTTCCCGGCTGCACGAACAAATCTAAATTAGAGTCGCGCGAACTCAAACCGCGCACGTTACCGCGCTCCCAATATTTCTGGTTTAAAATGTTGAAAACCCCAACATTCAGCGATATATCAGGAGTGACGTTGTAGTAAGCCGTCAAGTCTACTGTTAAGTAACTGTTAGGAACAAAAGGAGAGGGCAAGTCTCTAGTTTTGGGAAGTCGTGCAACGCCGGCATAGGTGGTAAATAACTCAGCCCCCCAGATGTTTTGAGGATTGCGATAGCGCAAACCAACTACTGCTTTAAATGGATCGATCGATCCTAGAGGTCGATCGCTATCCAAGTCATCCCCCACAGCGTAACTCGTACTCGCGAGCAAGCTAAAGCCAGAACCCAAGCGCAATTCTCCTTTGCCTTCTACACCGTAAATGCGGACTTCGCCGCGGTTCACAGTTTGGAATGTGCCGACAGCAAGTCCCGGTGTGGGGATAGTTCTACCAAAGGTATCGATAAAATCTTTGTAGGTGTTGTAAAACCCGCTGACACTAAAATTTCCTGACCCAAAGGCACCGCGCAATCCTAACTCAAAACCGTTGCTAGTTTCAGCTTTTAAATCGGGATTGGGGATGACTTGGTAAAGTCCGGGATTTGTAAAACCGGGGTTGATATCTTCTGCGGTGGGAGCGCGGAAACCGCGAGCATATTGAGCAAAAGCGGTAAATTCCGGCGTGAGTTTGTAGACTAAACCTATTCTGGGCGATATTGCTGATTCAGAAAATTCTGAAGCGGCAAAATTGTTAGAACTTCTTCGATAAATTGCATCGGGATCGGGAGTCAGCCTGTAGGAATCGTAACGAATACCGGGAATTAAAGTTAGGTTTCCCCAGGTAATTTCATCTTGCAGGTAAACTCCGAAGCGGAAGTTATCAGTATCGGCAATATCTTTAACCGGGAAGGTATCTGGCCCTACTGTTGGTGTTCTAACTTTTGTTTGTAGGTTTTCTTGGAAGCCGTCTCGCCGCCGCGAGGTTCTGGTAGTTGAGAGTTCTGTACCGTAGACGAGGCGGTGAGCTAAACTACCTGTGGCGAAATTGCTTCCTAATTGGATGTCTCCGCCAAAAGTGTTTTGTTGGTACAGGGAGTCTCTAAATCTCAGCCTGTCCGCTGGTCCTGTGGTTGCGGGTGGTGTAATGCGGCGCAGTTCGTTGGATGTTTCTGTACTTTCAGCTTCCTGGTAATAAATTTGAGCGCGCAAGTTTTGAAAAAAGATCGGGCCGTCGGGTCGATCGTACTCGTAACTGAGGCTGACGCGATCGCGCTGTGTTGTGTCAGTCGCCCGCAAACTATCAACTCTACCAATCGCAGACGGCCCCCCCGCGAAAACAGGTCCTCTCGACGTTAAAACATCGGTATCGGTGGTGCGGTAAAGAGTCTCCCCAGTAAGTTTGAGTTGGTTGAATTCGTCAAAGTTGTAAACTAGCTTTCCCAGCCAGTTATTAGAACCGCCGATTTGAGGATTTGGCGTGCGATTGCTGTTAATTTGAGCTTCATAGTTATCGCGCCGAGTATAAATCAAAAGCCCTTCTAGCTGACCGTATCTGCCCGCAAAGGTGGCGGTTTCGGCAAACCCGCGATCGATTCCATCATAAGCTAACTTGGCACTAGCGTAGGCATCGTCTCCAAATTCATTCAAGAAATCGGCGGGATCTTTGGTGAGGAATGTCACAACACCTCCGATTGCATCGCTACCGTAAAGAGTTGATGCTGAACCTCTAATAATCTCTACTCTTCTGAGAGTTTCTGGATCGATGTAATTTCTTCCCAACTGAGTGCTGCCAAACTCAAAAGCTTCGGGAAGACGCACCCCGTCAACCTGAATCAAAACTCGGTTGCCTTCAATACCTCTAATGTTAAAGTCTTGAAAACCGTAACGATTTGGAGAACGGCTGGCAGATATGCCCGGTTCATAACGCACTAGGTCGTCTAAGTTTTGTACTAAGTTTCTTTCAATTTCATTAGCATCAATAACTGTAACTGTGGCGGGCGATTCTTGGAGGGATCGAGGGGTGCGAGTTCCGGTAACGGTGATTTCAATATCTGTTAGGGCTGGGGAAATGCTGAGAATTAAATTATTTGCATTTCGATCGATCTGTGCTGTCGGTACCCTGTCAACTCCCGTCACGCTCACCCCGATTGTATTAGCATCTAGCTGGGTGACGGTAATTGAAGTAATACCTGGTGCTGGATTTTGAACGCGAAACTCGTTACCACCATCTGGTAGCTGCAATACTGTATTGGGAATGTTGACGATCGCCGTATTGCCTTGAATCCTAGTAGTAGTTTGTAACTGTTGCCCTCCGGTTTCTAAAATGATTTCCAAACCGCTTTGTGTTCGGTTGAGCCGCACGCCGGTTACTTGTACGACTGATTGAGAGATTTGCACAACAGTACCGCCCAAATTTGTAAAACTCGGTACCGACGGAGGCAATAGCCCTCCGGCGCTGGTGTTGGGTTGTTCTACTTCCCTGAGTTGAGGAATTTCTGCTGTTGGTATCTCGCGCGGCGCTTCTACTGGTGGGGAATTGGGGATAGATGTTTGACGATCGTCCTTGTTAGAAATATTTTGCGTTAACTGGGGATTGGGTTGGCGATCGGGATCTGTCGCACTTCCCTTTGTTGCCAGTTTCTGGCTTTTAATCAACGACTTCACCTGAGTGGGAAGTTCTGGCTGTAACCCAGTGGCGATCGCCGACAATGGTTGAGGCAATTCTTCTGACTCAGCATGAATCTCGATCGTCGAAGGTGCGATCGAGCGCGATCGATCGGATTGAGTCTTCTCCTCTTTAACAGGCTCGGCCGCCACAGACGGCGCAATACCAACATTCAGCAGTGCAACGCACGCCAATGATAAATACAGTTTCATCTTCACACCACACACCGATCGTATTTGGGGCAGCTACGCAATTAATAGTCGGGATCAACGGCCGCTTATTAGTAATAATTTGCAGTAGTCTGCTTAAGATACAGTCACTCTACTGCCAATGTCAAGTAATTATCACTATTTATTGAGAATTCTCAGATGCTTGTAAATGCTTCTGCGGGCGGGTAGCCGATTGTGCAGCCGGCCGTCGATGTCAATAAAGCAAAGGACGGGCTTAAGTTGAGATGTATGCTTCCTCGCTTTAATCAAGAACCTATGTTAATAAGCTGTGAGAGCAGGGTGAGAAGAAATTCTTGAGAATAAAAATCGATTGGGCGATCGATCGGGCTGGAATGAAGCGAGAAACCCGATCCAAAAGTGCGGAACCACCGAAGTTACAAGTAGGGCACGGTACTGCCGTGTTTCTACAGATGGGCGATCGGTTTTAGAGTCGATCGCCCGCAAAATCGATCGCCCGCGCCACTTAAAAATTAAAATAGTGTGCAGAATAACGGACTTGCGGCTAAAGACAGAGGAAAATATCGCTACCCCAATATAAAGGCCTTGTCTATGCAGCCAATTCGCACATTTAACGTTTCTCCCTCGCTACCGGCAATTCTCGAACCCCTACGCAAACTTGCCTATAACCTGCACTGGGATTGGAACGTTGACACCAAAGACCTTTTCCGCCGCCTCGATCGAGACCTCTGGGACTCCAGCAACCAAAACCCGGTGCTGATGCTGGGAACCATATCCCAAGAGCGACTGCAAGAAATGGCGGAAGACGACGGCTTCATTGCCCAAATGAAACGAGCCGCCCAGCAGTTAGACGACTATCTCAACAACCGCGCCTGGTACCGCAAACAGCGCGGTACAGAGCTGCAAGAATGCTACGCTTACTTTTCGATGGAATTCGGCTTAGTCAAAGCCCTGCCAATCTATTCCGGCGGTTTGGGCGTGCTCGCAGGCGACCACCTCAAATCAGCTAGCGATTTGGGCTTGCCCTTGGCCGGCGTGGGCTTGCTCTACCAAGAAGGCTATTTTTCGCAGTATCTCAACGCCGACGGCTGGCAGCAAGAACGCTATCCGCTCAACGATTTCTACAATATGCCGCTCCACCTAGAACGCAATCCCGACGGTTCGGAATTGCGGATTGAGGTAGACTATCCGGGCCGCAAGGTGCACGCCCGGATTTGGCGGGTACAAGTGGGAACGGTTCCTTTGTACTTGATGGATACAAATATTGAACCTAACAGCCGCTACGACCAAGATATTACCGACCAACTCTACGGCGGTGACAAAACTCTGCGGATGCACCAAGAAATCATGCTGGGCATCGGCGGCGTGAAAATGCTGAAAGCCCTGGGCTTGACAGTTACGGCTTATCACATGAACGAAGGCCACGCGGCTTTTATGGCCCTGGAACGCATTCGGATGCTGATGGAGGAATATCACCTGAGTTTCGTAGAAGCGGAACAGGTGGTGGTTTCGAGCAGTATGTTTACGACTCACACGCCGGTGCCTGCTGGGTTTGACTTGTTCGAGCCGGATATGGTGATGCACTATCTCGGTCAGTATCCCAAGATGTTTGGCTTGTCGCAAGATCAGTTTCTGGGATTGGGCCGGGAGAATACTGGCGATTTGTCCGCACCTCTGAATATGGCAATTTTGGCTATTAAAATGTCGAGTTTTGTCAACGGGGTGGCGGCTTTGCACGGTGTGGTGTCGCGCCCGATGTTTGCGGGGCTGTGGCCGGGTTTGCCGATCGATGAGGTGCCGGTTACTTCGATTACTAACGGGGTTCACGCTCGCAGTTGTGTGGCGAAGTCTACTCAGGAGTTGTACGATCGATACCTCGGCCCGGAGTGGGAAATGACTCGCAAGGACGATCGTCTCTGGGACAGAATTTCGTCGATTCCTGACGAGGAATTGTGGCGGAATCACGAACGCTGTCGGTCGGAATTGGTGGTATTCGCGCGGGAGTGGCTGCAAAAGACTTTGCGCGAGCGCGGTGCGGCTCAAACGGAAATCGAACCCGCGCGCGAGGCTCTCGATCCGAAGGTGCTGACGATCGGGTTTGCGCGCCGTTTTGCTACTTACAAGCGGGCGACGCTGTTTTTGCGCGATGTCGATCGAATCATGCGGATCATGCGGGATCAAAACCGCCCCGTGCAGTTTGTGATTGCTGGGAAGGCTCACCCGATGGATATTCCGGGTAAGGAATTGATTCGGGATATCGTTCACTTCATCCGCGAGCACGACACGCTGAGCTCGATGGTGTTTCTACCTAACTACGACATTAACGTTGCTCGGATGATGGTGTCGGGCTGCGATGTGTGGCTGAATACGCCGCGCCGCCCCCGCGAGGCTTCGGGTACTTCCGGGATGAAAGCTTCGATGAACGGTTTGCCGAATCTGAGCATCCTCGACGGTTGGTGGGATGAGGCTGATTATGTTCGCACCGGTTGGCCGATCGGACACGGTGAGTTTTACGAAGATACTGAGTATCAGGATGAGGTTGAGGCGAATGCTTTGTACGACTTGATGGAAAAGGAAGTTGTACCCCTGTTTTACAACCGAGATACTGACGGCATTCCTCGCGGTTGGACGGCGAAAATGAAGGATTCAATTCGCTTGAACTGTCCTTTCTTCAATACGGCTCGGATGGTGAAGGATTACGCGCGGCGGGCATATTTCCCGGTGAGCGATCGCTTCCACACTATGACGGAGGACGGGTGCGCGCCGGCTAAGGAATTGTCTCACTGGAAGAAGCACATTTTGGCGAAGTGGTACGACATTAAGATTGAGTCTGTTGATATTTCCCAGGATAAGGAAGTTAAGGTCAATCAGTTGATCGCTGTTAAATCTCGCATCAATCTGATGGGATTAACGCCTGCGGACGTGCAAGTCGAACTTTATCAAGGTTCTGTTGATGCTAACGGCGATATTGTCGGTGGCGTGCCGGTGGTAATGGAGTATTTGGGAGAGGACGATCGCAATACTAGCCTTTATACGGCCGACATTACTTATACTTCTAGCGGTTTGCAAGGTTTGTCGCTGCGCGTTTTGCCGAAGCACGACAATCTCAGCACTCCTTATGAAGCTGGCGTGATTCTTTGGGCGCATTAAGAAGGAAGTCAGTAGTCAGTAGTCAGTAGTCAGTAGTCAGTTGGTAGGGGCGGTGCCCCCGTGCCCGCCCTCTTAATAGTCAGTAGTCAGTAGTCAGTAGTCAGTAGTTGGGAGTCGGGAGAATAAAGGAAGATTTTCCTAATTCTCCCCCTCTCCC
>NZ_JBARVX010000273.1:0-16401 GCF_049646505.1 Microcoleus sp.
TTGAGCATCGTCCTAACTATTTTTGCAAGAAGTCTATTATTGACCCGTGACCTTTTCGATCAGCTCTTCAGCTTTTTGAACGATGTTTTCTTGCGGGTGTTCTTCGTTGTATTCCTTTAAACTTTCGTCGTAAACCTTCTCGACATTGGCAGGATTTTGAGCTGTGTTGACGAGATCTTCGTAAGCTGCTTGGGGATTGAGATCCTCAAAACTTTCTGCGGGGTCTGTAATTTTACCTGACTGCTGCGCCTGACTGCTGTATTGACCTGCTGCGTAAGCCGCCTGATTGGGTGCTACCGCTATACCTGCTAAACCAATGAAAGCCAGCGTACAGATCAGCAAAATGCTTTGACTCAATGTTTGCCCGAAAGCTTTTAAAACCCGCTTCATATCAACGTCTCCTCGTATTTTTCGCAAAAATTATGGTGGTTGTCGCCCCTTCAGTGCGATCGCGCGTCAAGAACTTTGGTTGAGGCGCAATCTTGGTTGCAGCTACCATCTGTCGATCGAGCCAAAAAGGATGTTTCTGGTGATGTCGAATATATTAAGCCCCTGCTCGTTAAAATTACTTCTACCAAAAGATAGATTAGATAAGAGTCGGCCGTTGGAACCGCGTCTGCAGTCAAACTTTTGTCCGCCTGTGCCGACTGAGCATATTAAAGCCAGAATTGGTATAAAGGGCGATCGCAATTCCTGAAAAAAACCCCATATAGCGGTTTTTCCATAAATTGCGAACCCTTACTCTTTTTTTCTCTTCTCTTGTGTTATAGCGGTTCGATCGCGTTGTGAGGTATGCCCGCGGAGTCCGGCGCGGGCCAGCGGCACCTCATACCAGAGCTAGAAATGCTATATCTTCTCTTCTCTTGCTTTATGAAACAGCAGTCCTGGCTGTTCTTTTTCGCGTGAAAAACAGTTCGTCAAACAAGCTTATTTACCAAACATCTAAACTAGCTGTAAAAACTCGCTCTAACTACAAAACAACCTGCTCTATGTTGAGATTTCGGCTTTGTATAGCTTGTTCAAATAGTTCGGTAGAAAGAGCTTGCTCTACCGACCAAACGCCTGGTTTTGCCAGTTTGCCTTCCAACATCAATTGAGCGATGCTGCCAGTACCGATGCCCGTAGCTGTAGCAGCATTTGGGTGTACCGCTGTCGATCGAACTTTAGCCGGTTTGCCGTTTTTGATGCCGGTCACTTGCGATCGCACTGCCACGCCAACACCGCTAAAATTATTGCTAACAGCCGTCATCCCGTAGCTGACATAGGACAAAAACTCAATCACCGAAGGATTTTTCAGCCAGCTAGCGGGCCAGTATTTGGCAACAAACCAAGTCAGGTGATTGTAAAGGTCTGGAGACGTGCCGAATTTAGTAATAACTGTTTTCACCGGGAAAGTTTCCGGCAAAGTAATTGCTTCCGGCATATCGAACCAGTAAACCCCTGTTTTGCCGTAGGGTTCGGGAAATTCTATCGTTTCGCGATCGGTGTATGGCTTGATTTCCTGCATTTTGCCATCAATCAAAACCTCAAAAGGAGTTTGCAAACCTAAGAAAGTAGTCCGCATCACCGTGACTCCAGCACCGCCAGAACCGCCGACCACGTAACTCAAATGGATGTGTTCTGCCGCATCTAATTGCTCGACATCCCGGCGTACCATGCTGTTAGAAACTCCCGGAAAAATTCCCGTATTGACGATCGCAGTAATTCCAGCATTTTTAGCTGTTTCGCGCAATTCTAAAGCTCTGCGAGTAAAACTGCGGCTGTCGCTGACATCGGTATAATTAACACCAGCTTCGATGCAAGTTTTCAATACGCTAGCGTCTCGGTAGTGAAAAGGCCCTGCACTGTGGACTACCAGGTTAGAAGATGAAACAGCTTGGTGCAAAGCTGCGCTATCTGCTAAATTTAAAGCTAAATAGCGCGATCGGTTCGGCGGCAACTCTGGTGGAAGAGAGCCATTAGGGTCGCGTCCGGTAACAGTAATTTCTGCGTCGGTAGGGGTAACAAGGTCTTGGGCAACGCTGCTGCCAATTCTGCCCCTGCCGCCGACAATCAAAACTCGGTTTGTCATCGCTAAAAATAGGGTAACGCTAATCTGAGTTTCTCTATTTTCAGGCATAATTTCCATCTGCACAAAGGATGAATTTATGATAATATTAGGCATCAAGGGCGAGAACCCGGGCATCCGCAGGCGATCCCAGCCCAAGCAACTCTCCCAAATAACCATGCCCTACAGTCAGTTCACCAGCATTGCAAAAGTAGTATATATTTATTTCTGATTAAACAAAATAACGATAGGTTATGACATCAGAAGGCAACATTGGGGATACAGGCATCGTAGAAAAAGCTAACCAACTGATCCGAGCAGGTTTAGCTCCAGATATGGCTACAGCACTGAAAATTCTCGAATATCAAGCTATAGAAGAGCAGAATCAAAAAGAGAGGAGGAAAATTAGAAGGACTCAGAAAGCTTCTAAAGCCCGACACAGCCGTCACAGTGGTAAACAAAAGAAAAAGAAGAAGCAAAGATTTTAGTTCATTCAAACCGCAAGAAACTCAATGGAGAGGAAGAAATAAAAATGATCGATAATATGACTAAAACACTGCTAGATGATTGCGATTCGGATAATTACTCCCTGCAAACAAAAGCACTTCTTAAGCTTGTTGATGCAGAAGTTTATGAAGCTGTACCGAAGATAGTACAATTAATAAAGTCACCCAATTCATCGGTTCGAGCTGATGCAGCAGCGGCATTGGGTTATCTGGGAAGTGAGGAAGTAGAGACGGTTGGGCCTGCGTTAATCACCTTGCTGGACGATGAAGAAGAACTGGTTAGGTCTGAAGCCGTGGAGGCCCTTGGAGATATTGATTATACTCCTGCAGTTGTACCAATAGAATATATCTTAAGAAATGACCCTTCAGCACTGGTTCGCGCATCAGCAGCCGAAACTCTTGGGTATTTAGAAGAAGCATCAGCTATAGAAACTCTGGAAATTTCACTGCTCGATACTAATGAAGATGAAGCAGTTCGATGCTATGCTGCTAACTCGATCGGGCTTTTAGGTACGCCGCAGCTATTGCCAAAACTTGAAAACTATCTAAACTCGGAACTTCCTTTATCAGTAAAAGCTGAGTTAATGGGTGCAAGGTACTGGTTGGGTGCGAAAGAAGATATTGGGAAGCTAGTGAGTTTGTTGGATAATGCTGATGAAGATTTGGCAAGTCATATTTTGATTATTTTAACAGATTTGACGGAACGAGAGGAGCCGCCAGCATTGGCGAAAGATGCTCCTGATTTAGAGAAGGTGTTAAGTGCGATCGCCCTGAGTTTTCCCCTGATGCGCCATCAAGCAGAATCAATACTGGCGCAGTAATTAGGAATTCGCCCGTTATGCTACAATCGAAGTTAGTCGCTCGCCCTAACTTTGAGGATGTTTTGATGGGTGATCGGCATTTTCCTTAATATTAGTTTCACGAGAACAATATGATTCAAAAGAAATATGACTTCTGAAGGTAACGTCGCGGATACGGGTGTCGTACAAAAAGCTCACCAACTGATTCAGGCAGGTGAAGCACCAAATATGGTTACAGCACTCAAAATCCTGAAAGAGCAAGCTAGACAAAATCAGGATAAGGTAGAATTAGATAAGATACAAACTACCCAGAAAGCATTTGATGACAGGAGAAGCCGACGCAGTGGCAATAAGAAAAAGAGGAATAAGAAAAAGAGATAAGCTTATAAAAAATGAAGTGTCGCTGCAAAATTACGAAGAATCTCACTTGGTAAAAAGTTTTTTTTTACGAGAGCGCTCGTCCGCGTTCGCACTACAAAAGCAAAACTAAGAGGCTCCAAAAAATCATGAATACGCTGACAACTGAAGCACTGCTAGATTATTGCGATTCTGATGATTATGCCCTGCAAACAGAAGCACTGATACAGCTTGTAGATGCAGAAGTTTATGAGGCTGTACCGAAGATATTAAGATTGTTAAAGTCCGCGGATGAATTAATTCGATCTCATGCAGCAGAAGCATTGGGTTATCTAGGAATAGAAGAAGTAGAGACGGTTGGTTCTGCATTAATACCTTTGCTAAACGATCCAGAAGAACTGGTTAGGTCTGAAGCCGTGGAGGCTTTGGGATCACTTGGTTATAGTCCTGCGGTTGTACCGATAGAATATATTCTCAGACATGATCCTTCAGCACTGGTTCGC
Source organism: Microcoleus sp. (assembly GCF_049646505.1). Lineage (GTDB taxonomy): Bacteria > Cyanobacteriota > Cyanobacteriia > Cyanobacteriales > Microcoleaceae > Microcoleus. The sequence goes on from NZ_JBARVX010000273.1 coordinate 4,214, forward strand.
GCATCAGCAGCAGAAACTCTTGGATATTTAGAAGAACCATCAGCTATAGAAACTCTGGAGCTTTCACTGCTTGATGTTGATGAAGATAAAGCAGTTAGAGGGTATGCTGCTAATTCAATCGGGCTTTTAGGTACGCCGCAGCTATTGCCAAAACTGGAAGAGTATCTAAAATTAGAGCTTCCTTTATCAGTAAAAGCTGAATTGCTGGGAGCGAGGTACTGGTTGGGCGCGAAAGAAGATATCGAGAAGCTATTGACTTTGTTGGATAATGCTGATGAACATTTAGCAACGATCATCCTGAATATTTTAACAGATTTGACCGAACGGGAGGAGCAGCCAACATTGGCAAAAGATGCTCCAGATTTAGAAAGGGTATTGAGGTCGATCGCAAATCGTTTTCCCTTCACAGGAAATCAACCAGAAAAAATTCTCGCCCTCGCACATTGATAAATCAGTACAAAGAAACGCAGATGTAATTCATCTGCGTTTCTTTGCGTTCATCTGCGGTTAAAAAATCTTACTTCTCATTACTCCGAAACACCGACTTAGCCTTCGATTTCAGAGAATTAGCCGCATCAGCCAAAGTCTGCGCGATCGGCTGCTGCGAGTGCATGAAAACGCGAGCCGTATTGCGTCCGGGCATCCCCGAAATCGAGCCGCCGGGGTGCGTACCCGCCCCCGTGAGGAACAAACCGTCGATCGGCGTTTTGTAATTCGCCAACTCCGGTAACGGGCGGAAAAATATCATCTGATCCAGCGTCATGTCAACGTGGTAATAATTCCCCTTCAACGCTCCCAAACGCTCTCCCAATTCTGCCGGACTTTCCACGCGGCGGCCGATAATTGAATTCTTGATATTCGGCGCGTATTCTGCTAATTTATCAATGCAGCGATCGGCAACTTTGTTTTTCAGATCGTCCGTCCAACCCGTACCGTGCTGACCGGTTCCCTCAGCATTTTCGATTTGGTAAGGAGCAAAAAATTCAATCCAAGCCGTATGGTGTCCCGGAGGAGCCATTGACGGGTCTCTTACGGTGGGAAACACGACATACATGGACGGATCGGAATCGGGGATTTTGCCGATCCCAGGTTCGTTGTGGGCAATTTCCACGTGTTTCACCGAGTCAGCAATTAAAACTGAACCCATTAAATATTCATCGCGATGGTTCCAGCGATCGAACTTCGGTACTTCATTCAGAGCTAAATCTATTTTCAGAATTGTCTCGTTGTTGTTAACAATTTTGCGCTCCAATCTTTCCCGCAAATTCGGATCGGCACTGTCAACATCGCTGTCATCCATTAAATGCAGAAACAAACGCTTCGCATCAATATTAGAAATGACAGCTTTGGTAGCTCGATATTCTGTGCCGCCAGCAACTCGAACACCGACAGCGCGGCCGCTATCAACTAATATTTTCTCAACGTGCTGGTCGGTAAGTATAACACCCGCATAGGTTTTCACTAAATTGACCAGCGCTTGCACCAATGCCCCCGTTCCCCCGCGAGGCCTCGCCATGCCGGGATTGTGGCGCATTGCCAGCATAATTGCGCCTACAGCAAGAGTTTTTTGCGAAGGAGGCGCGCCCAATTCAGAGGCGAGTCTCGCTAAGGGTGCTTTCAAAAATTCCTCATCGAACCACTCGTTGAGAATGTCCTCAGCGCTGGTAATCATCGTGCGAATAAAGTCCAGCGTTTTGTCGGGGGAACCGATGACTGAAAATAAGTCTTTGAGTTTGGCAATATCGTAGTTGCCGGCAATATCTACGATCGATTTTGGCGGCGCGTTGAACATCGGCACCATTGCACCTAAAGCGCGCTGCCAAAAGTCTGTATATTCGGCATATTTTTTCGCGTCGCGCTCGTTGTAGCGGGCAATTTCTGCACAAGTTTTTTCGACGGAAGTGTGTGCTAAGAAATATTTGCCGTCTGGATGCGGACAAAAAACCACTGGATCGCAGTAAAGATATTCTAAACCGTATTTCTCCAGTTCTAATTCTTCTACAACTGGCCCTAGATGGATAAATTCGTGGTCGATCGCGCACAAATTGAATTTAAAATCGGGTAATTCGGGAATTGCCGCTTCGGTAGTGGCTGCGCCGCCGGGAACCGAACGTTTTTCTAACAGTAAAACTGTATATCCGGCTTTGAGGAGATAAGACGCGCAGACCAGTCCGTTGTGACCGGCTCCGATGATAATCACATCATAGGTTTGCATAGATGAAGCTCGGGGGATAGGATATTTTGCTTATTTTACAAATGTTAATAACTTGACAGACTCTATCAATAGAAATAGATTCATCTTCATCAAGCTGGTTTAACATCTTACAAAAGATGGAGTTTTTATCAAGTGCTGCTGTGCGATCGCTCTTATTTCCTTTTGAATGAACCGCTCGATCGCCCTGCCAACTTACCCCGGCATTATATCACACAATTCCTCATTTATATGCCTGTAAAAAATCTTAACTAGGGCTTGCTCTGCCAGACAAACCCGAATTCGATCGACTGCTGAAACAAATCCTCGCTCGCCGCAGCGATCGCGATAAAGTCTTGGTCGGGAATAAGTTGTAGGGTGCGCCGCGCTACGAGATTTTTTATCTAATTCGCAGGCGGGGGATGGCGGCGCACCCTAGGGTATCTTATTCCCAATTACCCATTGACAATTCCCAATTCCTAGTTCCTAGTTAGTACATGGAGAAATATTATTTCAGTTCTTGGAGTGCAGCCTCGGATTTTTGTGCGCCATCATTGTTGCCTTGCTGGCGGTAAGTGTCGAGGGCTTGTTGGAAAGCTTGACTTGCTTCGGATTTGCGATCGCGCGCTTTGAATGCTTTACCCATATTGTAATAAGCTTCTGCCCGGTCTGGATCGAGCTGAATCACTCGCCGAAAAGTGATAATCGCTGCTAAAAAATCTTGTTTTTCTAGTTGGATTTCTCCGATCGCATTATACGCTTCCACTAAATTAGGTCGCACCGCAATCGCCCGCCCGTAAGCTAAAAGCGCTCCGTCTAAATCGTTTTGAGATTTGAGAAGTTCGCCAATTTCTACTTGCACTTCGGGATTTTTAGGCTCTAGTTTGGCAGCTTCTTCAAAAGCTGCCAGCCCGTCGGAAGTGTTGCCGCCCCGCAGGAAAGCAGTACCTAATTTTAACTGGACGCTGGCTTGTTTGGGAGCGAGTTTAGCTGCTTCTTCGAGCACAGTAACTGCACTGGCAAAATTTCCCTGCTGGATCAATATTAAACCCATTGAAGAATAAGCTTGCCAACTTTTCGGATCGAGGGCGATCGCCTCTTGGTATGCTTTAAATGCACCGCTGTAATCTTTTTGCTGAAAAAGTACCACTCCCAGACCGATGCGGGCGTTGACATTTTTGCGGTCGAGCACAGCGGCGCGGCGGTAAGCTGCTGCTGCTGCTGGATAGTTTTGCAAATTCGCCATAGCGTATCCCAATGCGTATTGAAAGTCAGCATTTTTCGGTTCCAGACCGATCGCCTGCTGGTAAAATTCTACAGAGGCTTGATAGTTGCCTTGACGCGCTTCTAAATAGGCAATACCGGAAAAAATGCGCGGGTTTTCGGCATCTAAACGCGCGGCTTGCTGATAAACGGCGATCGCCTTACCGTAGTCTCCTAAATCTACCAACTCGCGCCCTTTTCGCAGCAGATCGTCTAAATTTGGATCGTTTTTAGGTTGAACTTGAACAGATGTTTCTGCTGAGAGTGCCCGATGCGGCACTGCGACAGCGAATCCTGCTACTAAGAGCGTACTGAATACCAAGAGACTTTGTTTGTAAACGGCCATTTGTTTCAAAAAGTGTGTGAAATGAAAGAGCTAGTTGGCGTCAGCTTGCCATCGCCGACTTGCCAAAAACGGACACCAGCCCCCGACGTTCGCGTCAGGGCAGATCCCAAAATTTTAGAACCCTGTTCAACCTCCCAGATTCACGGAGCTGCAAGTCAATTCTCCAATCTTCAAGGCCCCAATCTCAAATCGACGCAGCTTAGAGTTTGGCTGGAATCTTTGAACGGCGAGATGTAGTAAATCTACAGAACAACACCAACTCAAAATTTTCGCGATTGAGGCCAACTGATGATTGTAACAACAACTGATATCATTCAAGGAGCAGAAATTCAATCTTACTTGGGAATTGTAACTGCTGAGGTGGTCTACGGCACCAACGCCCTGCGAGATTTCTTCGCCGGGATTCGCGACATCATCGGCGGGCGCACCGGGAGTTACGAAGAAGTGTTTCTCAAGGGACAGCGAGACGCCCTCGCCGAACTAGAAAAACGAGCCGCGCGCCTGGGTGCCAATGCCGTAATCGGGGTGGAAGTTGATACCGGCACGATTAATGTAGACTCTTCGGGAGCTTTGCTGCTGATTACTGCCGTCGGAACGGCTGTAAGATTGCGTTAAGCTGTCTTACCTCTATACATCCGCGAACTTTTTTAACTGGATAAAATAGTCATTAGTCATTCGTCATCAGTCATCAGTCATTAGCTAATAGCTTCTGACTGACGGCTGATATCGTTTCCGGTTGCATCGGAATAATAAAATCGAGTCAACAGTTAACACTCAACCATTCAGTTTTTCGCCCCGCCCGTCAACAGTCAACTCTCAACAGTCACCAGTCAACTCTCAACAGTCACCAGTCAACTCTCAACAGTCATGAGGAGTGCAACCGGAATTGATATGATGACTTTTTTATTTCCTTCTTAAGACATAGATGCTGGTTATTTCCCCAGGCAGATATATTTTCTATCAATCTCAGCCACGATTAATACTCAAGGGAAAGATTGTTAAAAATTAAAGCTACTCTCAGAGGAAAGAAAAACCTATGTCATATGTAAATAGACCAGCCGATAACGTTGTTGCCGAACCCGTAGTGGTGAATTCAGTGATGGAATACCACGATCGAGTGCGGTGGGGCCCGATATTTTCAGGTTTGGTAATTGCGATCGCCACCCAGCTAGCTTTAAGTGCATTGGGCGCTGCGATCGGCTTGAGCAACATTGCTAACTCAGGAGCACCGCGCACTATCGCCGGCAGCGTGGGTACCGGAATCGGAATTTGGTCGATTATCAGTTTGCTAATTAGCTTGGGCGTCGGCGGCTGGGTAACTGCTCGCGCTTGCGGCCCGATGAACCGCAGCACCGCACTTTTGAACGGAGCAATTTTGTGGGCAACAACCTTAACAATTGGATCTTGGCTGTTAGCAAACGGCGTAGCCGGTACTTTTGGCATAGTAGCTGCGAATGCCGGAGAAGCGATCAATCAAGCGCAGCAAAGCGGGGTAAATCTGCCGAACCAAGCGCCTAACGTATCTGCTCAAGATACTCGCAATATTGCAGACAATGCCGCCAAAGCAGGTTGGTCATTTTTGTTCGGCTCGCTATTGGGTTTAGTTGCTTCGATGGCAGGAGCATCAGCAGGCGCGCGCACTCCCCGGAGTTACTCGTAAGACGGAGTTCGGGAATTGGGAATCGGGCATCGGGCATTTCTTCTTCCCAGGCTCTACCCGTTGGTGACAACTTAACACTGAAATCCATAATAAATGTCGGTTATAGTTGCTCGTTCCCAGGCTCTGCCTGGTAATGCATATCCGGAGGCTCTGCCTCCTTTGATATGGCAACTTACAGGAGAGAGGACTGTTTGCTCGTTACCAGGCTCTGCCTGGTAATGCATATCCGGAGGCTCTGCCTCCTTTGAGGAAGGCAACGTACAAGAGAGAGGACTGTAGGAGGTGTTTAAGTTATTAAGTTTTCGATTCTTAACACTGAAATCCATAATAAATGTCGCTTGTAGCTGAGTCTAGAACCCCCAAAATTCACCTTAAGAAGCAGGGTGAATTTTATCGTTTCCAGGTTCTACCTGGGAACGCATTTCTTGAGGCTCTGCCTCTCAGTTTTTTAGAGGAGGCAGAGCCTCGCCTATCTGCGTTTCCAGGCAGAGCCTGGGAACGAGTAAAAAAGGCCACTTACAGGAGAGAGGACTGTAGGAGGTTCTACCTGGGAACGCATTTCTTGAGGCTCTGCCTCTCAGTTTTTTAGAGGAGGCAGAGCCTCCTGATCTGCGTTCCTAGGCAGAGCCTAGGAACGAGTAAAGAGGAGGCAGAGCCTCGCCTATCTGCGTTTCCAGGCAGAGCCTAGGAACGAGTAATACGAGTAATTTTTTAGAGGAGGCAGAGCCTCGCCTATCTGCGTTCCCAGGCAGAGCCTGGGAACGAGTAACGAGTATAATTTGGGCATTCCTCACCCTACAAATTAGGCGGTAAAGTATTTAGCCGCTGGGTGATAGGTGATAATTGCAGTGGTGGATTGTTCTGGATAAAGCTGCTCGCTTTCATCCATGTACAAGTTTATCCGATCGCACTTCAACAAATCCAACTGCTTGTACTGATCCGCCATATTCGGACAAGCAGGATAGCCGAAACTGTAGCGCGAACCCCGATATCTCTGCGCTAGCATATCCCGAATATTATCCGGTTCTTCGCTACCAAAGCCCAATTCCCGGCGAATCCGCGCGTGAGTCCATTCTGCTACCGCTTCGGCAGTCTGTACCGCCAACCCGTGGAAGTAGAGATAATCGGTATATTGATTGTTAGCAAACAGCTTTTGCGCGTACTCCGTAGCAACTTCTCCCACCGTCGCTACTTGCATCGGAAATACATCGATTTTACCCGATTCTTTCGGCGCGAAAAAGTCGGCAATACACAGCCGGCGCGCCGATTTTTGGCGGGGAAACGTTAATGTTGCAGCCACAGGCAAGATGCCTGTGCCACTATTTTCTGTTGTGGGGTGGGCATCTTGCCCGCCCTTCATAATTTCCGGATCGTACACATACAAAGAATTGCCTTCAGATTGACAGGGAAAATATCCGTAAATTGCTTGGGGATGCAGTAACTTTTCGGCAATAATTTTGTGTTTCCATTCCTCCAATATCGGATAAACTTTCTCCGCCAAAAAAACATCGTATTCTTCCCGCGATTGGTCTTTGGGCTTGCGGAACTGCCACTGTCCCGCCACTAATGCTTGCAAATCTAAGTGCCAGAAAATCTCCTCAAAGGGTATTTCTTCTCCCTGCAACACTTTTGTTCCCCAGAAAGGAGGATTAGGGCGATCGATATCTGCAGCAACCGCTTCGGAACGCCTAGTATCAATCACCACCGGAACATCTGCTTTTCCAGCATCTTCTACAGCAGTTTCTGCCGAAATTTTAGCTACTTTCACCGCCTTATTTTCTTGCCCTACTTCATCTAAAAATCCTTGCAAATCTTCCCAGTTACCAGCAGATTTGGCTGGCATGAGTTTCTCCATAAAATGCAAGTCAGAAAACGCATCTTTGCCGTAAATGACTTTACCTTTATACGTATTTTGGCAATCTTCATGCACAAACTTGGGAGTCAAAGCCGCACCGCCCAAAATTACGGGAACGGTGATTCCTTTCTGGTTGAATGCTTCCAGATTTTCTTTCATGAATGCAGTTGATTTCACCAGCAAACCGCTCATGGCAATACAGTCGGCTTTGTGCTTTTCGTAGGCTTCGATTATCTTGTCAACTGGCTGTTTTATTCCCAAGTTGATCACTCGGTAGCCGTTGTTTGATAAGATAATATCAACCAAGTTTTTGCCGATGTCGTGAACGTCGCCTTTAACAGTCGCAATCAGGAATGTACCTTTGGCATTATCCCCGGATTCTGACTTTTCCATGTACGGTTCTAAATAGGCGACTGCCGCTTTCATAGTTTCTGCTGACTGCAATACAAACGGTAGCTGCATTTGTCCCGAACCAAACAATTCTCCTACTACTTTCATCCCGTCTAGCAAGAAGGTATTGATGATTTGCAGGGGCGGATAGGTTTCTAAGGCTTTGGCGAGTTGGATGTCGAGTCCAATTCGTTCGCCGTCGATGATGTGCTGCTTCAGCCGTTCTTCTACGGGGAGGTTTGCGTCTTCTGTCCGATCGCGCTTGGTAGTTTTGCCAGCAAACACCGTTGTCAGGTCGCCCAAGGGGTCGTAAACGCAAATATCGCCGTCGAACTCCCTCTCGTCGTAAATCAGTTTACGGCAGATTTCTTGGTGTTTGGGGTCGATTTTGGCGATCGGCAAAATCTTGTTAGCGCTGATAATAGCCGAATCCATCCCCGCCTGCATCGCTTCGTGCAAAAACATGGAATTCAAAACTTGCCGCGCCGCCGGATTCAAACCGAAGGAAATATTAGAAACTCCCAAAATTACGTGACAACCGGGCAATTCTTGGCGGATGCGGCGGATCGATTCGATAGTAGCTTTGCCGTTTTTTCGGTCTTCTTCAATCCCGGTGGAAATTGGCAATGCTAGGGTATCAAAAAAGATTTCCTCGGCGGGAATTCCGTAGGCGACGGCGGCGTTGTAGGCGCGCTGGGCGATCGCAAATTTTTGGTCAGCAGTTCTGGCCATCCCATCTTCATCAATCGTCCCAATTACTATCCCTGCACCGTATTTTTTTGCCAACTCCAAAACTTGATAAAAGCGCGGTTCTCCGTCTTCATAGTTAGTAGAATTCAGCAAACATTTCCCGCCCGCAACTTTTAACCCCGCTTCCATTTTTTCCCATTCGGTGGAATCCAACATTAAGGGCAGATTTGCATTAGTCACCACGCGGGAAACTAATTGTTTCATGTCGCGCACGCCGTCGCGCCCGACATAATCAACGTTGACATCCAGAACGTGGGCGCCTTCTCGCACTTGTTCCCTAGCCATTGCTACTAAACCGTCCCAATCTTCGGCATTCAGCAAATCGCGGCATTTTTTGGAACCGCTGGCGTTGAGTTTTTCGCCGACAATTAAGAATGAATTTTCTTGTTCGTAGGGTTGGGCGCTGTAAATTGAAGCGGCGGCCGGTTCCCAAGAAAATTCGCGAATTTTGGGTGTGAGAGTTTCGCCAATTTCTGATAGTTGTTGGATGTGATCGTAGCGGGTGCCGCAGCAGCCGCCGATGACTTGCACGCCTAGGTCTTCGACGAAGCGCATCAAGGCCATTTTTAATTCTATTGGCGTGAGTTTGTAGTGCGCGTGGCCGCCGATGTTTTCGGGTAAACCGGCGTTGGGAATGCAGGAAATTACAAAGGGCGAATGTTCGGAAAGGTATTTGACGTGTTCGGCCATGCGATCGGGCCCGGTGGCGCAGTTTAATCCTAAAATATCTATGGGATAGGGCTGCAAAATGGCGAGGGCGGCGCTGATGTCGGAACCGACTAGCATCGTGCCGGTGGCTTCCATTGTGATTGATACCATTAATGGAATCCGCGCGCCTTTTTTCTTAAATACTTCTTCAATAGCATTTAATGCTGATTTAATTTGCAGTACGTCTTGACAAGTTTCGACAAGAAATAAGTCTGCGCCGCCGTCATAAAGTCCTTCGGCTTGTTCGGTAAAAGCGGCGGTTAGCGTGTCGAAATCGATGTGTCCTAATGTTGGCAATTTGGTGCCAGGCCCGATCGATCCTGCGACAAATCTCGGTTTTTCTGGCGTGTCAAATTCGGCGGCGATTCCCTTGGCGAGTTCTGCCGCTGTTTTGTTGAGATAATATGCTTTGTCTGCTAAATCGTACTCGGCGAGCACGATGGAAGCAGCGCCGAAGGTGTCTGTTTCGATGACATCAGCGCCTGCTTCGAGGAATCCCCTGTGCACGGTGGCGACGGCTTCCGGTTTGGTGTGCACGAGATATTCGTTGCAGCCTTCGTATTCTTTGCCGCCGAAGTCTTCTGCGGTGAGGTTTTGGACTTGCAGGTTGGTTCCCATTGCGCCGTCGAAGACGATGACGGGGCGCGAGGGGTGGTGGAGTCGATCGAGAAATCTGCTATTCATCGGCGGTAAAAAGACGTAGGTGCTATATATTTACATTTTTATCTATTGTGCAATATTCTCAACAATTATGCGTATTTTGGGGAACTGCTGATGACTGAAGGATTTAATGTTGGTGACAATAGTTCGTAGGCGCAAGCCGGGGCGTAGCCATCGCACCTGTAATTTTACCGATCGCCCTAGATAATTGTCAAAATTTGGCTGCGGGCGATGCTGCGGAGGAAAAATTGGCCAGTGGCGAGGTTTTTTTTTCGCTTAACTGTTGAGGATTTTTGCGAAAATGCGATAGATTATGGATACCGGAATACTTGATGGCTGAAAAAAAGTTAATCCAAAAATCGGATAGAGGAATTTCAATATAAAAGGGCAAATAGTAACTTCTTCTCATCCTAAACAAGAGCAAATTATCCGCTAGTCAAAGGTTATTTTAAAAATTGCATAATGATTCGACACGCTCTCATAGTTTATCTGATTGTTACCCCACTTTCACAAGTGTGATGTCTGCTTAATCTGGCGTGGTAGAGGTCAAGAACGATCGCCCTCAATCAGGCGATCGCACGCCGCAACAGTCCTTAAGTTCACACCAATGATATGCAACCCTACAAATCCGTAACCTCAAAGAGTTAACCAGAGTTTCATAGTTTGGCAACCAGTTTTTCAATCACCTGGTGACATAAATCTCGTTGTAGTTTAGAAACTTGGATTTCTTCTTCATAAACTTTGTAACGACCTTGATCTAGCATTTGACTTAATGGTAGCCCTTGATTAGCTGCTACTACGCCAGCACTATTAAAATCTCTCAATTCGCAACTATAAGCCTCTTCAAATTGCTCTTGAGTATCAATATTTAGTTCGTTGTCAACAAAACGATTTTTATTTTGCTTATACTCCGAAAACATTTTCTTCACTGCTTCTTGTGACAGTGCTTTGAATGCGTGTGCAGCACCCATTTTCTGAGTAAATCTATTTCCTAGTAGAAGTGCGATTTTGGGTCTCTCCATCTTATAAGTATCAACTTTACCTGCAAAAGTGTACCTTCCATACACTGGATGGCTCTTCTCAGTACCCCATATTAAGTTAAACAATCCCGATATGGCATAAATCGATGAGTCGTCAGCATTGATAGGCACCAACAATTTTTGACCTGAGAGGATTGCAATCTGTGTATAAATTGAGAAGCTGGGATTGGTGTCGATAAAAAATGTTGTTGGTTTGTCCAGTATAGTGCGCTGTGTAAACTTTTTAATGATTGAATGTATTTCTACCCACGGAGAATCCGTAGTTGACAATGGTGCTGCATCAGCTCTTTCTGCCAACAAGGGTGCAATTAACTCAAGGTTTCCATCGCCAGACATCAGAAAAAGGTTTGACGGTAGCTTTGGATTACTTTCTTGTAATTTAAGCAAATACTTATCTATATCACTGGTGTCATTTTTTAACACACTATCCGTCAAATAGCCCACAACTGTTTTAGGTACATCTCCAATAATTAGTTCCTGGAGACGAGATTCTGCCTCAGTACCACCTCCCATCAACATCATTGACGAATTTGCTTGTGGGCACATATCTATGACCACCACATTTCGATCTTGATTCTTCTCGGCATACATAGATGCAATGTGGAAGGTAATAGTGCTCTTACCAACACCACCCTTGTTGTTCCATATAACATAACTCTTATTCATGAATAGCCTCCTAATACGACTGAGCTTAATATCTTACTATTTTCCAAGCATAGACTACTCAGATATTTTTTTATGTTTAACTTAGAATTATATCGCAGTTGCGGTAAAATACTCAATATAACATAAATATATCGTAGATAGCGGATGTATGTCAAGCTCTTCTTACGTTTAGCTTTTCCATTTTTACAGATCGCAGAAATACCCGCATTCATTGAACAAAGCAGGGCGATCGGACAAAGATCCGCCGTGCGTCTATTTCGGAAAAGAATTAGAGAAATTTTGCAAAATCCCAACCCATAATAAAGTATCAAAGGTTCGATCGTTCGGAATTCAGTTTTTCTTGAAGGCGGACTAAGGATCGAAAACTTAATAACTTAAACACCTCCTACAGTCTTCTCTCCTGTAAGTTGCCAGATCAAACGGAGGCTCTGCCTCCGGATCTGCATTACCAGGCAGAGCCTGGTAACGAGCAATCGCTTAAGTTATTAAATTTTCATTCCTAAAGTCCTAACTGCGAACCTTTGAGCCTTAAAAAAAAATTAAAATCTTTGATTATTTCTTTCTCGCCTTTCTCTGTGAACCCCTTTTCGGTAGGTGCTTAATTTCGGTTTCGCCTCCTGTAACTTCTAATGTAGCGTCTACTTGTTCTATGATTTCTA
>NZ_JBARVX010000274.1:0-12048 GCF_049646505.1 Microcoleus sp.
ATTCCTGCTGTCTTGGGAATTATTTGTACAGGTGAGGTTTTATTTGAATTTCAAAAAAAGTTGCTTGAATCGGTTTTTCAAGCTTCAGTTATTAACGAGTACGGTTGCCAAGAAACGGGGATTTCTGGCCTGAGTTGTCCTGAAGGCGGGCGGCTGCATTTAGATGTCGATCGATGTTTGTATGAAATTATTGACGGTGAATTAGTCACTACAGATTTATTCAATTGTACAATGCCTTTGATTCGATATAAATGTGGCGATCGCCTGCAATTATATTCCGATGCGTGTGGTTGCGGGCGATCGCAAATAACTGCCAAAATTCTCGGCCGCAGTCAAGAACAAATCAAGACTCAGCAAGGCTGGAAATATCCTGGAGAAATCTGTTTACCTAAATTTCCGGGAATTCTTAATTATCAGATAGTCAGGCAAAATCAATTAGATGTAGATATTTGGCTGCAAGTCGAACCGCAGCAAAGTCTTGAATTGTCACCTTTACAGCTTTGGTTAGAAAATTTATTTGGAGAAGTTCGAGGGAGAGTTATTGTAGATTCATCGGATTTAAGTCAACTGGAAAATACCCAAAGTTGTAGCGATCTAGAGTGGATCGAATGGGTGACGAAAAAATCTTGGCGCGAGTGGTTGGAATTGGGTTTATTACCCGCAGGAGAAGCGAGAGAAATTGCATTATTGTTAAAAAGTTTAATTCAGCCGACAGCGATGGTAAATTCGGGGATTTCGCCGTTGGCCCAACAAGCCCTAGAAAGGCTATTACAACGTAAAACTTATCGGGAATCAACCGTAGAATTGATGTCTGTACGAGTATTGCTGTTGACGTGCAGCTTTTTAGCCGATCGCCCAACCCGACAAAATATCTACCGCCACGCCCAACAGCGCTTAGCCGAGATGAATTGCCGGGAATATTCCGCGATGGTAGATTTACTAATTCCCTGTTTGGGATTCGAGCATAACACCGCTAAATCCATCTGGGAAAATACCAATTTACCGGATGTTGGCAAGCTAGATGTTTTGAATATTCAGCACTTGTTAGCAGCATTCAATCTAGCAGCGAGTCAAGCCAAACGCGAAAATCCAAATATCGCGATCGCGTGGAAACCAATCTTATCTATTTTAATCGGAGATTTAAATTTTTGGGCCTCCAGATTCCAGATTCAAATTTTAGCATCCTGGTGGGAGTTACTAAACGGAAAAACCCTCGCATCCAGCAACCACCGACAAACAACGGGCGATTCCTTTTTAGACGCTTGGCTAACTTGGCGGCAAGCAATTTTGGGCGATGGCGCATCAGCTACCACAGCATTATCTCAGTTACAAGCCACAGCAACTTTACCGACAGAAATAGCACGAGTCGAACTCGAACAAGGATATGCTAAACTGCTTTGGCAAGAACCGCTTAACCCCGTACAATGGTTAGATAAAATTAAACATCATGCTGGATTAATTAGCGCCAACTTACCCGATCGAGATATCGATCCGATACCTTGGATGCCGATTTTGTTGAAATTATCTAAACTTTGGTTGGCAGGGGGAGAAGCGGAATTAGCCTATCAATGTTTAATTGCCGCCGCACCGCCGGATATGCGCGTTTCGGGATTTGAACGATTAGCACGAGAAATGAATTACAAACAGTCTATTATTTGCGATCGAGCCAATGGTAAGTTTAACTTTAATTATCCTGGGTAAAAGTCATCTGGGCTGGTCAACGAATGCAATGGGCGCTTTGCAACACAATGGACTCTATCAATTAAAACATATAATTGGGATCGATCCCTCAAATCATCAGGGTGAAAGTACAATTTACACATTCGATGAAGATGATGTTGATTTTTTCGTCTTTAATATTGAATCTTTTGCATCGTGTTTGAAAGTTTTACAGACAATTAATACAGAAGTCACTGCAATTTTAACGGCTAATACGCCGGTAATGTTTTTGCCGCCTCAACTAACAAATTTCGCACTAGCATCCTTACCTCCAGCGGTGGTATTACCACTAGAAACTGCCAAACAACATCCTCTCCCCGCCTTGGGCTGGATGGCGTCAACGCCTTTGCTAAAAGCAGCACTACCGCAGTTAGAAATAAATCGCTGGAGTCTTTTAGGAGTTGCTAGAGAATTAGAACGGCAAAATATCGCTTTTAATTGGGGAACTACTAACATAAATTTTGCCAGTTTAGACTCGGATGATTATCCCAAAATAAATCGTTCTATTTCCTCTACAAGTTCAGAGAATATTGCTGAAAAAAACATCAAGGCTACAAATAATCATTTAATTACAAATCAATCTCGCGTCCTGGCGGTGATTCCCCATTATCGCTGCGAACAGTTTCTACATCGCTGCTTGCAGTCCCTAGTAAGTCAAACTAGACCTCTGGATGGTATTGTGGTGCTTGACGATGGCTCGGATTCGCCACCTATCGATATTGTCCGAGAATTTCCGGGAGTAACTTTATTAGCTTCGGCTGTGAATGTCGGGCCTTATCGTTTAATTCAACAGGCGATCGAACTAACAAATTATGATGCTTATTTGTTCCAAGATGCTGATGATTGGTCTAGCGCCAATCGCTTAGAATTGTTGTTAGCAGCAGCAGAAAATACTGGTGCTGAATTAGTGGGGACGCAGGAATTGCGCGCGTTTGAAGATGATAGGCTGTTACCTGTTGTTTATCCTCTCAATGTCAGCGCCGCCCTAGCGGAAAAACCGGGACATCCGCTGTTACACCCTACTAGCTTAGTTTCGCGGGATTTAGTCTTAAGATTGGGCGGTTTTGCTACGGGGTTGCGGTTTTCTGGAGATAGTGAGTTTTTGCTGCGATCGCACTTTGCTGCGAAAATAGTTAATATTCCTGACTTTGCTTATTTTCGCCGGCACCGAGACGGTTCCCTAACTACCGATCGACAAACTGGACTAGATGCTCCGGTGCGTTTAGAATTGATTCAGCAACTCAAGAGTAGAGCGATCGCCAATACTGCGGCGGTGCGCGAGGGTAAACTACCAGATTTGCGTCCTTTGAAGACAGCACAGGCGATCGAACTCAATTATATAACAGGATCTTCCCTGCGCTGGGCAAACTAATCGATTTTAAATTTTAGATTGATTTTATAATTAGCAATTCCTTGTTACCAGGCTCTGCCTGGTAACGCAGATCCGGAGGCTCTGCCTCCTTTGCCTAGCCTCTTTTTTCAAACTGTTATAAACATCATGTTATATCATGTCCGGTCGATTACCACCACAAAAACGGTTCGTAGTGCGGACTTGCATACGCTCTTATTGCGGACTCGCATTCCGCACTACAAACTTTACTTGCGGTTAATAGAACAGACATCATGTTACAGGTAATTATCCCCGTTAAGAACCGTCCTGAAATCGGCGACTGCGTGCGATCGCTTTTAGGGAGTTTTCCCGTCACTAAAATCATTATTTGCGACGGTGGAACAACAGAAGTTCAATGTTTAATTGCTTTACACGAGCTAGCCCAATTAAAACAAATAGAGTGGTTTAAATATCCTCAATCTAACTTTAATAAATCTCAGTTAATCAATCAAGGAATTCTCCGCGCCACCGCCGAATATTTGCTAATTTCCGATGCGGATATTATCTGGAACCAGCCAGCAATTTTACAATTATTATACTCTGTTTTATCTCCAAGCAGTCTGAAATTATTATCGATCGAGAAGGCGGCAGAATCTGTAGAAAATCTGCCGCAGTTATTGTCTGTATCTGCCAACTCGCGAGAAAATGGGATTATTTGCTCAGTGAAAACTGTAGAAGAGTCTCGCCCGCAAACAGCCGCTTTAAAGCGGGAACGCTATACTTACAACATCCAGATCCGCGAACAGATTGCCGCTGTTAATATTGTACGGGCGGTGGCGGGCGATCGCGATCGACCGGGCTGCGGTTTGATCTGTACCCGCAAACAAACCCTATTACGCTTGGGAGGGTACAAGCAAATTTTTACAGGTTGGGGATGGGAAGACCAAGATTTGCTAATTCGCGCTACCCTGTTGGGAATCGAGATCTGCAGCGCGGGGAATGTAATCCATATTTCTCATGCGGATCGGACACGCAACCAACATCACCAGCAACTACCAACCCAGCAAACGCGCGATCGCAATATCATCTCTTGCTTGCAATCTCTCAAAAAAGGCGCTCTCTTTGGCGATTTAGTCCAACCACCAATTTTACATCCTCAATTTTTAGAAATCACCACTAATTTTACCCCCTAATTATAGCCGTGACTGAAATTCAGTTATCCTTAATTATTACCTACCGCCAGCGAGAACACAATTTAAAAACTCAACTCGCGTGGTGGAAAACTCAAGCTTCCTCAAACTTATTATCTATTTGCGAAATTATTTTAATCGAACTCGATCGGGTTTCTTCACCTTGGATTTTACCAGAAATTACTAACTTACCAATCAACTACAATTATCTTCCCTGCGCGGGAACTTTTCATAAAACCAAAGCTTTAAATTTAGGTTTATCTCTGTCGCGCGGGGAATGGGTAACAGCTTTTGATGTCGATCTCATTCCCTACCGAGATACGCTCGACCGCCATCTAAAAATGGCTCAAATTTCTTCCCAAATGTTGGTCACTGGCTATCGAATGATGTGCGATACTTCCCGCCTGGATTTCGCTCAAAATTCTGCCAGAATTGAAGAATTTCAAGTTGCACCAGAAGATATGCCGACAGCGCTATTTAAGCACTTGACACGGCGGGAGCGGTTTGGAGTTTCACCCATATTTCAACGCCAACGCTTAATAGAAATAGGCGGATGGGATGAGACATTCATTGGCTGGGGAGCAGAGGATCAAGATATTGTTGAACGCTACTTGGGAGAGGATAGATATTTTTGTCGATCGCCCGAATTAATCTACCTCCATTTAGCGCACGAACCCGACCCGAATTGGTCGGAATCTCATTGGATAGACCAAAACCGCCAGCACTATTATACTAAACGCCAGTGACGGGGGCGGTTTCAACCGCCAGAAAGTCAAACAAAGTCGGCCCCAAGGCCGACTGGTTCCTAAAGGGGAACCCAAACCCGGATTTGAGATCGCTCTCAAACCCGCGCTTGTGAGAAACCCAGTTTCTCAAATAAACCCAGTTTGCAGGTATTATAGTTAATCGACGCAACCAGACTTGAATCAACTGTCTAATATTCGCTATTAGACATTTCCAAGAATTATTTTGAAACAGGCATAGAGCCTGTTCTTGGCTTTTAGGAGAGGTCTCTTATAGCAACTGCTTTCCTAACAACTGCCAACTGCTTTCCTAACAACTGCCAACAACCAACAGCTCAATCGCGGCTGTGAGTAGCTCCATTCGGCAAAATAGCCCCGCCCAAAGCCGCTTGATTCAAATTATCAACATTTAAGCTCGCCCCAATCAAATTAGCCTCTGACAAATTAGTTCCTGTCAAATTTGCTCCTGTCAAAGAACTTAGCAGCAAACCCGCTCCCGACAAATTGGCGTGACTCAAATTTGCTCCCCGCAAATCCGCTTCCAACAAACTAGCTCCCGACAAATTCGCACCGCTCAAATCAGCTCCCCGCAAAGAAGTTTTGTTCAAATTCGCAGCCCTCAAATCAGCATTGTGCAGAATCAAACCATTTAAATTGGCTTTACTTAAATTAGCTCCTTGTAAATCAGCACCGCTCAAATTAGAGCCATTTAAATTAGCACCTTGCAAGTCAGCACCGCTCAAGTCAGCACCGCTCAAATCAGCAGCGCAAACAGAAGCCTCCCGCAGACTTGCTTCGCTCAAATAAGCCCCAACTAAGTTCACGCCGCCGAGATTTCCGCGATTGAGATAAGCCCGAATTAGAATTGCTCCGCTCAGGTTCGCCCCGCTCAAATCCACTTCGCTGAGAATGGATCTAGTCAGATTTGCTTTGCTTAAATCAACCCCGCTCATAATTGCTCGGCTAAGCGTTGCCCCGCTCAAATTAGCCTCACTTAGTTTCGAGTTGCTCAGCAAACACGCTCCTACTAAACTCGCTCCAGTCAGAACAGCTTTGCTAAAGTCAGCGCGAGACAATATTGATCCGCTGAGATTTGCCCCGCTAAAATCGGCTCCGATCGCCACAGTTCCAGTTAAACTAGAACTGCCGAGGTTAGCTTCAATTAATTTCGCCTTAGATAAATTTGCCTCGCTCAAATCTGCGCCGTTTAAATTAGCTCCAATTAGTTTGCTTCTAATTAAGTTTGCCCCTTTTAAATTAGCGTTGCTCAAATTTGTTCGACTGAGATTAGCTTCAATCAAATGAGCTGCGATGAGGTTGGCTCCTCGAAAATCTCGTTCCCCGTTTCTATGTCTAGTTAAAAGTTCATCGGCACTTAAAATCTCAGTGAAATTCATAAAAAAAGTAGAGTTAGTTTCCTTAATTTTTCGATGTTCTATGTTGTCTGAAAAATTGTACTATCGTGTTTAGCAGTATGTTTTTTCAACGAATACTGCCACAACAATTGTCAATCAAAACTGGTTGATTCCTAGCATTACCCTGCTCACATAGTTGTCGCTCACAAAAAAACCGGTTTCTCGTAAAGAATCTGGATATTTTTAGCGCGGCATTCATGAAGAAACTGAGTTTCTCGTCACCTGTAAGCCCTGTAACTATTATTTTGCTGGTAATTAGTTGGCGGTTGATGTTAGTTGTTAATTGTTAGTTGTATTTATACTAACTGCTAATCACTAACTATTAACTGCTAACAATTTACCAAAATACCGAGAAGTTGTCGATCGTCCTTGTCAAGGTCGATCGCCTATTTGGGGTATTGCTGGCGGCATTCCCGCCCCATTCTGACCGAAAAATTGCTGGTACTGGCGATCGAATTTATTACTGCCAGAAAGAAATAAGAACCCGAAGCTTCAAGTCCGAATGTCTTCTACTTTCTGGCCGATGTGTTCTCTCGCCCATCAAAGCAGAACCCGGTCAGATCAGCTAGTTTCACCTCCCCCCACTGTGTTCGGTGCCAGTGAAATCCTGCAGGAAGGCTGTTTCCGTCTGAGTTCTGAACTGCTCGCGGGCGAAGCAAACAACCGGCTGTCCCTCGCCTGAGATTTCGCGAAAAAATCCCCCGCGAGCCAGGGACGTGCTCCCGCGATGCTGTGCTTGCTGTCAATCTTTACTCGATCCATGAGCGCTTGCGGTTCTAATTAACAGAAAGCCCCACACCAGACGCGCTCCCGGACATAAAAGCTGTTCCTGAGCGGCTCAAATGCTTCGCCGAGGCATTCCCAGAAAAACTGTATTCATGCCGCAGGTGTTGCCAGCGACAATTGGGCTGCTACAACCAATGACCAGTCTAAGTCTTGACCGAAGGCTCCGACAATATTATTATTCTAATAGTTGCCGGCGGCTGCGGATTATCCAGGGCGCGCGGGACGGGCTAATTCACCTGTATTAAGTTGCTGAAATTACCTATCCCATAATTAAAGATAGTCGCTATTTGACTAACCAAGCAATATCTGCTGTAATTTATCCGATCGAATTCGATCGTACTGCGGAGTTTGCAAGCGAGCAGTAGTGAGTGTTACAGACTTAAAAACCACTACCGTTTTTTATTATAAAAATTAAGGGAGCCGATCGAACCGAGCACCCAAAGCCCAGCCCGCCCATCAAATTGGCAATGACTCACTCTGTATGGGTTTGGAGTTTGCATACAGTTGCATTTTTTTACTGCTGTCGCTTTTTTTAAGTTTCCAAAACAAAACAAAAGCCAGCTTTCAGAGAAAAAGCCGACTTTTGAGAGAATTTTATCGGCCAAGCGCTAAACGCCTGCGCCATCCACAATCCAAGTGCGGGAGTGCGACTGCCCTGGCATTGGCAGAAACAATAGCCAAACAAAGTCTGAACTATCAAAAAACCCCAGGCCGGTCACGCCCTGACTGGGGTCCTAGATACGAGCCGTAGTATCAACGCCGGGAGTGCCAGGAGCGCCGTAATCTGCCCGAGCGCTATCGACACTGCTGGGATAGTCGTAGGTGTTCCAATGCTGAATGCCTCCGCGGCTCAGAATCGTTTCAGCTTTAGCGATTTCTGCATCGCTACCGTCAACCAGTACCAAATAATCTCCTCTCGCCACCCGATCGCTGTATGCTTTAGCTTCCTCTTCAGGAATTCCCATACCGACCAAAGCTCCGATCAAGCCGCCTGCTGCTGCACCCAAAGCAGTACCTGCCAGCGTAGTGGCGATCGCCGTAGCTGAGGCTCCTGCCAGCATAATCGGCCCGATACCCGGAATTGCCAACGCGCCCAGACCCACCAACAAGCCCGTCAGACCGCCCAAAGTGCCGCCTGTGAGCGCGCCCTTGGTCGCCCCTTCATCAGCCTTGTTGTCGGCGCTGTCGTGCACGTCAATCCCTGCGATGTCCCCTTTAGAATCAGCATCTTTAGCGATCGCCGAAACCCGATTCATGTCAAAACCGGCTGTTCTGAGTTCTCCCAGGGCGTGTTCTGTCTCGCGGCGGGTTGAAAATACCCCGACGGCGCGTTTGTCGCGGGTCGAAGCTCTGCGGCCGGTGTCTGCCGGCACATCGTAAATGCCCCAATCCTGAATGCCCCGCACGCTCATAATTCCTTCGGCAGTGGCAAGTTCGGCATCTGTTCCTTCTACGAATACCAAATATTCTCCGCGCGAGAGGCGATCGCTATAAACTTTAGCTTTGTCTTCAGGAACTCCCAAACCGACCAAACCGCCGACCAAACCCCCCGCTGCTGCCCCAATCGCGCCTCCGACAACAGTATCTGCCAGCAGAGTGGCGATCGCGCCCCCCGCCATGATCGGGCCAACTCCCGGAATCGCCAGCGCCCCAATGCTGCCGAGCAAGCCAATCAAACCGCCCGTCACGACTCCCGCCGTCGCGCCAGCTTTCGCGCCGCCCCCCACTTGCTCGTCGGTACTCTTAGCAGTGCTAGCGCCGCCAATTTCGTTGCCATTGAGGTTTTCACCAACTACCGAAACTTTATTCATCGGAAACCCGGTACTTTGCAGTTCCACCAGGGCTAGTTCCGTATCCCGGTAATTAGAAAATGCTCCTACAGCTCGCTTGTTTTGACCTAAAGCCATTTTTTTCTCCTTCAAAATATACTACTTTTACACAACTACAGAATTTCCGTTCTGTTTGCTGCCATCAATCACATTTAGTCGTTGTTTTTCCACATTTTTCATCGGTCGCTGGGAATAACTTCGGCCTCTTTCTTCAGGCGGATTTACCCGAATTTTCAGGAAGGGGAAATCGGAAATAGGGAATGGGAAGCTGCAGGTATTGCACGAGTTTTTTAGTTAGGATTTTTGACTGCGTAAATCTTCAACTTTTTAACTTAAAACCCTTTATACCGGAAGAGTTGTGCAAGCGTTGCACTTTGCTTTGAAAGCTATATTTTCAAAGCCCAATTTTCCTTTTTCCTTCTTCCTTCCCCCCTTGGGGGGGGTAGGGGGGGGGTTCTTCCTTCTTCCTTCTTCCTGCTAATTTATTAATTTCAAGGCGATGCAGGTGCAGCGGGGACAACTTTCGCCGTAACATTCACCATTTTGACACCCTTAATTTCTTTAGCTAGCGGCTCAATTTTAGCTAAATCTTCTTGATTTGGAACAGTGCCAGCTACGGTGACAACCCCGTCTTTTGCCTCAACATTTAGCAGACCTTTGGTGATGTTCACTTCCAACTTGGAGCGAACTTCACTTTCGAGGTCGCTGTCTGCTCTGATTGCATCGCCTCCGGTGATGTTGTTGCGCTGTTCTCGGGCCCTGATATCAGAATTTGCTTGGGCTTGGCGAATTTCGCTCGTGGCGTCGGACTGAGTTTTTTGAACATTGTCTGCTGCAGGCGGGTTGGCGGCACTTTGTGTAGTAGTAGTGGAATTAGGAGCGTCAGTGCTAGTTTTAGCCCCGTCGGCGCAAGCTCCAGCTCCAAATAATAGGATGCCGCTGACCAGAAGTGGTGTTAGTTTGTTCATAATATGTAATATCCTCCGGGTAATAAGCTACAGAA
The DNA here is from genome assembly GCF_049646505.1 of Microcoleus sp. Taxonomy (GTDB): domain Bacteria; phylum Cyanobacteriota; class Cyanobacteriia; order Cyanobacteriales; family Microcoleaceae; genus Microcoleus. The sequence continues at coordinate 10,016 of NZ_JBARVX010000274.1, forward strand.
TCTTTGTTGGCGATCGATTTTTGGGCTTTGTGCGTGCGGAAAAATCCTTATATCAAATATATAAATTTGAGGAAGCAGCTTCATCGCTCTACAGATATAATTTTTATCTATGTCGTTAGATAGAGTACAAAAAACCCAATAAGGTACTAGGTCAATTTTAACTTAATTAATCCCCGACGCAGTATCCCTCAAAAACCCGGTTGATGCCAAGATTTTTCGTTGCCAAAGCCAAGATTTTTGTACGAATAAAATTGAACTCCCTAAGTTTTATTAATAAATTCGATCGCCTCTCCAAACTAATTTTAACCCCGCACCTCGAACATCTTAGCAACCTCGGTTAAATTCGTTAAATGCTGTACACAATTAATTGCCCAACTTCCGGGTTCAAAACAAACGAAAAGAGTCAAGAAACTTTTGAGCGTATTCTGGTTTTGAGGCAGTCACAACCAGGCCGTAAACGCGGGTTTCTACCAAAAATACTTGACCTACACCTACAGGTTCCGTGGGGGAAAGCGGCTGAAATTCAAACTCTTTTCCCGGATAGCTGCCGAGAGAAATATCCCGCACTTGCAGCAATTTAGCATTGGCTGCCACGACAAAGAAATCAACGGCATTATTTAAAGTAATTTTGATATTGTTGTTGCTGAGCCGAAAATCTAGGTCAAAGTGTTGAAGTAAATAAGTGTCTTTATTTTTTAAGATAGACCTGTATGTATGAGCGGTAACTTGAGTTGAAAAAGTTTCGGAGTTAATTTTAGGAGTTCCCGGCATATCGATCGCAAACAGACCCGTTGCCGAGCAAAATGGCTGCCACTCCGGCATCTGAAAGCCAGCCCGCAGCGGGGTTAGTTGAGCTTTTGCCGGAGCGGTCAACTTCACAGGCCAGACAAGTAATGTAGCAGTAACTAGGAATAAATGCAGCAATTTCATTTGGATAAAAATTATACTTTATATTTTTCAGATCGATATGCGCTAGCCTAGAAAGATATCCGCAAACGAGGGATTTATGCTGAATACTATATTTACTCAACGACAAGGCAAGTCGATCGGGCAAGCTAACACCAGTAAAACCAATAAAACCAATATACTCGCTCGTGTAAATACTTGGCTGGCCCTGTGTCTGCTAGCTGCTGTCACAGCTTGTGCAAACAGCCCCAACAGTAAAGCACTGGAAGAATCTTTAGCCGCCGATCCCAAATTACAACAAAATCCAGCGGTTTTATCTCCCCCGCCTCCTCCGCCAGCAGTCAAAACCAGCACAACCGCCGAACTTCCTCCCGACTTCCCCACCGAGATTCCACTCTATCCGAATGCTCAGTTAATCGAAGTTGGCGGGCAAACCGATCCGCAGCCAAACACTGTGCGGCTGCGCTGGGAAAGCACAGATCCGGTTAATTCGGTTCAGAACTTTTACACCAAAGAATTTGGGCGCAGCAACTGGCAAATAGTCAGCATCCCCAGCGCCGACGGACAAGGTACTTTAGTCGCAACGCGAGATAATTTGCGGGTAACAGTGTCGCTTTCTCCTACTCAAAAAGTGGGGGGTTCTACAGAATTTGCGATCGACTACAGTAAAGAAGGCTCAGAAATTGCCAGCACTCCCCAACCTAACAATTCCGACTCTAGCCCATCTCCCACCGGTTCACCAACTCCATCTAATTCAGCAGGAACTACTCCAGCGCCAAAATCAGACAAAGTTAGCCAATTAGACACCGAAATTCCTCAACAATTGCGCCAGTATGTGGCAGATTTGTCTCAGTTGGAAGTGCTGAAAGTGCGATCTACAGAAAATGCTAACCTAGAAACTAACAGCGCTTTGCCCAAACCCAACAAAATTGTCACCCGCCGCGAATACGCCCGCTGGTTAGTAGCAGCAAACAACCAGATTTATGCCAGCCGTCAAGGAAAACAAATTAGATTAGCAGTAGACTCTAGCGAACCCGCGTTTTCTGACGTATCCAAAACAGACCCAGATTTTTCAGTAATTCAAGGTTTAGCAGAAGCGGGTGTAATTCCGAGTTCGATTTCAGCAG
>NZ_JBARVX010000275.1:0-6913 GCF_049646505.1 Microcoleus sp.
ACCCAAACAGGAACCCAAACAGGAACCCAAACAGGAACGACAGTCAAAACGACAGCCGGAACCCAAACAGGAACCCAAACAGGAACGACAGTCAAAACGACAGCCGGAACCCCAACAGGAACAAAAACCGAAGGTTCCAGAACCTGAAGTTGATGATATGAATCCTTTCCTTTAGATATTAAAAGCTAAAAATTAAAAGTTAAAAATTAACAATGGTAATTTTTAATTTGTAATGTCAGGAAAGGTCAATAGTTTCTTTTTCGTACACTTTTTGTTATTTACCTTCAGGCAAGCAGCTTTATGGCCGGTGATTACTATGAAATATTAGGCGTTTCTCGCAGTGCAGACAAAGAGGAAATTAAGCGTGCTTACCGCCGCCTAGCTCGCAAGTTCCATCCAGATGTCAACAAAGAATCTGGTGCTGAGGAGCGGTTTAAAGAAATTAACCGCGCTTACGAGGTACTCTCAGAACCGGAAACCCGCGCCCGTTTTGACCGTTTCGGTGAAGCAGGCGTCAGCGGTGCAGGCGCGCCGGGGTTCCAAGACTTCGGCGACAGCTTTGCTGACATCTTTGAAAGCTTCTTCCAGGGGTTTTCCACGGGCGCGGGCGGCCAACAACAAGGTCGCAGGCGCAGCGGCCCGGTTCGCGGAGATGATTTGCGGCTAGATTTGCGGTTGGATTTCCGCGAAGCAGTGTTTGGTGGGGAAAAAGAACTCCGGATCAAGCACCTAGAAACCTGCGAAACTTGCACCGGGACTGGCGCTAAACCGGGAACGAGACCCCAAACTTGCTCGACTTGTACCGGCAGCGGGCAAGTCCGCCGCGCTACCCGCACTCCTTTCGGCAGCTTTACTCAAGTTTCAGTTTGCCCTACTTGCAACGGCACGGGGCAAGTGATTGAGGACAAGTGCGAAACTTGCGGCGGTCGGGGCCAGAAAGAAGTGATGAAAAAGCTGAAAATTACTATTCCGGCTGGGGTTGACAACGGTACTCGCTTGCGCGTTTCCAATGAAGGGGATGCGGGAAAATTGGGCGGGCCGCCGGGGGATCTTTACGTTTTCTTGGCTGTGAATGAAGACCCGCTATTTAAGCGGGAAGGCATTAATGTTAATTCGGAAGTGAAGATTAGTTACTTGCAAGCAATTTTGGGCTGCCGATTGGAAGTGGAAACTGTAGATGGGCCGACGGAATTGTTGATTCCTACGGGAACTCAGCCTGGTACTGTTTTGACTCTGGAGAAAAAAGGAGTGCCCCGGTTGGGAAATCCAGTCAGTCGCGGCGACCATTTGATTGCGGTGTCGATTGATATTCCGACTAAGGTGACGGCGGAGGAGCGCGAGTTGCTGATGCAGCTTGCTAAGCTGAAGGGCGATCGTACTGGTAAAGGCGGCTTGGAAGGATTTCTGGGCAATTTGTTTCAGAAATAAGCAAATATTTGACACCCAATGGGTGTCAAATTTTCTTGTTTGATGATTCCGTGGCAATTTTTTAAATTCTCTCTCAAAAAATTGTGTCCAATTGGACACAATTTACCCAAGAAGAATAATTCGCCGACAATTGGTTTAATTCTCTCTCAAAAAATTGTGTCCAATTAATCTCATTTTCTCCGAGAAGAATAATGGCAGACAATTGCTTCACGAAAAACTAAGCCTTTCAGGATTTGAGATGGGAAATTTGAAAATAGAAAGCACATGATGAATTCAACCTCGAAAATTGAAAATCCCAAATCCCCAGATGCCAAAATCGATCTGCGGGGGACTCCGTGTCCTCTGAATTTTGTCCGCACTAAACTGCGCTTGGAGCAAATGGCTCCGGGTGCTGTTTTGGAGGTGTGGCTGGATGCTGGGGAGCCGATCGAACAAGTGCCCGACAGTCTGAAAATGGAAGGCTACCAGATTCTAGAAACGCAGTTTGTCGCGGATGAGCCAGATTCCGGCTTTTTTGCGATGAAGGTGCAGCGCCCAGAAAACCAGGAAGCAGGATGAGTCTGAATTCCTCCTCGATAGTCGGTACTGTAGTGGCTGTTCAGGCTAACTTCTACCGAGTCAGGTTAGATCCAGCCGCTGGGATTCACGAAAATATAGCCCTGGCGGATGCTCCAACTCTGCTGTGTACTCGCCGCACTCGACTGAAAAAAATTAATCAACAGGTGATGGTGGGCGATCGCGTGGTGGTAGACGAACCCGACTGGACTGACCGCCGGGGTGCAATTTCTGAAGTCTTCGGGCGCCAAACAGAACTCAACCGCCCGCCTGTAGCTAATGCCGATCGCATTCTCTTGGTTTTTGCCCTCGCCGAACCGGATTTAGACCCCGCATCATTAACTCGGTTTTTAGTCAAGGCAGAATCTACAGGTTTAGAGGTGAGTTTGTGTCTGAACAAATGCGATTTAGTTTCGCCCCAAGAGTTGGAACAGTGGCGCGATCGGCTTTCAAGCTGGGGCTACGAACCCATGTTTATTAGTGTTCGCAGCGGATTGGGAGTCCAGGAAGCTGTGGCAAATTTACAAAATACAAGTTATATCAAAAAAATAGGTTTCCAGCCTTTAGCGAACAATATAGATAGTTCTATGTTGCCTTTTGAGGGCAACTCCCTACAGGAAAATTCGGTTGTTCCGTTAGATGCGTTAAATTCCGTACAAAATCCGTTGCCGAATTTGCTTGAGGGCCGCACCTCAGACAAAATAACGATAATTTGCGGCCCTTCTGGAGTGGGCAAGTCCAGCTTGATCAACCAACTAATTCCGGCGCTTAACCTGCGAGTGAACGCTGTTTCAGGAAAACTCGGTCGCGGGCGCCACACGACTCGCCACGTAGAACTATTTGAACTCCCCGGCGGGGGACTGTTGGCGGATACTCCGGGCTTTAATCAGCCGGCTCTAGAATGCGATCCGTCGGAGTTAGCGGAATATTTCCCAGAAGCGCGCCAGAGGCTGGCTGTGGGTAGCTGCCAGTTTAGCGACTGTTCGCACCGAGACGAGCCTAATTGTGTGGTGCGGGGATCTTGGGAACGCTACCAGTATTACTTGAGTTTTCTGGAAGAGGCGATCGTCCGCCAGCAAACTCTGCAAAACTCTAGCAGCGCCGAATCGAGTTTGAAGCAGCAAACCAAGTCGGATGGTACGCAGCAGTACGAACCGAAGCTGCAAACTAAGAAATATCGCCGCACGAACCGCCGCCTGCAACACCAGTCGCTGCAAGATATGTGTCAAGACTTGGACCAATTGTGAGCCATCCGCAGCGGCATCGCCCGCCATTCGGCAGACAATAGTACCGAGACTTATCGTGAAACGGGTTCGATCGAGGAAAATACAGAGATTTCAGCCAGAGGCACCGTTTGCCAAACCCGGTTTCTTTAATGGCGATCGCGTAAGTCCTGAGTACATTAGTCGCTAAAATTAAATGGCCTTGGATTTGTTAAAAAAAGTAGAACAGAAGCAAAAGTTAGCGGGTACTGCAGGAGCAAAAATATTGTGAATATTCAAGAACTGTTTGAAAAAGGCGGCCCCGCCATGTGGCCCCTGTTAGTGTTATCGATTCTGTCTGTAAGTACCATTATCGAGCGCTTGTGGTTCTGGGCGAGCCTCTTGAGCAAAGAAAAGCAGATAGTTAACCGCATTCTTGAAGCTGCCCGCAGCGATTGGGGGGCGGCTAACGAGATGGCCAGACAAGCTAACCGACAGCCGATCGGGCGATTTCTATCTGCACCCTTGCGCCTGTACAATCCCGAACCCGACTTATTTCGACTCGCGCTCGAAGCTGCCGCCGATGAAGAGTTGGCTTCGATGCGCCGCGGCGACAAAATCTTAGAAGCTACGATCGCTATATCTCCTTTGCTGGGCTTGCTGGGAACAGTTTTGGGCTTGATTAACTCGCTCAGTTCGATCCGTCTCGGCGATATCGGTACGGCGGCCACGAGTGGCGTCACTTTGGGGATTGGCGAGGCGCTGATCACTACTGCTTGTGGGATGGTAGTAGCAATTTTTACCTTGGTGTTTTATCGGATATTTCAAGCTTTTTTGTTCAACCAGGCAAAAATATTTCGCCGAGCCGGAAATGAACTGGAATTGCTTTACAGGCAATACTGGCCGGTGGCTAATGCTAAAGGTCGATCGCCCGGTGCAGAATACAGCAATTCTTCCTTTGGTTCCGATGGTTTGAACAGGCGTTCCCTCAATTCTCAAGAACCGGGAGAACGGAATCGGGAGCCGAAATTGAAAGGTTCCGATCCTGATGTTGATTCTACTTCTAATAATTAGAACGATGGAGAACTAATGAAGATTAATCTAGAAACTCCAGAAGAAGAGGCTCGGATTGAACTGGTGCCTTTAATTGATGTGATATTTTGCATTCTGACGTTTTTTCTGCTAGCGGCTTTGCAACTGACTCGCCAGCAAGCAATTAATGTCGATTTGCCCAAGGCGAAGACGGGACAAACGCAGATGCGAGAGATGCTGATTGTCAGCATTGACGATTTCGGGCAAACTTATATCGACCAATTGCCTGTTAATTACCAACAGCTCGATCGAGTTTTAAAGAGTTTTCACACTACAAATCCTACCGGGTTGACGGTGTTGTACGCCCCTCAAAATGCTAGATACGCCAAAGTGGTCGAGGTTTTAGACAAATTGCGAGAGGTAGGGGGCGATCGAGTTGCCCTGGCCACTCTTCCTAGTTCGGCTGCTTCTTTGCAGCCAAATCAACCGCTTCCCAACTCTGGCATTCCTGCGGCACCTTCGGGCAATATCGGTCAACCGCTACCCTCTCCTGTGCCTCCACAGCAGCAGGAGTTCAATCCCAATCAGTTTCAATCCCCTCTTCCAGCTCCACAGCAGCAGGAGTTCAATCCCAATCAGTTTCAATCCCCTCTGCCAGCTCCACAGCAGCCTAGCAACTCTGGAGCCAATGGGGGCATTCCTCCTATTTCTCCTGCACCTACTGCTCCCAATGCCAACCCTGGAGTCGCCGCTCCACCGCAGAATGTCGGGCCCTCGAATTAGTCATTAGTCATTGGTCAGTAGTCATTAGTCATTAGTCATTAGTCATTAGTCATTAGTCATTAGTCATTAGTCATTAGTCATCGCTCATTGCTCATCAGGAAGAGGGAAGAAAGAACAAGGAAGAGGGCTATAACGGCTTCGCGATCGGGCAAAAAGAACGAAGAAGAAAAAAGAGATTTGACACTCCCTGTGAAGCAGCAGCAGGGATTCTAAAGAAACTACCAAAAGGTAATTCTTGAAGGCGCTGTCAAAACACCCCTACAAACTCCGTTAAGGTCAAGCCCTAACATCGTCTCTACTTTTCTCAATATATTGGCCGCCCCATTGCAGTCAGCATTGATGTACCAATTTTTCGCACTCGTCCGGTACAAACCGCGTTTTACCCGTCTACCCGTTTCCTTCCACCCATCGGGTTTTTCACCGATTTTAGGTAGGAAATCACGGTCTACGAATGATGCTTTAGATGTGTAACTTTCTTCAGTTTCAATAAACTTAATGCCGTATTGTTCGCACAGTTGAGCAATACGGTTTTTCAGTCGTGCCGTAGGAATTTGAACAAACTGCTGATTTGTTTTTTTGCCCATACTGGCAGAATCTTTCTGCCTTTTGTTCCACCCAAAAACGATAACACCGATTCCGTTTTTGATACAGTGATTAACAACTAAACGAGCTGCTTTATTTACAGCATCGCGCATGCGACGGTTTCGCTTTTGGGTCAATCGCGCCAATTGATGTGACCAAAAACCATTATGCTTGCCCTCCATCAAAGCTGCTACCCGCTTGTTATACCACTGATTAACCGACTTCAAATGCTTGCCGTCAATGATCAAGCTTGTCCCTGAGTTGCTGACGCAAGTAAGCCAGTTACTAATACCGTGATCGATACCTAAAGCTTTTTGGTTGTCTACAGCAGTTTGAAAGCTGGCTGTTTTGTAAACAAACTCGGCGTAAAAACAGCCATTTCTGGGGAGAATTCTAATTTCTCTGATATCGGCATAGTCTAAGTTAGTAGGCATGGGGACTTGAAAGTTCTTCAGTCCAAACCAAGTTGTTACTTTTTGACCGAGAGGGATTGAAATTTGACCGTCAACCAACTTTTTCCCAAGCGCTTGCTTTGGATAAGCGATCAGATGAAATCCACCAGGAGTGCGGTAGCCAGGAAACTTTGGCTTGTTTTCGAGTTTACCCTCCCAAAACAATTCAATTAATCCTTTGAAAGATTTTACCGATTCACCAACGGCACCGCAAGTCTGCTGAGCAGCTTGAGCGCATAAAGCTCCGTAATGAGGATTGCGCTTTAATGCGTTAATTACGTCAAATGGACGGACGAAAGTACGAGCCTTGAAATATATTTGGCGAGCGTAATAAACCGCACAATTGTGCAGCTTGTTCGATTCTTGGCAAATGTATTCTAGAACCGCCCGGAGTTCTTTATTAGGCTTGAGTAGGATTTGTTGACACCCAAACATTGGCATCCTTTTATTGTAATATATTGATTGTACACGACTATTTAACGGAGTCAATACCTCAACTAAAATCGTTAGAAAATATATCCAATAACCAAGAAAAAATATAGAACACTGGTAGCCTAAAGGCTACAACTGCGTTTCATCCCCGGCTTGAAAGACCGGGGTTTGCGCGTGACGCGCTATAGCAGTTCTCACTCTCGATGAGGTATTGATCCCTCAATCCCTCAATCCCTCAATTCCTCAATCGCCCAATTCCTCAATCGCCCAATCTCAAGTCTAAAACTTGTACGCTCGCGACTTGTGAGCCAGCGTAGCCGAAGCAAGCCGAAGTATCTAAAATCTAATATCTCAACTCCTCGCCTGTTTGAGAAAGGCTATAAATAGAAATTCTCCCTCTCCCCCAATCTCCCCCTCTCCCCCTCTCCCAATCTCCCTCTCTCCCCC
>NZ_JBARVX010000276.1:0-5194 GCF_049646505.1 Microcoleus sp.
AAAAAAGAAGGCTTTCGAGAACATTACGTGCACAAGAAACCTACCTATCAGTGCATTGTAAAACTTCCGTTTAAGTCAAGTCACGTAGATGAGTATTGCGAGATTTACGAATACGTGCATTACAACCATCAAAGAAATTCAACTAATCACTGCATATTCTGCAATCCATACAAAAATCTAACTTTACTAACTGAATCAGCCACAGCTTATGCGATATTTGACGGTTATCCTGCCAGCAAAGGTCATGTTTTAATTATCCCGAAGCGCCATATTGCTAATTATTTTGAACTGCCTTTTCGAGAGCAGTCAGCTTGCTGGTTTATGGCGAACAGGGTGCAAGAGATGTTAATTAAAGAGTTTCAGCCTGACGGTTTTAATGTGGGAATCAATATTAATAAAGATGCGGGGCAAAGTCGCAGTCACGCTGCTATTCATGTTATTCCCCGCTACAGGGGCGATGCGGGGAACAAAGGCGGGATTAGGTATGTGATTCCCCATAGTAAAAAGTAAAAATTAGTCAATTATGAAAGATTTTTTTACCGCAGAGGCGCAGAGAACGCAGAGGAATATAGAAGAGAGGAATTCATAATTTTTGTAAGGATTGTTATATTTGAGCAAGCGGCGAGCAAAATTAGGTTAAAATGTGTTTGCCAAGTCTCGAACTACATATTAGCAGTAATTTGGTGTTCTGTTTATGTCTAAGCGCAAAAAGCAAGAATGGCTCAAGGAAACTCTAGAGCTCAAAGAAAACCACAATTGGAAGTCAAAGCCGGGAACTCGGATTTTTGTAGCAGGGAGAGGTGCAGTCCGCTTTGATGTTCCCCAAGATTGGCATTTTGAACCTGATACTAAGTCGTTCCGGTTTACGGATAAAAAGCCGCCGGATGATGATTGTTGTTTGGAGGTGTCGTTTAATTTGCTCCCGGATGGTAATTGGGCAGAGTTTCCGCTGGTGCCTCTATTACAAAAGGTGGTTGAAGATGATACCAGAAATCCGATCGCTCCTGGGGAAATTATTCAATTGAAGCGGCAAACTGCTCGGGTTGTGTGGACTGAATTTAAGTTTATTGACCCTCCAGAACAGCGGGAAGCTTATTCGCGAATTTGTATAGGGTTGGGTTCTAATGTTCAGTGTTTGATTACTTTTGATTACTGGGTTGATGATGCTGAACGTTTGACTCCTGTCTGGGATACGGTGATGGATTCGTTGGTTTTGGGCTTGTTTATTAGCGACCCAAGAACGGGGTTCGCACGTCCCGATTAGGTTTTGGGCGGGAAACCATCCAGACTAGATATCGTATCCACAATCGCCTAGGGCGCGCTCTATTTGTTCTGCTTTTAAGGGCGATCGCACTTTTGGCGCATCAAGCTTTTATTGGGAAATCAAATTATTAGTCAAGTAAATCGGTTTTCCGGTTAGCGAAGCTTGCAGCTATGGGATCGCCAATTCCCTGAAAAATGCTAACATAAATGCCCTACAATTATCCCACCATCCGGCATTAACCCACCTGCTAACCCCCATGCTTTGCGATTACCTAGTACAAATCCTCACCGCCCGCGTCTACGATGTTGCTCAAGAAACACCCCTAGAAATAGCCCCCAATTTATCAGAGCGGCTCAACAATAAACTGCTGCTGAAACGAGAGGATATGCAGTCTGTGTTTTCCTTCAAGCTGCGGGGCGCGTACAACAAAATGGCGCAACTGTCGCCGGATTTGCTAGCGCAAGGTGTCATTGCAGCTTCCGCCGGCAACCACGCCCAAGGAGTCGCCCTCGCCGCCCGCCACTTGGGAACTCGCGCCATCATCGTGATGCCCGTAACAACGCCGCAGGTCAAGGTAAATGCGGTGATAGCGCGGGGTGGAGAGGTGGTTCTGCACGGGGATACCTATGATGATGCTTACGCCTTTGCGCGCCAATTAGAGGCGGAAAAAAACTTAACTTTTATTCACCCTTTTGACGATCCGCACGTAATTGCGGGACAGGGTACGATCGGCATGGAAATTCTGCGGCAACATCAAAAACCCATTCACGCAATTTTTGTGGCAATTGGCGGCGGTGGATTGATTTCGGGAATTGGGGCATATATCAAGCGGTTGCGGCCGGAAATTAAGATTATTGGTGTTGAACCTGTGGATTCCGACGCGATGAATCAATCGCTAAAAGCTGGTAAACGGGTGCGTTTGTCGCAGGTGGGTTTGTTTGCTGACGGTGTTGCTGTGCGGGAAGTTGGGGAGGAAACTTTTCGGCTTTGTCAGCAGTATGTGGATGAGATTATTTTGGTGGGTACGGATGATATTTGCGCGGCGATTAAGGATGTTTTTGAGGATACGCGATCGATCTTAGAACCTGCCGGCGCTTTGGCGATCGCAGGTGCGAAAGCTTACGTAGAACGGGAACAAATAGCAGGGGAAACATTAATTGCTGTTGCTTGCGGCGCGAACATGAATTTCGATCGCCTGCGTTTTGTAGCAGAAAGGGCAGACTTTGGCGAACAGCGAGAAGCGATTTTTGCAGTGACAATTCCCGAACAGCCGGGAAGTCTCCGCAGGTTTTGCGAATGTTTGGGCAAGCGCAATTTAACTGAATTTAGTTATCGAATTGCGGATGAAAAAGCCGCACATATTTTTATTGGGGTGCAAATTATAGACCGTGCTGATGCGGTTAAAATAGCCGCAACTTTTGAAGATTGCGGTTTCAAAACTTTGGATTTAACTGATGATGAGTTAACAAAATTGCACTTGCGGCACATGGTGGGCGGGCGTTCTTTGCTGGCAAAACACGAACTGTTTTACCGCTTTGAATTTCCCGAACGTCCGGGTGCGTTGATGCAGTTTGTGGGTTCGATGAGTCCTAATTGGAATATCAGCGTTTTTCACTATCGGAATAATGGGGCTGATTACGGGCGAATTGTGGTGGGGATACAGGTGCCGCCGGATGAGATGCAGGAATGGCAGGCTTTTTTGGATACGCTGGGCTATCAGTATGGGGATGAGAGTCAGAATCCGGCGTATAAGTTGTTTTTGGGATAGATTAGTCGGCGGTTGAAACCGCTCCTTGTCAAACGAAGTCCACTCCTAGCGGACTAATAGATTGGACGGGAACAATGTCATGTCTGCTTTTCGACGCATCAAACATCTAATCGCAAATTCTGCACGTACTGAACGCTAAATCCGGTTATTTGGGCTATGGTTGCGTCATCTAGGCGATCGAGTAACTGCCGTGCGATCGCCTGCTTTTCTTCTTGTCGAGCTTCTTCAACAGCTCTAATTAGAACTCCTTGTTGGTTGTAAATAAACATTTCTCGCCGTTCGATATCCGCCAATTCATCAGGGGTTAAATTAACGTGATTTGCAATATTTCAATACCTTCTCCAACAATTTGGTAAAAAATGATGTAGTCCATCAACGGTATCCCTCGCAAACCAGGAGCAAACCGATCGCAGGATCGTCCCAAATACGGAAACTCGGCGAGATGCTGACATTTTTTGCGAAAACCTTCGACAAAGCGATCGCCTGCATCTATGCTTTGCTCTAGAAAATAATCATAAATTAGCGATCGCCCATCTGCAATCCCAAGCATCGCACTTTTTGATTTATTCCAAAAGTGCGATCGACCGTCGCACTCAAAAACCAACCGTCACTTATCTATCAGGGGCGAGGCGCTAGTTTTATGCAGAACGCGGCCTAATCTTCAGAAAACTTGATAAATCGCAAATTTGAGTCGGGAAAAGTTGACTCAGGAAGGGATCTCGCTATCTATACCGCCTTGGTTTTTGTTAAAATAGGAACTAATTCCGCATTGTGCAATAAAAAATCATGACTCAGATGCCTATGCCATCAGTAATCCAAGAACATATTGAAATTACTCCGGGTATTTGTGGCGGTAAACCACGTATAGCCGGACATCGGATTAGGGTTCAAGATGTTGTAATTTGGCACGAAAAGATGGGAATGTCTCCTGATGAAATTGTGTCGCGGTATCCCACAATTACTTTAGCAGATGTATACGCAGCCTTGACTTATTACCACGACCATCTTGAGGAAATTCGACAACAAATTCGAGATAGCGATGCTTTTGTGCGGGAATTGCAAGCAAAAACTCCTTCCAAGGTACAGCAGAAATTGAGAGGGTCTAATCTTGGAAAAGATCCGATTTCATTGTGATGAACAAGTCGAACGGGCGATCGCAGAAGCTTTAAGAAGGCGCGGTATTGATGTCACGACTACACCGGAAGCAGGACTTTTAGGTGCTGCTGATGAAGAACAATTAGCTTTTGCAATTTCTCAAGAACGAGTAATCTTTACCCAGGATGACGATTTTTTGGCAATTCATCAGCGGGGTTTAGAGCATTGCGGTATTGTTTACTGTCACCAAAACAGCCGTTCACTTGGTGAAATTGTGCGCGGTTTGATTCTGATTTGGGAGGTACTTGAACCGTCGGATATGCAGAACCATATAGAGTTTATTTGAAAAGGTCGATCGCACTCACAACCCGTCAGGAGCGAGATACCTTTCCATATCCCCAAAAGAGCGATCGCACTTTGTGACTAATTCCACTCATGGCGATCGACTGTCATTGTGTCATTAGCTCGGCTATAATAGTCCTCGTATCATTGTTTAAAAAACCTTTATGCCAGAAGTTGCACGATTTTACGGAATAATTATCAAAATTTTCTTTGGGGATCATCCACCTCCTCATTTTCACGCAGTTTACGGTGAGTACAATGCTTTAATCGGTATTGAGTCTTTAGAGATTATTGAAGGAGACTTACCGAATCGGGCTCAAAAGCTGGTAATAGAATGGGCTACGTTGTACCAGAAAGAACTGCTGGATATGTGGAATAGCCAAGAATTTAGTAAACTTCCACCATTAAAATAACTGGGATTTTTTTTATGAAACCTGAGCGCATTGTTTCTGCTCAAGCTATTGACGATCGCACCTTGATAGTTAAGTTTACAAATTTAGAAGTGAAAAAATACGACATTTCTAAGTTATTAGAAAATCCGATGTTTGCGACCTTACGTAATCCTGGGTTTTTCAGGAATTTTAGAATTGAACCGGGTGGTTATGGACTGGTTTGGAATGAAGATATCGATCTCAGTGAATATGAACTTTGGCAGAATGGAATTAGTTGCACGGATGAGGAAATTGAGCGATATATTGAATTTATTCATCATGTTGCTCGCTGAG
>NZ_JBARVX010000277.1:0-8876 GCF_049646505.1 Microcoleus sp.
AGAGCACGCACAAAACTAAAACCCACAAATTAATTTTATTGAGCAAATATTGCTGCTGCCAATGCTCTAAAAAGTACACTGCTAAAGCTCCCATTCCCACTGCGGCAGCGAAAGGTATCAATATTCCGAGGGAGGAGCCGTAGAGAAGCGTCACGACGTTGCGGATTGCGCGCGATTGCGTGAAACCCCAGGCTAAAAATAGCTCCACTCCAATCACGATTGAGTTGACGAGGGCGGCAATTTGCAGCATTTCTCGCCAAGGTAAAAGTTTTAAACGGCGCAGAAAATTACTCACGATCGGCAGATTCGGTAGGTTGCTTTGATTTTATCAGAAATTTGGGGCTAAAACCCCACGATCGGCTTGACGACTTTTAAGGTGCTATGATTATAATAATTGTCAATGTTGAACTCCTTCGCCATCGTGAAACGGTTGAGAGACACACTTTTAGGCGTCAAATTTTGGGCAAAGAGCGGCGAAAACTCTTAAAACAGCTAGGGATTAAAAAATAACATCCCACCATCAGAGAACTAATACTTTTGACAGGAAGTGTAGGGCGGGGCACGCCCAAACAGTAGGTTCGTATCCTACTACGCTTGGGGAGATAGACTCTCTGAGATTCACTAAGTTAGGCTCGTTAATTGGTGCTACTGCACGGTTAATTGGTTTAAGCATTGCCGCTGTGGATAGTGGGTTTTAAAGTCGTTCGTAGAGCCAAGAATCAGGAGTGCATTCACGCGCCCTGAGTGTCAAAACAGTTTTGCCCGGACGATCGGCATTAACGACTCTTTGTAACGTAAAATAAAGATAAAGGGCAGTCTCTTGACAAATTCACCCAGAGCATCTGCCTGCTTGTTGTTGGAACCGTGAAAGGAAAAAAGTTATGGTGGAGAACACTGTCGATTGTGCTGTAGCTTGCGTCAATGGCTGCGTTTTGGGCGACAAGTGCCCTTCGCGAGAATACGCGGCGGCAACGTCAAACTTTATTGAAAATACTTCTCTCGACAAAATGCTGGAAATGGCAGAGGAAGCGGTGAGAAGAAAACGGACGGAACCTCCCAAATGGGTAATTCCTGATTTTCCTGAATAAGATTAGCGCTCCTTTGAAAAAGCATCGCCCTTTCAAATGGGCGATGCTTTTTGTATTCCCAATGAAATATAGCATTTCTCAGAAAGATGAGGTACCCTCGGGCATGGGGCATGGGGCATCGGGCATACCTCACAATGCGATCGAACCGCTATAGCCCAATACGGTTCACTTAACATATTTATGCCCCGGAGATCCCTTGCAGCATCCCCCTTAAGAAGGGGGACGCAAGAGGGGATTCTTGTTCCCCCCTTTTTAAGGGGGGTGCCAGGGAGATCGTCTTAAGTAAACCGTATTGCGCTATAGCCGAGCCAAATCAAGATATTTCTTGGGATAGAAGCTAAAAGCTTAAATAGCAGTTATAATTGCAATAAATTACAGCTATTGGCAATTTATAATAATTCAGATAAAGCCAATAGCAAAATCCCCAAGTATTGAATAAAATCAAAAAAAATCAGGAGCAAGTATCGTGGCACAGCCAAACAAACGAGCTGAAAAAGCAACAGAAGAGCGGGATAATTCTAGCGATTTGCCTCAAGAAATTACCGAATCTTACGGCACCGGCGTTATCGTTGAACCGGGATTGAACCAAGAGGAAATCACAACCTTGAACGACAGCGGTTCGGAATACGGTTCAACCAGTTCCCAAATCAACGGCGGGGATGGCGATGCTGTTGCGGAAACAGAAAAAGCCACTGGCGAGGAATTGGTGGGGGGAAGCGCTCCAACTCCCGACCAAGATATGGTTGACGAACTCGGAGCTGCGGCGGGCATTGAAATGGCCGACGGAGCTATTTTGCACACAACAGATATGCTTGAACATCGAGATGAAAGTCGGTGGGAATTAGACCCTAGTTCTGCAGAAGATAGTCAGGAGCGGCCGGATTTATAGGTTTATTTGTTACAGTCTTGGAGGGATTTTTGATACTCAGAAACCAGGTTTTTTATCGGTTATCTGGCTGCCCCAAAGTTCAGGATTAGCGGCCTCCAATTTGGACACCGGAGACGGCCATTTCTCGCACTTTTTGTCGGAGAGGAAGCTCGATCGCAAATTCGGTTCCTTGACCCGGTGTCGAACAACACTGCAAACTGCCGCCGTGCTTTTCTGTGACAATGTGCCAGCTAATTGACAAGCCGATTCCCGTACCTTTGCCGATCGGCTTTGTCGTAAAAAACGGGTCAAAAATACGATCGCACAAATCCTCGCTCATTCCCGGCCCGCTGTCATAAATTGTAATAATTGCCGTGTTGGAGTTGCTGACTTTCGTACAAATCCGAATCACGTAGGGATTTGCTTTAATTTCCTCGAAGTTTGTTTCACTGCTGGATTCTTCTATCGCATCGATCGCATTAGCTAAAATATTCATAAATACCTGATTGAGTTCCCCGCCGCAGCACTCTACATTTTTTAAATTGCAGTCATAGTCTTTAATAACTTCAATCGCCGGACGGTTCGCCTTAAATTTCAGCCGATTGTGCAAAATCATCAGCGTGCTGTCGATACCTTCATGAATATCGATCGGCTCCATTTCTCGCCCTTCTTGCCGCGAAAAATACCGCAGAGACAGAATTATCTCGCGAATGCGATCGCCTCCTACCTGCATCGAGTTTAGCATTTTCATCAAATCTTGCTGGATGAATTCGAGCTCCACCGCTTCTGCTGTTGATGTTATTTCCGGTGCGGGATCGGGATAGTGCTGTTGGTAAAGTTCCAGCACCTTGAGAATATCTTCAGTATAATCGCGAACGTAATTGAGATTGCCGCAGATAAAATTCACCGGATTGTTAATTTCGTGAGCTATTCCTGCCACCATTTGCCCTAAAGCAGACATTTTTTCGCTTTGAATTAACAGCGATTGAGCGTGCTTGAGATCGTTCAGGGACTTCTGCAAATTATCCTGTATTTGTTGCCTGTGGTTAACCTCTTCTTGTAGGTGCAGGTTGGCTTGAGAAAGTTGCACAGTGCGCGACTCTACCCGTTTTTCCAACTCAGCAGCCAGTTGTTCCAGCTTAATTTGAGCTTGTTTGCGATCGGCAATTTCCTGCTCCATCTGCACATTTTGCTGCTGAAGTTTTTGAGTCAGTTTGCAGACGCTCAAATGCGCTTTAGCGCGAGCTAAAACTTCTTCATTTTGAATCGGCTTAGTAACGTAATCAACAGCCCCCAAACTAAATCCCTTGACCTTATCTTCCGTCTCATTCAGCGCGGTCATAAAAATCACCGGAATCTCTTTTGTCAAATCGCCAGCCTTCAAACGCCGGCAAGTTTCAAACCCGTCAATTCCCGGCATTAGCACGTCCAACAAAATCAAATCCGGCAGCGAGTATTCAGCTTTTTGGATAGCGCTCTCTCCCGTCCGCGCCACCAACACTTTAAACCCCGATTCCGTCAAAAAATCAAACAGCACTGCCAAATTATTCGGGTTATCATCGACGATCAAGATAACGCTTTCTTCCCAAGGTAAGATGCTCATGTTTTTACTGATTCCTGTATTTTTCTACAAATTCTAAAATTTTATCTTCTTCAAAACTTTTAGCTAATTGATTGAGATGGTTGGCGAAAGAGAGATATTTAATATCGATTTTTGCCAACTTTTCTGCTTGTTTTTGAATACCTCCTAAGTCACCCATCATCGCTAAGTCAAACAGTACAGCCATTTCTTCAGCCCCGGGAGCGATGATTTCTCGATGCTGAATTTGAGATTGGTTGCGGGAAACTTCAGATTCGGCATTCTGGTCTTGCAACTCCTCGCAAATCCATTCTAAGCCCAAATGAACTTGCAAGCAATTTAAAAGTTCCTCAGCCCGGATCGGCTTGGGTACAAAAGCATTGCATCCTGCTGCTAAACTTTCCTGCTTTTCCGATTCCATAATACTAGCAGAAGTACCGATCGCCACCACATTTTGCAGTTGGGGCAACTTGCGAATTTGCCGCATCGCTTCAAATCCGTCCATCACCGGCATCACCAAATCAATCAAGATACAATCCGGTTGCAATTCTAGAGCTTTCTGTACACAATCTTGACCGTTTGTCGCCTCAATTATTTCAAAACCCAACGGTTCCAGCAGGTGAATTAAAACCGAGCGATTTTCCCACCGATCGTCCGCCACCAAAATCTTTTTCTTAGTACCCTTGAAACCTTTAATATTTTTGGAGTAATACTTTTTATTTTGGTCGGGGCTGTCAACTGCCAGTAACTCCAACTCAAAGGAAAAAATACTACCTCTGCCTAAAGTGCTTTCTACTTTCAATTCACCGCCCATAATCTCCACTAATTGGTGGCTAATCGCCAATCCCAAGCCTGTTCCTTCGGTGTGGCGGGGAGTATTGCCTACTTGTTCAAAAGGTGCAAATATCTTTGGCAATTCATCGGCAGCGATGCCAATTCCCGTATCTTCTACTTGAAACCGAATCTTCACGTTCCTATTGAGGACTTCAGTCCGGGCTCCATTACTTGCACAATTAAAGGCTGAAACCTTAAGAGTAACGCCACCCCTTTCAGTAAACTTAACAGCATTGCCAATTAAATTAATCAAAATTTGGCGCAACTTTTTTTCATCAGCCGAGATTGCAGCGGGAACAGACGAAAGATAGTCGCAATTAAAAGCTAGATTTTTTTGATCGGCCCGAATGCGACAAATGGCAGCTATACCTTGAATAAAATCTGGAAAATTAAATTCTGTTGGCACGAGTTCCATTTTTCTTGCTTCGATTTTAGAAAGGTCTAAAATATCCTCGATCAAAGCGAGCAAGTGTTCGCCGCAGCGGTGAATAACGCCAATTCCATCCTGTTGTTGCGCTGATAAATGTTTGTCGCACTTAAAGATTTGAGCGTAACCTAAAATGCCGTTGAGGGGCGTTCGCAATTCGTGGCTCATGTTAGCTAAAAATTCGCTTTTGGCGCGGCTGGCATCTCTGGCGGCGGCTTCGGCTTTTTGGCGTTCTTGAATTTCTTCGGAAAGCAGCGCATTTTTTTCGTTTAATTCTTGGGTGCGTTGTTTGACTTTTGCTTCTAGGGTAAAGTTGTATTCTGCTAGTTGTTGATTGGCAGTTGCTAAGTTAGTGTAAAGGCGGGCATTTTCCAGGGCGATCGCAGCTTGGGAAGAAAGCAGTTTTAATACTTCCAAGCGATCGGGAGTAAAAGCGCCTGCGATCGAATTGTTTTCTAAATAAAGGATGGCTGTTAATTTGCCTTGATAGACGATCGCCGCGCATAACACCGATTTCGGCTGGCGTTCGACGATGTAGGGGTCGCTGTTGAAAATTGCTTCGCTGCGGGCATCGTGGAGGACAATATCTTCGTGAGTGCGATCGACAAAATTGATTACCGATCGCGGATACGGATAATCCAAGCCCGCGCCTGAGAGCACCCGCACATCTGCGCCCGCTTCTCCCGCAGCCTCGATCGCAAAATCACCGTTTTTCGGCGCGATCAGACACCCACTTTGGGCACCCGCATTTTCCAGCACAATCTGCATCAATTTTTGCAGCAAAGCATCGAGGACAATTTCGCCGGAGATAGCAAGAGATGCTTTCATCACAGTAGCGAAATCTAAAGCTTTGTGACTGCCGGTAACGGTTGCAGAAGTTGCAATCAGAGTCGGGTTGCTAATTGTTAAGCTTTCACTTTCCGGCATCCGTAGAATTAACTGCGGATAGCGTTCCTCCAAATCAGCAACTTTAGCATTCGCACCCCAGCGGATATAACCGTAGTAAGCATCAGTCATGTAAACCTTAGCAACTTTCTCCCTACCGATAGAAAGATAAAACTCGGCGGCTAATTCATTAGCCAAAGCTTCTTCCTGAATGTATTCCTGTTCGCCGGAATGTTGGATTGCGCGATCGTAATAATCCATCGCCCGGTCTTTTTCTCCAAACACCCGCGCTTTTTCGGCCTCGACTAATTCATATTTGTGCTGATAATTCATCGGTGCGTGGTGCGCCCATTTCTGCATTTGTTCCTGATTCGCTGCTACCTGCATTAAGTGTTTTGCTTTTTCTGCACTGTCAGCAGTTGGATACACAGCAAGCAGTGCCAGGGAATAGTAAAAATTGTGCGTACCAATAATCATGAAGCCACTTGCTGCTTGTGCGTATTCTGCTCCTAAAGATGCTTCAATAACTGCTTGTTCTGGTTTTTTAAATAAGTAAGCAATCAGCAATTTACCAAAATAAACGTAAAAAATTGACAGATCATTATTGGCTGCTAGCAGCCTAGGCAACATTTCTTCCGCATTAATTTTTTTACCTATTAATTGAGAGGGATTCGCGGATTCTTTTCGCAAATTTAAAACAATCTGCCCCCAAACTCCAAGTATTATCATCGAAAGTTCTTGTTTGAGATTTTGTGCTAAGGTGAAGTATTGCACTTGTTTTTGTTTTACACTTTCTAGCGGTTCCCCAATCAAAAATAGATAAACACAACAGGTTACAGTAGAATAAATACTATATTCTAAATCTCCTGTTTCGAGACCGCTTTGAATGCTCTCCATTAATGGTGCAATTGTCTCTCTAGCGTGTTCTTTCCAGTGCCGAACAAGAGTGTTAAACATATTATAAACTTGACATTTAAGTTCTTTAGCATTGAATTGCTCTAATAACTTCAAACCTAATTGTCCAGAATGATATCCAGCGTCGATCTCTCCCAATGCGCCAGCCAGCAACAACCCATACGAACTATAGGCGATCGCCCCAAGTGCTGAATTACCCCGTTTAATCGAAAAATCTACCATTGTGAAGATGATCTGCGGCAATAGTTCTGGTTTTGCCACAAAACCAGGAGAAAAAACAGCCGAAAGTATCCGCATGGTGGCCAACTCATAGCTATCAGTCATTACCGGAACATTTTCTAGTTCATCAAGCTGAGGTAACTTAATTGCAGTCAAGCCCTCTGGGGGAATTTCACACAAGGTAAATCCCAATATTTCCAAAGCTTTAAAACCAGTCTCGATCGCTTCAAGCGTCTGGCTTTGAGCCGTATAAGACTGGATTTGGATCTCGTAAACCTTAACTTTGTCCAGCAGGTTTGTAGCTTGTTGTAACACGATATCTGCTAATTCTTGCGATCGGCCAAAGTTAGTATTGAGATATTCCGCCTCCGCCGCTTCTACGTGCAGGTTCAGCGTCAAGTCATAATCAGTCTGCCAACTTAACCCTATACTAACGGGCAGGGCTGATTCATTCTCTTGTAGGGGCAATCCCCCCGTGGTTGCCCCCATACTTGAAACGACGAACAAATCGTCGGTGGAGGGGGTAGGCACGCACCATCCACTACCCCTACAAAACCCTTGTTTTTCCGAATTAATCAGTTCCAAACCGACATTCAAATATCTGACAGCAGCTTCGTAAGCATTGGATGCTTTAGCTTTTTTACCAGCAATCAGATTCAGTTTTGCCAGTTCATCTTTTGCGGATTTTTCTGTGAGTAATTCAACACCAAAATTCAGTTGATTGACAATATCAAAGACATTTTCTTCAATCTCGGAGACGGGAGTATTCTCCAGCAGCAGTTGACCGATTTTTAGGTGCGTTGCTTGCTTGGCCTCATCGGGAATCAAAGAATAAGCTGCTTGCTGCACTCTGTCGTGCAAAAACTTGTAGCCAACCTTAACATCTTGCAGCCCCGACAGCCCGATTTCCGAACCTTCAAAAACCAGCGGAATTTTGTAATCGCTGCTCAGCGGCAAAATTAGCCCTGCCTGAAGAGCGTCCCAGAGACTTAATGCTGTTTCTTTTTGAGATTTTTGGCTGACAATTGCCAGGACTTCTAAATTAAACCGGTTGCCAATACAGGCCGCTAATTTTAAGGCTGACTGCGCTGCGGCGGACAACTTCCGAATATTTCGAGCGATTAACTCTACGACATTGCAGTCAGTAATCCCGATTGCTTGGATGTGCCCGATATCCCACTGCCACCTACTCGATGGAAAATCGTAAACTAACAGTGTTTCTTGATAAAGAGTTCTGATTAACTGAGTCAGAAAGAAGGGATTTCCTTGGGTTTTGTTAAAAAGTAGCTCTGCTAAAACTTTGATGTTTGGGGAAATTTGGCTTTCTAAAGTTTCGGACATTAATTGCTCTACATGACTCAAATCTAAGGGATTCAAAACAATATTGCTGACTTTTTCTGGAAGTCCTGCCTCATTTTTTTGGATGTTTTCGATGGTTTGAATCAGCGGATGGGTGGCGCTGACTTCGTTATCTCGATAGGCTCCAATTAGCAGCAAATATTTGCTTTCTGAATCCGTCACTAGCAGTTCAATGAATTTCAGAGATGCCGAATCTGCCCACTGCAAATCGTCTAGAAAAACAACTAGCGGGTGTTGTTTGGCAGTAAAAACGCTAAGGAAGTGTTTAAACACCCGATTAAATCGGTTTTGCGATTCTGTCGCCCCCAATTGGGGGACTTCCGGCTGTTTCCCGATAATTCGTTCGACTTCGGGAATCACGTCTGTGACTACTTTGCCGTTAGTTCCCAAAGCGGCTAGCAATTTTTGTTTCCAAGTCTGGATAGATGCTGCACTTTCTGTTAGCAACTGCCGAATCAATGACTGGAATGCTTGAATCAAAGAAGCGTAGGGAATGTTGCGCTTGAATTGGTCAAATTTACCGGAGATGAAATAGCCGCGCTGCCGAACAATGGGTTTTTGAACTTCATTTACTAAGCAAGATTTGCCGATACCGGAATAACCGGAAACGAGGATCATTTCGACTCCCGCTGTCTTGCTGGTTAAGGGCGAAGAACCCCCCCCTGCCCCCCTTGTTAAGGGGGGTGAAAAAACCTCATCAAT
>NZ_JBARVX010000278.1:0-9041 GCF_049646505.1 Microcoleus sp.
ACGAGGGGGGGTGGAGATTGATTTTTGATGATGATAATTCCGTGCAGGTGATTAGGCATTATCACCCATTCATCCAATTCGATATAGGAACGAATCTGTGCTGTTTTTTGCCATTCTTCAGCTACGATTTTGGCAATAGGTGATAACTGCATTTTGCCTGCAACCACATCACCGAAAAAATATTCTCGATTCTGGGTGCAGATGGTAACGAAATAATAGCCGTTGGAGGTGTAATCCCAATTCTGACATCGGGCCGATTCAATTCGGTATTTATTTTTGTATAAGGTCATAAGGGTAATTATGGGTTGATTTAGAGATTTAGAGAGGCGTTCCACCGGGAGACGTTCCACCGGGAGAGGAGGGAGACGTTCCACCGGGAGAGGAGGGAGACGTTCCACCGGAACGTCTCTACTAGGGTTAATAAGGGGGAAATGACTAAGTGATTGATGGTTCCTTCGGCTAATGAACCGCGTTCTCTATGGCGCAAAAATCGGTTTCTAATTTGGTCTAGGGCGGCTGTTTCTGAGTCGGTGAGTTCGGGTAAGTCTTGGGTAAATTCTGGAGAAAATTGATGGTTGCTTGTTGGAGTAAGATTAAATCTTTCTCGCAGGTTAAGCAAACTGGTGATGGTTTTGGAAATTGGTTTAGTTTGAACCATAGCTCTAATTTTGCGAGTAGAGACGTTTCGGTGGAACGTCTCTATATTATATGAGGTTAGGCGGCTATTTCTCCGGTTTTGATGTCGAGGTTTTCTACGTCGATTTCGCCTGAGATGAGTCTGGGAAGGAGTAAGTCGCGGGTTTGGCGGAGGTTGGTATTTTTCATCTGTAATAATTCAATTTCTGAAAATACAACAGAGATGAATTTTGCAAATTTATCTTGAATATCAGGAAGAGAGACTATTATATTAAGATTATTTAGAATGGTCAGAGTAAGAAACTTAGTTGCAGAGCCAGTCGATATACTCTTCAAGTGTTCAAGTTGCGCCTTGATAGCAAAGTATAAGTAATAGTTTGTAACTTGGTGTTGATTCAGACTACGAATAACATAGGTTCTCTGATACGCATCGAATTTTCCTTTAAAATACTTAATATGGAAAACGCCATTGGCATTATTACCTGCCAACAAAACACACTCTGTATCGAAAGAATATGTATCAGTCCTAAATATCTCTTGAGAGCAGGTAAAAAAAGGATAAACACCATTTGGTTTAGCCGCATTGGAATTTAGCTTACCAGTTTGGAATGATGCCAACTTACCTAAGCATACCACATCCCAGCCTTCGGGAATCGGGCCCAATTCTGAATCTACCGTCTGCGCCTGTTCGTGGCCGGGGAAGCGGAAGTTAACGAACCACTCGCGGTAAAGCGATCGCGCCATCTCCTCCAATATCTCAATCCGCCGTGTGTTATTCTCGATTAGGCGATCGTACCCTGACAGAATCGCAGCAATTTTCCGCTGTGTATGAAGAGAAGGCAATTTAGGCAGTTCTAAGTTGCGAATATCTTTCATGTTTAAATGGTGTACAGTTGCACCATTTGAAACAGATAATATTTTGCCTTGAATTTCATCTCCAAGTAGCAGATATACAAGATAGCTCGGCTCAACTTTATTTTTATTTGCTCTAATTAAAACGGTTCTTTGTCCGAGACAAACTTTGATATTATTTGGAATAATTGCAACGTTTCCAATTGGGGCTTCACGAGCCAAAATTAAATCGTTAGCTTGTGGAATAGCTCTTTTTGTCCAAGCCTTGTAAGTTTCTTCTGATACGCGATTTACATTGTCAAGTATCAGTTTTCCCTTTCCGATATTAGGCGTTCTAATAGATGGATAGCCTGTTGCTTGTGTTGGTGCAGTTTTGTGTTCACAATCAACGATTAACTCACAGACATCGTTAAGGATCTTGGTTTGGATTTGTGTCATTTCTCTATCCCCTATAACAACATCACGACATTCTCAGCAATTGTTTCCTCCAATCCCCGCGCCTCAACATTCAAAATTTCCAACTCCTCTAACCGTTCCACAAAATCAAAATCATCCGCCTTTGGTATTTGCTCTAAAAACGCGAAGTGAATTCATCATATCATATCTGTTTTATTCCTCATCCGACTCTGAAAACAGCGATTCCAAATCTTGACGACCACTCACCACCCGCACAATTTCAGCCCCATCTTCAAAAACTCGATACAAAATAATATATCCATCTAAAGGCAACCCTCGCAACCAAGGTCGAAGATAACTGTAACTTTTCCCTAAGTTGGGAAATTGTGCTATGTACTGACACTTTTTAGTAAACTCCTGAAATAGCTTTTCTCCAGCGTCTACATTCCGAGTCAAGAAGTATTCAGCAATAGCATTCAAATCTCGACTCGCAGAAGGTGAAATTAGATAACGACTCATTTTCTATTTTGACGTGCTTGTTTAAATCTCTCTAGAATCCCCGCGACAACAGCTTCCCCATCTAATCCTTCCCCTCTATCGAGTTCTGCAATCCCTATATCAATCTTCTCCCGCGTTTCCTTTATCCATTGTTCGTACTCACCCTGAAGCTTTTCTAACAAGCGAAAAGCCGTATCAATCACTTCCTCCCGATTGGCAAATTTCCCACTCGCCACTTGAGACTGAATAAATTGTTCGTGTTCGGGTTTTAAACTAATACTCATGGTAACTCCTACAAGTTCAATAATTGCGCCACATTCTCACCAATTGTTTCCTCCAATCCCCGCGCCTCAACATTCAATATTTCCAACTCCTCATTCAACTCTTCCAACCGCGCGGCAAAATCAAAATCCTCCGCCTCCTGACGTTGGGCCACCCCCACATAACGCCCAGGATTGAGACTCCATCCCTGGGCCTCAATCTCATCCAATGTTGCTATTTTACACAACCCCGCCACATCTCGATAAACCTTGTCTGGGAAAGTTTCAATCAGCATTTCGGAATCAGCCGTCAACTCTGCTTTTTCCCCTCGGTACAGCCGCACAATATTTGAGATAAACTCAATCTGTGCTTCGCTAAACTCCCGATGGGCGCGGTCAATTTGCCTGTAAATATGCCGCGCATCAATAAATAATACCTTCTGCGATGGAGAGAGACGTTCCACCGGGAGAGGAGGGAGACGTTCGGGTGGATGAAGATGGAGACGTTCCACCGGATCGAGATGGAGACGTTCGGGTGGATGAAGATGGAGACGTTCGGGTGGATGAAGATGGAGACGTTCCACCGGAACGTCTCTACGACATTTGCGTTTGTCGAAAAACCACAGCGTACAGGGTAATGTCACCGTATAAAAGAAATTGGAACCGATCGCAATCATCACATCCACCGCCCCTGTTTCTATCAACTGGCGGCGAATCTCCAACTCCGAACCCCGCGCATCCGATGCCGAGTTTGCCATCACAAACCCCGCCCGTCCGTTCCCATTCAAAGCAGTATAAAATAACTGAATCCAGAGATAATTTGCATTGTCGGTAGTCGGCGCACCAAAGGGATAGTGAGGGTCGCCCTTAATTTTCTCTCTATCTACTCCATTTACATTAAACGGCGGATTCGCCATCACAAAATCAAATTCACCGACGCTGTTGTGAATATCTTGATAATAAGTGTTACCTTCCCGGATATTTCGCAAACCAGAAACGCCGTGAACTGCCAAGTTCATCTGACAGAGTTTCACAGTTCCGTCTACCTTTTCCTGACCGTAAACACTAATAACCTGATTCGGGTCAAATCCTAACTTATTCCTAACCCGAATCGCACTCTGTACCAGCATTCCCCCAGCACCGCAGGCAGGGTCTAAAATTCGCCCGCAATTCGGCTCTATGACCTCGACAATCAGCTTTACCAGGGAAATTGGAGTAAAAAACTCTCCGCCTTTCTGCCCTTCTTTCTGAGCGAAATTACCCAGGAAATACTGATAAATTTCCCCAAAGGCATCTTCAGTAATATTTGCTCTGGGAATCCGATTTAAGATTTTCAACAACTCCCGCAAAATCGGTTTTTCCAAGCTGTTGTAATTTCTAGGCAAAGCGCCGCCGAGTTCCTCATTCTCATCTGCGATCGCCTTCATGGCCGCATTGATCGCCCCGCCAATATCATCCGATTCCGGGCGATCGAGCAAATAATCAAAACGGGCAGTTTCCGGCAAATAAAGCGCTCCTTTTGCCTGGTAATCCGTCTTACCCGCGGTGCGCCGCCTGCTGCTGGTGCCGGCTGCAATTTGCTGTGAAACCAGGGCAAATTTATAGTCGGCGTAGAGCAGGAAGACCAACCCCAAAACGGGGACGGAATATTCCGAAGGCTTGAGTTTGGAGTTGGCCCTGAGTTCGTCGGCTGCTTCCCAAAGGCGTTTTTCGAGTTCGGTATAGTTGGCTGGCATTGTTGGCGTTATTTTCCCAAGTTCTTGATAGATTCCCTCGTCTTCGGCAACAAACAGCAGCGCCTCGTACAAGCTCTTATTTTAGTTGAGAGATGGGGCGATCGCATCCAAGCTTTGAGCAAATGGTATAAGTTGCAAGATCGAAGGAGCAAGAGGAGGCAGAGCCTCCGGATCTGCATTAAGGAGCAAGAAGGAGCAAGAAGGAGCAAGAGGAGGCAGAGCCTCCGGATCTGCATTACCAGGCAGAGCCTGGTAACGAGCGGAGAAGGAGCAAGAGGAGGCAGAGCCTCCGGATCTGCATTACCAGGCAGAGCCTGGTAACGAGCAAACGAGCAAACAGTATTCTTGTCCCCCCCCTTGCTAAGGGGGGGCTAGGGGGGGTCGGAGAGTATTGCATGATTTTAGAGAAATGGTATAACGAGCAAAAAACCAAGTTTTGAGCTTCGGGGCCGATCGATTTTCAGCTTTTAGAGAGATGCAAAAAGTCGATCGATCGCTGCATTATTAACTAGGAACTCAGCAATTTGGGAGACTAGGCGGCGTGAAATTCGTGTCCGACCCGCGAATAACAGTCAAAATCAGCAAAATGAACGAGCGGGTGCGGTGGCAAGAACAGGCGATAGCCGATCGGGCGATCGACCAAACTCGGATTGTTTTAGAAACTCAAACCAGCGACTCTCCAGAGTTTTCATTTTTAGTCGCAGGGGACAGCGGGACGAGCAACCACCGCGGCCACAACCCGCAGCGGCAGATTGCCCAGCAAATGCTCTCGCAGCGGGAAACTTGCCGTTTCCTCCTCCACACGGGGGATGTAGTTTATCTCGTCGGTTCCAGCGAATATTACTTGCAAAACTTTATTCGCCCCTACCGAGAATTTATCGTCGGCGGCGAACATCCTTCTCGGATTGCTTACGATCGCATGGTGTTTAACTTTCCGTTTTTGCCAGTACCGGGAAACCACGACTATTACGACTTGCCCGTAGTCTACGGCATTCTGTCGGCAACAGCTTTGCCCCTGCGGAAGCTGTTGGGTGCCAGGTTGGATCTCGATGTCGGCTGGCACGGTTCCGATCGCGGAAATGCCTACGCTAAAGCATTTCTCGACTACCTGAAAGCTCACAAATTGCCGGGAGAACTCGATCGCCACCTAGACACCCACTACACCGCCAGCACCAGCACAGGCCGCTGCATCCGCTACCAACCCGGAAGCTTTACCCGCTTACCCAACCGCTATTACACCTTCCGCAGCGGCGGCATCGACTTCTTCGCCCTCGACTCCAACACCTTCAACGAACCCTTGCCGCTGCCGAAAACCAAACAAGGCGACATTCGCCGCCGGAATTTGGAAATCGAGCGCCAGCAGTTGGAACAAGAAAAATTGGCAATGCTGGAAATGTGCGATCGGCTAAACCCCGAAATTCCAGAACAAGCCGAACAGCTAGACGACTTGGGCGCAAAATTAGCGCAAGTTGACGAAATGCTGATGGATATTGACAAACAACTGTCCTCCGACAAAACAGCCACCGACGTGGAACAGCTCGAATGGCTCGAAAGGCGACTGATTGACTCTTGGCGCGATTCAGACGTGCGGGGGCGGGTAATTTACCTGCACCATCCCCCCTACGTAACCGAGGCGACAAAGTGGAATCAAGCTCAAACTTTGGCCGTGCGGTTGCGGTTGCGCGAGGTACTCGACGGGGTGCGCGATGCAGTTGGAGAAGTGGCGGGCGGGCGATCGCTAGTAGATTTGGTGCTGACCGGCCACGCCCACTGTCTGGAACACCTGCGGACTGGGGATACCGGACACGGCGATTCGGGGATTAATTGGATTGTTTGCGGGGGAAGCGGGCACAGTCTGCGCCGCCAGCGCCCGGAAGGCCCGGCGTTGGAGGAACCATCAAGTCCTGAAGCTTATCGCTTGGGGCGCGAACCGGGTGTCAAAACCGCCGGCCTGCGGGTAGCGGAATCTTTGCTATTTGTCGGCCGCAGCGGTCAAGGTTCCCACAAACGCCGTCCTTATTCGTGTTTGCGGATTGATGTTCTTGACGGGACTCCCCCCAAGTTCCGAGTCACACCTTTGGTTGTGGAACGATTTGAGGGCAAATGGCAGGATATCGCGATCGAACCTTTTGTGATTTAACTTTGTTTCTACGTTCGATGGTTCCGACTTGGGCGATCGGACTTTTATGAAAAACTGAGTCCGAACGATCGAACTAATTGCATTTTTGGCGATCGGGATCGAGTTTTGCCGAAGCAAAAAGCTTAATTCCTAAGTTTTAAACTCTCAAAATTCTGTCTCGCACTGGAAAATTTTTAATCTTTGCACTCAACTTAATTCAGGAGAAAAATTCAATGATTGCTAACTTAACCGCCACCGGTTGGCAAATTATTTATCACCGCGCCCACGCTTTGCTCGCCGCCCAACTTGGCGGACAGTGGAAGCGCTCGAAATCTCCGGTTCGCCTCTACGAAACCATAGCCGCGATTTCCCACCACGACGATTTAGAAAAAGAGTGGGAAGAACATATTTTGACTGAAGCCGGCGCGCCCTTAGATTTTACCTTGGACACGGAAACTTCTGTGCCTAAAATGAAAGGATTGACCGAGACTTCTCTATATCGCGGTTCGTGGGTAGCAATGCTGACTTCTATGCACATGAGCTATCTGAATGAAGGAAAGCGGGGAGAGTCGAAGGAATTAGACGATTTTTTGGACGAACAACTCGCCAACCAAAAAAAATGGCGCGAGGAGTTGAAGATTTCTAAAGAAGAGGCAGAATCAGCTTATGCTTTTTTCCAGTGGTGCGATCGGCTATCATTAATTCTGTGCAGCGGCGAGTTGCCCGCCGGAGAACGAGCTTTAGAAATTAGTGTCGGCCCCGACGGAAAACGATACGATATTCTACAGCACAGCAACGAACTCGTAACTGTAACTCCTTGGCCTTTTGAAGACGACAAGTTTACTGTGAACGTCGAAGCGTGCCGCTTAGATAAAGTCAAGTTTGACAGCAATGAGGAAATCAAAGAAGCGCTGGCAAAAGCTCCGCGCGAAGTGTTAGAGTGGACTTTTGTCAAGTCTTAATCAAAACCTTTGAAAAATAGGTGAGGTTTGTTTTCGGAGTTGCTCGTTACCAGGCATTGCTCGTTACCAGGCTCTGCCTGGTAATGCAGATTCGGAGGCTCTGCCTCCTTCTTTCTTGCAACTTACAAAAGAGAAGACTGTAGGAGTTCCTTCTTGTTGCTCGTTACCAGGCATTGCTCGTTACCAGGCTCTGCCTGGTAATGCAGATCCGGAGGCTCTGCCTCCTTCTTTCTTGCAACTTACAAAAGAGAAGACTGTAGGAGTTCCTTCTTGTTGCTCGTTACCAGTCGTTGCTCGTTACCAGTCGTTGCTCGTTACCAGGCTCTGCCTGGTAATGCAGATCCGGAGGCTCTGCCTCCTTCTTTCTTGCAACTTACAAAAGAGAAGACTGTAGGAGTTGTTTAAGTTATTAAGTTTTCGATCCTAAAAGCGATTTAGGGGGGCAAAACTTCGATACAAACGAAAAAAAATCGATGATTTAAGTTCAGCCATTACCTATTACCAATTACCGATTACCGATTATGAAACGTTCAGCTTGCCTAATCTTTAATCCCGTCGCCGGCAACAGAGACCCAGACCAAGATTTAGCTTTAATTCAGGATATTTTAGAGCCGTTTATTGACTTAGATATTGTGCTGACAACGCCAGAAATAGACGCAGATCAACTCGCCCGCGAAGCAGTTGCTAGGGGAGTTGACGAAATTATTGCTTCCGGGGGCGACGGCACACTATCAGCCGTTGCTGGGGCGATTGTCGGCACAAATATTCCTTTAGGAATTATTTCGCGGGGAACTGCAAATGCTTTTGCTAATGCTTTAGAGCTTCCAAATACAATTGAAGCCGCCTGCGAAACTATTTTGGGAGGGTTGAGGCGGGTGGTGGATGCGGCGACTTGCAACGGTGAAATGCCGATGGTTTTGTTAGCTGGCGTGGGTTTTGAGGCGGAAACTGTCGAATTGGCCGATCGCGACATGAAGAATCGCTGGGGAATGCTGGCTTACATTCTGTCGGGAATTAAACAGTTAAACAATCTAGAAAGATTTGAAGCGGAAATCGAAACAGAAGATAAAATCGTCAGCGTTACTGCTGTAGCCGTCACGGTGGCGAATGCAGCGCCGGCTACTTCGATTTTAGCTCAAGGCCCGGCGGGGATTGTTTTTGATGACGGCTTCCTGGATGTGACGCTGGTTGCGCCTGAAAATAAAGCTGGGGCGATCGCAGCTTCTTATCACCTATTGCAAACAGCTTTGAGCGGCAATCCGAGCGATCGGGACGACATCGGTTATTTGCGCGCCAAAAAGGTAAAAATTACTACCGATCCGCCTCAGAAAGTAGTTGTAGACGGTGAACTTTTCGGGATTACTCCGATTACTATTGAGTGCGTTCCCGGAGGTTTAACTATTTTTGTACCGCGAGTTGAAGAACAGCAAGCAGTGGAAAAACTCACCGGTTTAGCAGATATCGAAGTTACATTGAAGTAGAATTAGCTTTTACACAAATCCATTCCGGCGATTAGAAACTGCGCCTGCATAAATCAATTCCGGCGGTTATACCAATTTCAAAAAATAATGCAACAGTATTC
>NZ_JBARVX010000279.1:0-11053 GCF_049646505.1 Microcoleus sp.
AAATTAGCATTATTAGACCATATAGTCAGCCAAACCGGCTTAATATTTCCCATCAAACAGTTAGTAGGCGAGTTGGAAAATCGCGGCGTAGATGTATTGGTAGACGGAGCTCACGCGCCCGGAATGGTAGCGCTAAATTTAGCAGAAATTGGCGCAACTTACTACACGGGAAATTGCCACAAATGGCTGTGCGCGCCGAAAGGTGCTGCCTTTTTGTACGTGCGGCGCGACAAGCAAAATGCCATTCGCCCAACTACTATCAGTCACGGTGCTAACTCGCCGCGCACTGATAAATCGCGCTTTCAACTAGAATTTGACTGGATGGGAACACTCGATCCGAGTCCCTATTTGTGCGTGCCTGTAGCTATTGATTTTATGGGTTCTTTATTGAGCGGTGGCTGGCCGGAATTGATGGCAAAAAATCATGCTTTAGCGTTAGCCGGAAGAAAAACATTGGCGGACAAATTAGATTTGCCACTACCTTGTCCCGATGAAATGGTAGGTTCAATGGCAGTTGTACGGCTGGCTGATGAAAAATCTGATGCGGTTGCAAAAGGAGGAATTGCACCTTTGCAAGAGGCGCTGTGGCAGATTTTTAAAATAGAAGTTCCCGTGATTCCTTGGCCGGATTCTAGCAAGCGGTTGGTAAGGATTTCCGCTCAGTTTTACAACACTTTGCCGCAGTATGAATATTTGGCTAAGGCGCTGGTTGAGTTGACGACAATTTGATCGGGATATTCCACCAAAAAAATTAACACCTCACTACAAACAGTTATAGGTTTGTAGTGAGGAATTTGGTCGTTTCCCCAAAAATGATTGAGGACTTGCATTCCGAACGATCGAACCAGTTTGTAGAATATAATACAATACCGTTGGGTTAAGGCTAAAACCCAACCTACTACTACAATCATGCTTAACAATCGCGTATTGGAATATGATATATCAAGACTTGGATTTCCCCAGCCCAAATAAACGAAATGAAAAAAGGAGAATTCAATGTCAAATGCGATGATGGTAATTTATCCCTATCGCGAACAGTACACCTGGGTTTTTGACGACGAGCGAGTCGGACTTGTCCGAGAACCGTTTGTTCTGGGCGTACCCCAGATGATTGAAGCACTCGTCGCAGAGATTCCCAATGTCAATGGAGGTTTCCCACTCTTATTTTCACCCAATCCATTTCCCGGATATTAAGCATAAATGCTGTGTTTTAAAACAGAATACGGCGGTAATACCAAATTCATAAAATAACGCTACATATCTACCCCCCCCAACCCCCCCTTATAAAGGGGGGGAGTCAAACTTTCGGTAGTAGCATAACTTTATGAAATTGGTATAACTAATATCGCCCGGAATCGAAAAATCTTGAAGGCTGGCTTTGTCCGGCTTTGTTCAAATACTTTATAGAAGCACCGCCCAAACTTTACTGCAAAGCAGAAAAACTGCAATAATCAACAGCAAGTCTATGAAAAACTTGTCATTTTTTAAACGAAACTTTGTTAAATCAGTCGATCACAAAAATCGAAAAAAGCCTAAAATAGTCCTGTATGTATTTTGGACACTTTTGTTGATTTTCACGGCAGCCATCTCCGCAGGAATCGGAGCAATTACCGCCCTCTTCGCCCCCGTGGAACCGCAATTTATTAGTGGAGTCCTAGACGCTGCGGGCTTTACCTACGGTTCGTCCAATTCCTCTGGATACCGCCTGTCGCGACCTGTTAATATCTTGATTATGGGAATTGACCGCGTACCACAAACCGCTGCAAATTCCCCGAAAATTTTTGAAGGTCGCAGCGATACAATACTCGTATTTCACCTCGATCCTAGAGATAAATCTATTAGTTTGATTTCAGTTCCGCGAGATACTAAAGTTCAAATTCCCGGAATTCGATTTAGCAAAATTAACGAAGCTAATGCTAGAGGAGGAGCGGCTTTGGCGGCGCGATTGGTTAGCACTATCTTGAACAATGTGACAATAGAAAGATACGTGCGAGTCAGCAACGGTGCGTTTCGGGAATTAATCGATTTGTTAGGAGGAGTTGAGGTATTTGTACCTCGCGCGATGTCTTATACAGATACCGCCCAAAAGTTAAAAATAAACTTAGCACAGGGATGGCAAACTCTCGACGGAGAACAAGCAGAACAATTTGCTCGATTTCGCAACGACGGCTTAGGAGATATCGGCCGCATTCAGCGACAACAATCTTTAATTCAAGCTATTCGCAACCGCTTCACAAGTCCATCTGTATTGGTGCGCTTGCCGGAAATTGTGCGATTGATGCAAAAATATGTGGATACAAACCTAAATTTTGAGGAAATTTTGACGCTGACAAATTTTGGTTTGCAATTGGAGCGAGATAGTTTTAAGATGGTGATGTTACCCGGACGTTCTAGCTCAGGACAAGGGGATTTGAGGAGTTATTGGATTTTAGATGTTGCTGGGCGCGATCGGATTATGACACAATATTTCCAGCAAGGAGTGCCGGATTTGGCGATCGGGCAATTTCCCGATTCCAACGAGTCAGTTTCGCCCGCCAACCTCAAAATCTCCGTCCAAAACGCTTCTAGCAAACCGACAACTGCCAAAAACGTTGCTGAATTTCTCAGAAAAAATGGCTTTTCTAATGTATCTGTAGTCAAAGATTGGCCCGACAAGCAGCGTCACAGTCAAATTATTGTCCAGAAAGGCGATTTAGCAGCAGCAAATCTCCTGCAAAAAGTGCTAGGCGACGGTAAAATAGAAGCATCTTCTACTGGTGAAATAGATTCTGATTTGACACTCCGCGTCGGCGAAGATTGGGTAAAGCGATTTTAATTAGTCATCAGTCATTAGTCATCAGTCATTAGTCATCAGTCATTAGTCATCAGCCAACAGTCAGTAGGGGCGGTGCCCCCGTGCCCGCCCTTCTTAGCAGTCAGCAGCCAACAGTTAACAGCTAACAGTTAACAGTCAACTGTTAACAGTCAACAGTCAACAGTTAACAGTTAACAGTCAACAGTTAACACTCAACAATTCCCAATTCCAATCATTATGAAAAGTGTATCCCGAATTTTTCTGAGCCTGATTTTAAGTTTAGTGTTGGCTTTTGGATGGGTGCTGCTGAGTGCTACTCCTGCATTGGCGCTGCCGAAACTTAATATTAATTACACAAATATTGATTTGTCCGATCGCGATTTTTCCAACTCTGACTTAGCGGGCGGAACATTCGTCGCGGCCGAAATGCGGGGAACCAACTTTCAAGGCGCTGATTTAACCAATGCGATTTTGACTAAAGGAGTTTTGCTGAATGCCAACTTGTCAGGTGCCAACCTCTCCGGTTCTTTAGCAGATAGAGTTACATTTGACGGCGCTAATTTGACCAATGTTAACTTCACCGAAGCAATTATGACACGAACTCGGTTTTTTGATGCTGCAATTTCCGGCGCTGATTTTACTGATGCGATTATAGATGCTTATCAAGTAAAAATTATGTGCGAAACAGCAGATGGTGTCAATCCCGTGACGGGAGTTTCTACGCGAGAAAGTTTGGGATGTCCGTAGAAAATTACGATTGCAGGAATTATGCGTCGGGGCGAGAAACCGGGTTTCTACGAGTTTTTTGGTGACACAAAATCTCTAAAAAAACCCGGTTTCTGAATACCTCGTCGGGGCGAGAAACCGGGTTTCTACGAGTTTTTTGGTGACACAAAATCTAGAAAGAAACCCGGTTTCTGAGTCGTCGGGGCTAACTGTTGCTTCTATCGAGCGCTACAAATGCCTGTGTTCGCAGCAGCAACTACCAAGTCCGAATTCAACAGCAAATCTAAATCAGTGTCGGGATTGACAGCATACAAATCAACTTTATCTCTACCCAAAAATACGCCGACTAAAGTTCCGATTCCCGCACCGCCGAGTACCTCTTCAGTCGCGATCGCCCGATCGCCCGTAACTCCCGCAATCGCCGCCGCCGCTGCTGCACCCAACGCCGTATTCTTAATCAAATTCCCCACATTCACGCCCTTAGTCACAGTTTCTTTCCGAGTAATCACTGACGAAGTAGCATTCAAAGGCACTCTGTTACCGTTGATGATACTTAATTCTTGAGCCACAAACTGAACGCCTGCAGTAGTCGATCGCAATTCGCCGCTAATTTTCGAGCCTTCGGGTATCAACACTTTGCCATTATTCCCCGCGATATCCGCAGCCACAGTCAGCGTAATCGGAGACTTGTCATTGGGGGCGAGCAAAATCTTGCCTTTTTTGTACTCAATGGGAATAGTCACCCCGCTCGGAATTTTCACAGCAACACTCTGGCTAACATCAATCTTAGCAATGTAAGGAGAATTAATTGCTCTTGCTTGATTGCTGCTGACTAATGTTTGATAGATAAAAGCAGCTACTTCAGCCCGCGTTGCTGACTTGTTGGGCTTGAGAGATTTAGGATTGGGGTAGCTAACAACTAACTGTTTTTCAGTAGCAGCAGCAACGCTTTTGACAGCATAACTTTGAATATCGCCCGCATCATTGTAGTAGCTGAGAACATCTTGAAAATTGCAGGTAGGTTCATAGCCCATTCCGTTATTTAAAGCGACTACAACTTGCACGCGAGGAATTTGCTGCATTGGCCTAAAAACATTGCCGGGATAGCCAGACATCCATCCCATTTCGTAAGCTTCGGCGATCGCCCCGCTGGCCCAAAAATTGGAGGGAACATCCGCAAACCTAGCAGCATTGCGGGTTTTTGCCTTCTTCACAGAACGAACCATTGCCGCGAATTCAGCCCGCGTTACTGGTGCATCCGGGCGGAAACTCCCATCAGGAAATCCCTTGATAATCCCCCTTTCTGACAAATCTTGAATAAAGTCTTTTGCCCAGTAGTTGTTATTAACATCCGAAAAAGCTGTCTGAGCAAAAGCAGGCGCGGGTGCTAGCATCGGCGCTGCAGCGCCGGCAACTGTTCCCAGTGTTAATAAAACAGATGTGCCGATTTTAATGCGGTGAAGTACAGACATTTTTGATTCTCCAATTTACACAAGTTTTTTATTGAAGAGAAGTAAGCTTTTGATAGGCCGATCGATTCTCGCCTAACTTGCTATTTCCCTCGGCTATGTCATCATTATTGAATGCTTTTATTTTTAGTGCGGGGAAGATACGGTCTTTAAAAATAAATATTTTGAGACTCACTTCTGACTTTTAAAATCCTTAAACTCCTTAAAATCCTGATGTTGCTTATCTCCCTTATCTACCTTGTGTTTGCAATTAACAGGATTTACGGACAAAGCCGCTTGATATTAGTTAACTATATTAACTAAAAGTGAATATAACTGATATCTTGCACCATTCTCAAGAACAGGCAAGATGCCTGTTCCACAAAGAGTTATTTTTCTTGTGGAACAGGCCGGAAAGCCTGTTCATAAAAGCCTTGTTGAGAATGGTGCAACATCTCTGTATAATAAACTCGATCGAGAACTACCTGTTTGTTGCTTATGAGTAGCCTGACGTTTGCCTCTGCCCATCAGCTAGCGCGCATGATTCGCGATCGCGAAGTCTCTGCCGTCGAAGTTCTCGACGCTTATCTGACTCAAATCGCCAAACACAACTCGAAATTAAATGCCATTTGTACGCTAGATGCAGAAAATGCCCGTACTAGAGCAAAACTTGCCGATGAAGCTCTAGCCAGAGGAGAAAACTGGGGTGCTTTACATGGCGTTCCCATTACCATTAAAGACATTTTTGAAACAGCCGGACTCCGCACCACAGCAGGCTATATTCCCCTCAAAGATTATGTGCCTCAACAGGATGCAACTGCTGTCGCGAGATTGCGGGCAGCAGGTGCTGTAATTATGGGAAAAACCAATATGGCGGAATTGGCTGGCGATTATCAAAGCACCAATTCTCTGTTTCCACGGGTGAATAATCCTTGGCATCTTGACTGTACTCCTGGTGGCAGTTCTGGGGGCAGTGCCGCGGCTGTCGCCGCCGGACTTTCACCGTTAGATTTGGGCAACGATTTCGGGGGTTCAGTGCGTCAACCCGCTCATTTCTGTGGCGTATATGGTTTAAAGCCGACAGATCGCCGTATTTCTACAGCAGGGCAGATTCCTGAAGTGCCGGGAATGCCACTGTCTATTCGGCAAATGATGACAGTGGGGTGTTTTGCGCGATCGCTCGAAGACATCCGGCTATGTTTTTCGTTAATTGCAGGCGCGGATCTGCGACGCCCTGATGTACCGCCGATTCCGCTCGATCGACCCTCTGGCAAGCCTTTGCAGCATCTCAAAATCGCTTGGACTGCTGAATGGGCCGAAGTTCCCGTTGCTTCTGAAATTCGAGCCGCTATGACTGGGATCGCTCAAACACTCTCTGACGCAGGTGTCCGAGTCGAGCCCTGGATGCCCGAAGACTTTGACCTTACAAAAATATTTAATCTTTACGGACGGGTTTCAGCATACCTGAATGTGTATGCTCAACCAGTCGATCGATATAACCTGCGTCGCAGTTTAGAGTTAATCTTCCGCACCGCAACTCAGGGCGATAAGGAACTCCGGAAATTAGGTAATTTCGCCAGTTTTTTGCCAGAATTATTGAATCCGAGTTTAAAAGGATATTTCGAGGCACTAACACAGCGCGATCGCTTCACGGCTAATATAGATGAAGCATTAGAACCCTGGGATGTCTGGCTAACTCCTGTTGCTGCAACCGCTGCCTTTACTCATTGTCCTGCTTGGAGTGCCGTTGATGTTGATGGCAAATCCTATCCTCATGCAGTGGCAAATGGTACTTATACGATACCTTTTAATCTTAGCGGACATCCTGCGGTGGTAATTCCCATTGGACAAACTGAGAATGGTTTACCGATTGGAATGCAAATTGTTGGTAAGCGGTGGCGTGAAATGGAGTTGTTGGCGATCGCAAGTGCGATCGACAAACTGGTTGGTAGCTTGCAAGGCTCTCCTGAGTTTATGGTGTAAAATAGATCGTTCAATACAATTAATGTGACGATCTTTCATTTAGAGTATTTATTAGACTTGCCGGGAGTCAAGGTTGAAAAGAGAACGCAGAGGAAGAGAAGAAAGAGATCGATAATTCCGATGCTAATTGATTTGGTATGACTTATATTACCTTAAAAAACAAGGTGGGCATTGCCCACCTCATAAATTAAGCTGTTTCGTGCTTCCGCCATGCGGGATGCCACAGCAATTCCGCAGTCGATCGCTTCTCGACCATTTCCGCAGTAATCATACAGGTAGCTACATCCTTGCGAGAAGGCAACTCGTACATCACATCCAGCATTAACTCCTCTAAAATGCTGCGGAGAGCTCTCGCGCCGGTTTTGCGGCGGTAGGCCTCCTGGGCGATCGCCCGCAGCGCATCCGGCTCAAATTCCAACTCCACACTGTCCATCTTCAACAGCTTTTGATACTGCTTCACCAGCGCATTCCGGGGCTCAGTCAAAATCTGCATCAAAGCTGCTTCATCCAGCGGCGAAATCACCGTCACCACCGGAATCCGCCCGACAAACTCAGGAATCAAACCAAACTTAACTAAATCGTCGGGCTGTACCTGCTGCAAAATATCAGCAGTCCGCTTGTCCTTCGCCGGCAAACTCGAATTGCTGTCGCTTTCTGTTGGCTGAATAAAGCCCAAGGATTTTTTACCCAAACGCTGTTCAACTATTTTTTCCAAACCGACAAAAGCACCGCCGCAAATAAATAGAATCTTGCTCGTGTCAACTTGAATAAAATCTTGGTAAGGATGTTTGCGGCCGCCTTGCGGGGGAACATTAACCACCGTTCCTTCCAACATTTTTAGCAGCGCTTGCTGCACTCCTTCTCCCGATACATCTCTGGTAATCGAAGTGTTTTCGCTTTTGCGAGCAATCTTGTCAATTTCATCAATATAAATAATGCCCCGCTGTGCCGATTCAACATCAAAATCGGACATTTGCAACAGCCGCAGCAAGATATTTTCTACATCGTCGCCGACATATCCAGCTTCTGTCAGCGTCGTCGCGTCGGCTACCGCAAAGGGCACTTCCAGCATTTGCGCCAAACTTTGCGCTAACAAAGTTTTGCCGCAACCTGTGGGCCCGACTAGCATGATGTTGGATTTTTGCAGTTCGACATCGCTGTCGGGGGAAGATTTGGCGCTGTCTTTGGCTTGGTCGGCGCTCAACCGCTTGTAATGGTTGTAAACTGCTACAGAAAGGACTTTTTTGGCTGAATGCTGCCCGATGACGTGGTTGTCTAAATGTTGTTTAATGTCAGTGGGTTTGGGAATTTGGGCTAAAGTTATTTTAGAAGATTTGTTCGATCGACCCGGGCGTTTCGTTCCTTGTCCCTGAGACTCTCGCACCTCTGATTGGGGAATCTGTTGACCAAGTGTTGTTTTGCTGGAGTCAAAAAATTCCTCCTCTAAAATTTCATTGCACAATTCCACGCATTCATCGCAAATGTACACGCCGGGCCCAGCTATTAACTTGCGGACGTACTCCTGCGACTTGCCGCAAAAGGAGCATCTGAGATTGGAGTCATACTTTGACATATTTGCCTCTTACTTTACGGTTGCGGTTGCTTGTTTTGACTGGGGAAGTTATCGATATCTTTGCCCTAGAAAATTTTCCGTATCGAACACCCAAGCCAGTCTGTGGATTTTAGATTTTAGATTTTAGATTTTAGATTGACTCCACAAATAAATTTTGGAGGTTGAACCTTCGTCTAAAACTTGGGGATATACACGAGTTAAGTCAGGGGCTGGTCTCAATTTTTTACCCGGTCAAGCTTCGCGCTCTCTATTTCTAAGTTAGCACTTTTGAGGCGCGGTCATTAGTCGTCAGCCCTGCGACCAAATTCTTAATTGTTAATTTTTGTTAGGAGCAAACCGGGAACGGCTTACCATTTCTTGTAGGGCAAAAATTTTCCTGACATAATTATTTTTACTCGATCGCCTTTTGGGTCTGCTTCTTTCTCCACATCCAAAGTAAAGTCGATCGCGCTCATAATCCCGTCACCAAATTTTTCGTGGATTACCGCTTTGAGCGGCATTCCGTACACCTGCATGATTTCATAGAAGCGATAAATTAGCGGGTCTACCGGAACCGCAGCATCCAAAGAACCTTTTAACGGAGGTTCGGTCAGCACCGCAGCCGTCTCGCTGTCGAGTCCCAATGCCGAGACAATTTTCTCTGCTTCCTCTACCGATGCCGTAGCTTGACGGTAAATAACCGCAGCAATCCAAACTTCGTCGCGACCCAAAAGTTTTTCCAATTGGGCCAAACTAATTCCTTTAGCTTTTTTAGCAGCCAAAAGCTTTTCTGTAATCTCAGAAATTGCCATTAAATATTCTCCAACTCACTGCGGTGCTAGATGTGAAATTATTCTCATGATTTGGCGATTTTGTCAATAGCAAACCGAAAAAACAAACTGAATTGATAACTCGGAACTTCAGCAAAAGCTGGTCTCGTCAAATCCAAAAATTTGCAACGCCAGCGATCGCAAAATCACTCATAAATGCCCTGCGGGAATGGTAAAGTTGGCAGTAGATGCAGTGCAGCTTGCACGAACAAAAGCATTGGGCAACAGGCGATCGGCAGAAATTCGATCGCGACCGCCCGACGCGCGGGTGGCTAGCTACCCCAGCCTCCGCTTATTTACCGATCGCAACCGGCAACTGAACAAAAGTATGGAGATTCAGACTAAAGATTATACCATCCAGTACGATCGCGCTACCCACACAGTCACCTGCTGCGGCTCGTTCCGCCTCAGTCAGGCTCAAGAATACGCGCCGATCGTCCAACTGCTCAACATCGTTGCTGACTCCAGCCCAAACACGATTGCTTTAGACTTGCGAAAGCTAGAATTCTTAAATAGTTCGGGAATTAACATAATCTCAAAATTTGTCATCAAAGTGCGCCAGCAAAAGAATATTCAAATCACCATCAAAGGCTCTAAACAGATACCCTGGCAGGGAAAATCCCTGAAAAACTTGCAGCGGCTGATGCCTTCGCTGCATCTAGAACTGGAATAGTTAATGGCAAAGCTCGATGTGAATCCCGTGCCAAGTCCGAGAACCGGGATTCGGGGGGACTCAAGTGAATTAGAATAAGTCATAGTTAACTTAGCACCAAACCTTAAAAAACTTCAGAACCAACTAAAAAATACCAACTGTCAATTGTTATGCAGGAAGAACCATCGAGAGAACAGCTACTTTTAGACGTTCAGCGGCTGAGTGCAGAACTTGAAAACTTGAAGCGCGAAAAAGCTGACCTAGAAATTTTGCTGGAGACTACCACCGAACATTCGGATACGATGGAAGCTCACTTGCTCTATCAAGCTGATGTGGCACTGCGATCGAGCGAAGAGCAGTTTCGGGCGATCGCCTCAGCAACTCCCGTTCCGGTATTGGTTTCTCGCCTCTGTGACGGCCTAATCCTGTATGCGAACTCTCAATTGGCTTCTCTCCTGAACATACCCCTAGCAGAATTGATCGGCTGCTGCACCCCAGACTTTTACTTCAACCCGGACGATCGCGCGCACGTACTCGATCTCCTCGCCAAAAACGGATACCTCCAAAACTACGAACTCCACTGCAAAAAGTCAGACGGTACTGCCTTCTGGGCGACGATCTCGGTTGAGTCCCTGCTGTTTAAGGGTGAACAGACAGCATTGTGCGCCTTGTACGACATGACGCACCGCAAGCAAGCAGAACAAACTCTCCAAGAAAGCGAAAAGCGACTCCGCCGCCAGAGTCTGGCTTTGTTGCGGCTGGGCCGGCAGAGGACTTTCAACAGCAGTGCGCTGAATGTGGGAATTCGCGAAATTACTGAGGCGGCAGCCCGCACTTTGGAAGTGGAAAAAGTCAGCGTCTGGCTTTACAACCATCTCAGATTTGGCAGCGGCTACCCGATCGAATCCCAGCTAAATTTTACCCGCAGAACGATCGCCAACAACCAAACAGAGGCAATCGATACAGAAACGCCGGCAAGGCCGCAACACGCAGCTAAGGTGAATCATTTCAAGCAAAAAAACCCCAGCCTCAGATTAGTTTGTCTCGACTTGTACGATCGCGCCAGCG
>NZ_JBARVX010000280.1:0-3495 GCF_049646505.1 Microcoleus sp.
AGATAGTTGGCTGCGCTGTTCGGGCGTGAGCACTTCTCGCATTCCTAGCATACTTTCAAATTGCGCTTCTTCTAACTGCTGTCTCAATCCCATGATTTGGCGGTTTTTATCGCGCATTTGGCTGGCATTTGCTGTCGCACTAGACATCATTGTTTCCAATTCTTGTCGGGCTTGGCGGACGGCTTGCATTCGCTGGGAAACTTGGTCTTTGTAGCGATCGCGCACAGCCTGCATTTTCTGCTTTTGATCGGCGCTTAAATT
Organism: Microcoleus sp.; assembly: GCF_049646505.1. Classification (GTDB taxonomy): domain Bacteria; phylum Cyanobacteriota; class Cyanobacteriia; order Cyanobacteriales; family Microcoleaceae; genus Microcoleus. The sequence goes on from NZ_JBARVX010000280.1 coordinate 262, forward strand.
GAGTTGCTCGAACAGCCCGCCTCTCTTACCAGCGGGTCGATTGGGACGCTGATTTTGGGCAATTGTTTCTGCTTGGGCGGGGGCAGAAACGGCTGTCGCAGCGGCTGTAGTGCCGAGGGTTAACATTAAAACTGCTAGGGCAGAAATGCGGCGAATAGACATGAAAATTACCTCTTTGAGATTAGTTATTTTTTGGTTGTTCGCTGTCAGGAGTAACAGCGTAATTAAACAAGTCAGTTGGCGAGCGTTCCAGCAAGTTGTCCGCTGAAGGCTCCTTCAATACAGCCTCCCAGTTATTGACCAGAAATGCTTCTAAGTGTGCCGCCTCATCCTTCTGATGTTGTGCGGTAACTAGAACGCGATAACCTGACCCAAAAACTAGCAGACTTGCAGCGATCGCAGAAGGAAAAGCCCATTTGGGAAAACGGAGGATCTTTGACTTTTTAGTAGACTCGATCGCTCGCGATTCTCCTAGAGGGTTTAACTCTTTTGCTGCATCATTCATGTCTATTGCTGCTAAAAGTTTTAGCTCAAAATCTGGGGCAGATTCCGGAACTTGTGGGCGATATTGCTTTAAGAAATTAACTAATTTTTTGTCGCCATTTTCGTCCTTCATAGTTCGCAAACTCCCTGTTTTTGCAAAAATTGCCGCATAGCATTTCTGGCATAAAACACGCGAGATTTGACAGTCCCTGATGGCAGTCCCAAAATTTGGGATACTTCTTTTTGCGGGATATCTTCTAGGTCGTGCAATACCAAAACGCTGCGGTGTTCAAAGCTCAATTGATCCAGTCCGCGCTGCACTAAATCTTGATAGTGTAACTGCATCAAGTCGGATGTGTGATTGTTGACAATAACTCGATCCTTTGTTTCTTGATTTTTGAGCTTGGAGTCAAAAGAATGCTGTTTAGCAAATGCTTGTCTTTGGTCGGAAGCCACATTCCAAGTGATTCGATAAAGCCAAGTAGAAAAGTTGTCTTGTTGTTTGAGTTTTGGCAATCCTTTCCATACCCGCAGGAATACTTCTTGCATTAAGTCGTCAAGAAGTGATGGGCCGCAGAGTTGGTAAAGAGTTGACCTGACTTTGTGTTGGTAGCGCTGGTAAAGGTGGCGAAAGGAAGTACGATCGCCCTTTAAGCATTTATCAACTAAGTCGGAGTCGGAACAGTCGTCGATTAAAACATTGGCTGTCACACCTAGCACCTGTGAAGTCTCCCTCACCAGTTCGTTATCTGAAGTGTTTAGACAGGAGAGGTGTGAAAAAGGTTCAAATTATTGAAGAAGGAAGAAGGAAGAAGGAAGAAGGAAGAAGGGAAAACCAACTACCGCATGGGTTTAACTGATATAACTGGTTCCCCAGCTCTGCCGGGGAACCTATATCTAGAGGCTCTGCCTCGCTGGGGAAAGAGGAGGCAGAGCCTCCGGATCTGCGTTACCAGGCAGAGCCAGGTAACGAGTAATAAAATGGTATAAATAGTTTTCTTGAGTCAGTTTTAACCGACTTTTCCTATTAGCCAGGGGTTTAAACCCCTGGCGGCTTCGCCCTGTTTACCGCAGAGTCACAAACTCTTCAGCAGTCGAGGGGTGAATGCCAATAGTCACGTCGAAATCTTTCTTCGTCGCTCCCATATTAACCGCGATCGCCATTCCTTGAATAATCTCGCCCGCGTCTTTCCCCACCATGTGCACGCCCAAAACTTGGTCAGTATTAGTCTCAACAACTAACTTGACAAAAGTCTTCTCGTCTGCACCTGTCAAAGAATGAAACATCGGTCGAAACTTGCCTGTGTAGCACTTAATTGATTCGGGAAACTTGGCTTTAGCCTGCTCTTCGCTTAAGCCGACTGTAGCAGCTTCCGGCTGGGAAAATACGGCTGACGGCACATTTTCGTAACTAATTGCTCTGGGATTGTTGCCAAATTCAGTATCGGCAAAAGCGCGTCCTTCGGCGATCGCAATTGGCGTTAAATTAATGCGGTTGGTGCAATCTCCGACGGCAAAAATGTGCGGTTGACTGGTGCGGCTGTCTTTGGTAACTGCGATCGCACCTTGATCAGTTTCTACTCCCGCATTTTCCAAACCCAATTTTTCCAAATTGGGCGATCGTCCAGTAGCACACAAAAGCGCATCAACTGTCAAGGTTTCTTCCGATTCTCCCGACAAAGTTAATTTTAAGCCTTCCGGGGTTTTTTCAATTTGGGCGATCGAGCTTCCAGTCACAAAATTGATCCCGTGCTTAACCATTCCTTCCTGCACGTTAGTGCGAAGTTCTCCATCAAAGTCATTCAAAATTAAATCGCGCCGGATGATTTGAGTTACTTGACTTCCCAAACCGTTCATAATGCAGGCAAATTCAACGCCGATGTAACCTCCTCCCCAAATTGCCAACCGTTTCGGCTGCTCTTTGATCAAGAAGATTTCGCGGGAAGTAATGGCGTGTTCGATACCAGGAATGTCCACCCTGTGAGCTTCGCCGCCGACTGCAATTAAGATTTTAGCAGCCGTGTATTTTTTATCGCCAACTTCGACAGTGTGGGCGTCGATAAATTTGGCGTATCCTGAGATTAATTCCACTCCAGCTTTTTCAAGGAAGCTGATGTGCAGTTTGCTCAGCCGCCGCACTTCTGTGTCTACGGTGGTGACGAGTTTTTCCCAGTCGAAACTGCTTTCTACTGGGCTCCAACCGTAGCCCACCGCATCTTCGTACAAATGCGAAAATGTAGAGGCGTAAACCATCAGTTTTTTGGGGACGCAGCCGCGAATTACGCAGGTGCCGCCTACCAAATCGTTTTCGGCGATCGCCACTTTTGCCCCGTAGGATGCCGCGCGCTTGGAACTCGCCAATCCGCCAGAGCCCGCACCTATCACAAACAAGTCGTAGTCGTATGTCATAATTCTCGCTAGTTTCCTATCTCAATTTTACGATTTTTGCGCTTTACTTTTCTTAATGATATCTCAAAAATTTTTTGTTTTTTTGGGGTTAACTACTTTACTTCTTGCGCTTGACATGGTATTATTAGATAATAGAAATCTGTTCATTAATTCTAAAAGTTCTCACACTCCCATTATTAGAGTATAGCACAAGCAAGTCGCTAAAAACATATAAAAATGTAACTATTTTTAGGCGGCGGCTGATGAGGGAATTGGTAATTGTAAATTGTTGGTTATAGCCGAGTCTCGATCCCCCTAAATCCCCTTAGGTCGGGGGACTTTGATCGGAATATTGTCCCACCC
>NZ_JBARVX010000281.1:0-9885 GCF_049646505.1 Microcoleus sp.
TTTTCTTTCATATGTGCTACTACCCCCCCCACTCCCCCCCGAAATAAGGGGGGGTTGGGGGGGGTAATATCTAGCGCTACTTTGTGAAATTGGTATGACATCTGCGGTTGACTCAATCAAAATTTTATACAAGCAGTCTAGTCCCGTCCAATTCTTCAATCAAAAATCTAAAATCGAAAATAGAATGAGTCCCAGCTTGCGAACAGTCAATGCTACCAGATATGTCACTCCTTTGCGCGAGGGAGGCTCGCTACCGGCGATCGTCGAAGCCGACGATGACGGTATGTACGTACTCAAATTTCGCGGTGCGGGTCAGGGAGCAAAATCTTTAATCGCGGAGTTAGTAGCCGGGGAAATTGCGCGCGCGATCGGGCTACCAATCCCCGAACTCGTGTTTGTGGAACTCGATCCCGAACTCGCCCGCACGGAACCAGACCCGGAAATTCAAGATTTAATTCGCGCCAGTGCAGGCCTCAACCTCGCCCTCGACTATCTTCCCGGTTCCATCACCTTTGACCCCGTAGCGGGCAAATCTGAGGCGGATCTGGCCTCGGAAATTGTCTGGTTCGATGCTTTTGTCACTAATATCGATCGCACGCCGCGCAATGCAAATATGCTGGTATGGCACCGCCGGCTGTGGCTGATCGACCACGGTGCGGCGATGTATTTTCACCACACTTGGAAAGATTATCTCTCGCGCAGCCGCGATCGTTTTCCCGCAATTAAAGACCACGTTTTGCTGCGTTTTGCGAGCAATCTGGAAGCTGCAAACTTCAAGATGACTCAGATGCTAACCCCAGAAATTATTCGCAACATCGTTCAACTGATTCCCGATGTTTGGCTGGTGGGAAATTCGCCTTTCACCGACAGCAACCAACATCGCGATGCTTATATTGAGTACCTGTTAAATCGGCTAGAATCAACACATATTTTTTTGGAGGAAGCGATTAGTGCCCGATCGATTGCTGTATGATTATGCCATTATCCGCGTCGTTCCCAAAGTCGATCGCGAAGAATTTATCAACGTCGGGGCGATCGTTTCTTGCGGTACCAAAAAATTTCTCGAAGCCCGGATCGAAATTGACGAACAGCGCTTGAGGGCGATCGACTCAACCTTAGATATGGAACTGATTCGCAACCACCTAGCAGTCATTCCCGTTATTTGTACGGGCGGCCCGGAATCTGGCGCGATCGGTCAACTTCCCCACAGAGAGCGCTTTCACTGGCTCGTAGCGCCCCGCAGCACGATCGTTCAAACATCTAGGGTACACACTGGTTTGTGCGAAAATCTCCCAAGCGCGATCGAACACTTGCTCGATACAATGGTGCGATAGTTTCGCAAGGTAAAAAAATGATCCAAATTGAACAGATAAACATGACCTTCCCGCTTTGGGGTTTAGTAATTTTCATCCTGTGGACGATCGCAGTTGTAGTCATGCTGCTGACAGTCAGGATTCGGCATCTATCTGCCGGCGGTTCTCCCAAAGATTTCGGCACACCAAACGATGAAAGTTTGCTGTGGCGACTATTTCGAGTACAATCCAACTTAGTAGAAAACCTGCCTTTGTATTTGGGAGTGGTTTTTCTACTAACAGTTAGGAGTGTTTCGGGAACAGCCGTAGACGCGCTGATTGTAACCTACATCGTCTTTCGGTTGATACACTCAATAATTCACATTGCCGGCCTCGATCCCAAATTTCGGATTGTGAGTTTGGCAATTCAGTTAAGCTGTTTAGTCGCATTAACTATTATGGCAGTTTTGTAGTTGATAACTTACCAACGATCGCATATATTGTAGGGTGCGTCAAGCCAAAAATCTAATTATTTCCCACACAGCCTAATTCTGACGCACCCGGTACATCAAAATTTATGAACAGAATATTTCGCGAGCTCGCTCTGATTGTAATCGTATTAAGCTGCATTGCTACTGTTTTAATTCAGCCATCGCAATCGGCATTAACCGCACCAACTCCAGCGCTGGAATCTCCGCACCGACAAGGAGATGTTGCTCAAATAACCAATTTTGGACGGCACTTTCAAGAATTAGGGGTTGAAGGGGCGATCGCCATTTACGACTTGAATGGCGATCGGCTTTATCAACACAACCCGCAGCGCAACAGCACAGCTTTTTTACCCGCATCTACATTTAAAATTCTCAACTCCCTGATTTCCTTAGAAACAGGCGTAATTTCCAATGAACTTGCAATTCTCACTTGGGATGGAATTCAAAGGCAAATTCCCGCCTGGAATCGAGACTTGAACATGAGAGAAGCCATCAAACTTTCCGCCGTCTGGTTTTACCAAGTTCTCGCGCGCCGAGTCGGACACGAACAAATGCAAAAATGGGTAGCCAAAGCCGATTACGGCAACCAAAATATTGGAAAAAAAGATGATATTGATAAATTTTGGTTAGAGGGAGAACTGCGAATCACACCCAATCAACAAATTCAATTCTTGCGCCGTCTCCACAAAAACGACTTACCCTTTTCCGAGCGATCGCTCTCTCTAGTTAAAGATATCATGATTGTCGAACAAACTCCCGATTACACAATCAGGGCAAAAACAGGATGGGCTGGGTTTGGAGAACAAACAAAGGCTCAAATTGGCTGGTATGTCGGTTATTTAGAGCAGAATAAAAATGCTTACTTTTTTGCGACAAACATTGACATTCGCAGTACAAACGATGCCGCAGCTAGAATCGAGTTAACGCGCCGTTGCTTGAAGGATCTGGCGCTGCTTTAAATGCTTTATCTGTTCTTTAATAAAAAGCGTGTCAATAATTCTTCTAAAATATTACCATTTCATATCTTGAAAAACATCTGCGTGTAAGCTGTTGTGCATTTAAATTGTATATTTTGATGACAATCAAAAATCCTCTCCCCCTCTCCCTTTCTCCCCCTCTCCCCCTCAATCGCCATACACAATCTATATGAGTAACAGTTTATCTGTGTTAATCTGCCTCGATCTGCGGTTTCCCGATCGCTCAAAAAATCGCGCAATAAGTTTACCAATTGTTAATTACGTTTTTCCCTACCTTACCAAAACTCAAAATCTTTTTAATACTTAACAATTTATTTTCCGAAATACTGATGACAACTGTTGGATCAAAAGGTTAAGCTAGTTGCAAGCTTTGGAACTAGGCACGAAACGCAGCCAATTTCAATCGCCTTTAAAATATGGCAAAAGAATTAGCAATAGACACTCGCGGACTCACCAAACAATTCGATCGCCATATTGCCGTCAATGACATCGACTTGCAAGTCGCCGCCGGCGAAATCTGCGGGCTGATAGGCCCCAACGGTGCCGGCAAAACTACTTTGCTGCGAATGTTAGCCGCCGCTGAAGAACCTACTACAGGGGAGATTTATATCAACGGCTGTCCCTTGTTGCGCGATCGATCTAACCCCACTCTCAAACAGCACATCGGCTTTCTTCCCGACGACTTTCCCCTGTACGACGACCTGAATGTGTGGGATTATTTAGATTACTTTGCTCGACTCTACAACTTGCGGCAACCCCGCCGTCGAGAACGCATCTATGCAGTTTTAGAACTCGTGCAATTAACCAACAAACGCAACAGCTTAATTTCCACTCTTTCGCGGGGGATGAAACAGCGCCTGAGTTTGGGACGAACTATTATTCACGAACCGCTGTTGCTGCTGTTAGATGAACCAGTTTCGGGTTTAGATCCGATCGCGCGATCGCAATTCCGCGAAATTATCAAAACTTTGCAACAAGCCGGCATGACCGTAGTCATATCATCCCACGTTCTCAGCGATTTAGCCGAACTTTGCACTTGGGTGGGAATTATGGAACTCGGTTATCTTGTCGAAAGCGCCCCTTTGCAAGAACTTTACAAACGACTGGGAAAACAGCAAATTTTCCTGTCAACTTTGGGGGATTTAGCAGCGCTGACATCGGAACTCAAAAACTTTCCTTGGGTAGAAAGTTGGGAAATCTTGCCGGAAACTCAGCAGGTGTGCGTTCATTTTTCAGGAAGCCGGGAAGATGCAGCGAATTTATTGCGATCGCTCGTCAATGCTAACATTCCCCTCACGGAATTTCACTGCACTCAAGAAAACCTAGAAACCATCTTCCTGAAGATGGGACACAAACAAGCATCTTGACAGTTGACAGTTGACAGTTTAGGGCGACTTTTTCAATCACAACTCAAAACTATTACCTATGATTCTCAACATACTAGACACCATCGGTAACTGGAATTCCCAGTTATTCCGAGAACTCAAAGGCCGGCTGAAAATAGGCAAAATTGCGATCGCCAGCCTCTTATCTATTTGCGCTCAACTGCTGCTGTTCTGGACTTACCGCGCCCAGATACCAGTTCCCCCTCCGGCCGGTCAGTACACTAACCCCACCTACAACAAATTTTGCTCTAGCTTGGATGCCAATAATCCAATATGCCTCAGAGATGTTGTCGGCAACTTTCAGATTAACTGGCAGTATTGGTACCTCGAACTGTTTGTTTATCTGAGTATATTTAGCGCGATCGCACTTTTAGTAGTCGGCACTTATATGCTAGTCAGCGACCTCGATAAAGAAGAACGCCGGGGTACGCTCAACTTTATTCGCCTCAGCCCCCAATCTGCCAAAACCATTTTTCTCGGCAAAATTCTCGGCGTTCCAATTTTACTTTACCTAGCAGCAATTATGGCTGTACCCCTGCACATCTACAGCGGATTAGCAGCTCAAATACCTCTGCATCATATTTTATCTTTCGACATAGCAATGGTAGCTAGCTGTGCTTTATTCTACAGCGGCGCGATGCTATTCGGCTTAACAACCAGTTGGTTGGGAGGGTTTCAACCTTGGTTGGCTAGCGCTGCGGTTTTGACTTTTATTACCACAGCTTTTAATATGTCGTCGCAACGCAACGCTGGTGACTTAATAACATTTTTGTCTCCGGCTGCTGTTTTGAAATACTCAGTCAATGGAGTAATAGAATTCCGCAATTCAAACTTGGACTGGTTAGTTAAAAATTGCGAAAATGTAAAATGGTTTAATTTGCCGATCGGCAACAGCTTTGCATTGTCTACAATTTTATCTCTGTCTATCTGCGGGGTTTTAACCTATTGGATGTGGCAGGGATGGCAGCGGCGCTTTCCCAACCCCAGCATCACAGTTTTGAGCAAGCGCCAAAGTTACTTGCTCGTTTTCTGCTGTCAGCCAATAATTTTAGGATTTGCACTTCAATCCCCACGCGGAACGGACAATATCACCTTTGTATTCCTCCTAAATTTATTGGTTTTCGTAGCTTTAATTGCTGCTTTAACCCCAGAAAGGCAAGCTTTGTACGATTGGGCAAGGTATCGCAAACAAATCGTTCCCAGCAGTCATAAATTGTGGCGGCGCTATCCCATCCTCGATTTAATTTGGAGCGAAAAAAGTCCGGCTATAATTGCGATCGCCCTTAATTTCCTCATCTCGACCTTGATTTTAACACCTTTGCTGCTAAGGGAGAACAACGGCTGGTTCGGCATGATTGTTTGCCTGAATCTAATCGCGATTTACGCCACCGTTGCCCAGTTATTCCTGTTTGCAAAAGTCAGAAACCAGGCAGTTTGGGCGGTTTGCACAGTGGGAGGCGCGATCGTTTTGCCGCCAATTATTTTATCTATGCTTTCCCTCACCCCTGAAAAAGCTCCTTTGATTTGGATGTCAACAGTTCCCTTCTTTGGGTTGGGTCTGGACAACACATCAGGACATATCTTTTTTCTCTCCGCGATCGGCCAGTGGAGTGTGTTGATATTGCTGAACCTGCAATTGAGCCGGCAACTGAAAATCGCAGGCGAATCAGCCTCTAAAGCTCTGCTGAGGGCCTGAAAATGGGGGAGAATTCAGCCCGCCCCAGTTGCGGGGCGGGTTGATTGAGATTGTCGATCGGAATTACTAATTACTATAAAAAGTACCGCAGTAGCAACAATGCACAATCCCCCTCACAGCAGCGCGGGGAGAGGTCTACTATAATTAAAAAAGACCGACAAACCCCGAATCAAAAATGAAAAACCAGAGATCGATCGCCTTAATGAACTGGCTGCAACCCAAACCAGAAACCGTATTGCTGTGCGACTCAATTGCAGCAGCTTCCGACATGGCATTCATGCTCAACGGCGAGTGGGATGCGTGCAATAGTTTGGTGCTGCCTAAATGCGACAAAGTAGCAATTCAAACAGCAGCTAGTTTACTGCAGACATCGTGGTGCTACCAAAATATGGCTCTCCTGGGTTTATGGTGGATACGGTATCAGACACAACTGTTCGCGATTCTGTGATGCCCTTGGAGTAAGGATATGCGGTTTGTTTATCACCACAAACTCAGGAGAGCCTAAAATATCTAAAATCGAAGATGCTGTGACTTCCGGGTGAACCTGTCTGCAGAATTAGGATACTTTTGTAACTATCGGCCCATATTGCGCTTCATGCGATCGAGTTCTTCCTGAGCTTCCCAGTGTTGAAATTTGTCTTCGAGAGGGTCTGCAGCATTAAAACTGTTATAATTATAGCTTTGATTCCAACCCTTAGTATCCCAATTCTGCTCTGTTTTAGTAGTAGTTTGAGCGGCCGCTGCGGCTTCCGCTGCTTTTGATCGAACTTCTTTTCGCCGCGACTGAATTTGGCGGTACAGTTCTTTGGCTCTTTCAATTCGTTCTTTGCAGCCCTGCATTTGTCCCCAGCGCTGATTTCCCTGGCGCAGCAAAGCTGCTTGTCGCTCTTGGGCTGCTTGAGCTAAATCGAGCCTTTGAGCGGCTTTTGCTTTCTTTGCTCGATCGTTCCAGCGCTGAATTTCTTGGGCGGCGGAGAGAATTTCTGCTTGCAGTGTTTTTTCTTGTTTCTGGATTTCGAGAATCAGCCGCAGAGTATCTTCTTCTTGTTCCTTGAGTTGTTCTTCTATTGCTTGCAATTCCAGATGGGGGTTGCTGCGTAAAAATTCTTCTAATTTGGTTTCGAGAAAGCGGCTGAAATCGTCAAATAAGCCCATTTGTTTTATAATTCCTCAGTTATTAGTTATTGGTTATTGGTTATTAGTTATTGGTTGTTGGTTGTTGGTTGTTGGTTGTTGGTTGTTGGTTGTTGGTTGTTGGTTGTTGGTTGTTGGTTGTTGGTTGTTGGTTGTTGGTTGTTGGTTATTGGTTGTTGGTTGTTGGTTGTTGGTTGTTGGTTGTTGGTTGTTGGTTATTGGTTATTGGTTGTTGGTTGTTGGTTGTTGGTTGTTAGTCATCAATCATTAGTTGTTAGTCATCAATCATTAGTTGTCAATCATTAGTTGTGGCTTATTATAGCTTTTCTTAAAAATATGAGGTGCACTCCTATTCCCTGAATATCGGGACTTTAAAGCCTTATTACATATAGCGGTTCTCACAAAGGTGAGGTATGCTTTTAGGCCCGATGCCTTATGCCCGATGCTTTTAGGCCCGGTTTGCCCGGTTTGGCCGGTTTGGCCGGTTTGGCCGCGAGAGCACCTCATCTTTGTGAGAAAGGCTATACATATCTCATCTATTTGAGAAAGGCTATATATAACTGTTTTCAACCTTTGTGAAGTACAGCCTCATAATTGCCAATTACCAATTACCGATTACCCAATTACCCATCACCAACCCGTAACAGATGACTGATGACTAATGACTAATGACTAATGACCGATGACTAATGACTGATGACTAATGACCTATTAGAACTTTTGGCCGACAAAAACCGATCGCACATCTCCGCCCTTGCGAATCACTGCTTCTTGATTTTTGATTTCTGCCAGAGTCCAACCGCTAGCGCCGATGCTTTCGCCCACATAAATTCTGCGGGCTACGCCGTCTACTTCAAACAAAGCAGCCGATCGATCGCCCAACTCCAAAATCCCCACCAGCGTGTGCGCGGAAGTCGGCGCGCTGCTGGGGGCCTGTGCCGGCGCTGGTGCCGGTGCCGCCGGCGCTGATTGCCCAGCAGCCGGTGCCGGTTCGGTTTCGCGAGCCAAAATCTTCGGTTCGGGAGACTCCGACTGGGAAGCGGCGGGAGTGCGATTGCCAGCGGCGGCGATCGCCCTACCCGAGACTGGAGCAGCCGGCGAGGGAGAACCTGCGGCGGTTTGAGGAGCGGCCGGAGCCGGAGCCACCGTCACCTGAGCCGGAGGAGCCGGAGCCACCGTCACCTGAGCGGGGGGAGGGATGACTACGACTTGGGGCGGGGGCGCTCCCGGCTGCGCGGCGGCTTGTTCTAGGGCATCAGCGATGCGGTTGACTGCTGTCGAAAGACCTGCTGTTGGCGGTGGCGCGCCGGAAATTGCAATGCTCGGCAGCGTCCCTGGTGCGGCGGCTCCGGGAACTGCGGCAAGCTGGGAGTTTGCCTGGGGTGCTTTGTTTTGTTCGATCGCCACTAGCGAGCGCTGCGCGTATTCGACAAACTGCGTGTCCGGTGCTGTTTTGCCACTTGCTGCTGGCGTTCCTGCGACGGGGGCGGAGGCGGCGGGCAAGCGTACCAGTCCCGACCTGCTGGCGAGCCACAATCCCATGACTAGCAGCAGCGACCCGCAGGCTGCTCCGAGCAGGATTCTATCGAATGATTGTTTGGAGCGCTGTTTGTTGGTTGTTTCTAGGGCAACTTGGCGGGCGATCGCTTCTACGTCTTTTTCCCCGCCTTGCGGAGCTTGGGGCGCCAACTGCGACAAAACTATTTGAGGTACCGAGATCGATTTGAGCGACACGAATTCTGGCGCCACCGGCTCGGCTGGCAGTTTGCCGCTGCCGTCGAAAGCTCGATCGACTCCTTCAAACAGTTCGTCCATCAACCGATCGGCGTAGGACTCAACTGCCACTGCTTCGGCTGGAACTTTTTCGACTGTCGCCACCACGGCGATCGGATCGGACGTTGATTCCAAAGGCATCTGTTTGGCTATTACTTTTTGAGGCATAGTTTTCTGTTTGCTCCCGCTCCTCGACAACCCTGAGATTCTCAACTTCAGATTTCTACAGGATACTTGTGATCTTGACCAATTGTTTGCTCAGAACAGGTCAATTGTAGCTCACCCACCACCATATTTTTAATCCTCAATCAACTTACTTTGCCCGATCGACTTGATGTTTTGCGTATTTTGGGCTTTTTTCGCCCCTGTTTTCTGCTGTCAGTCTTACTCCCTCACCCTGACTTTTAATCCACGTTCTACTGCTTTTGTCAACCCCCCCTCCGGGCATTCACAGTTTTTGACACAAAGCTTTACTTGAGGCTCTCGCAAAAAAAGCGGGTTTTTGCCGCTGTTTCCGCTTGCATTGCAGCGTTGAAAAGGATTTCAGACTTTTACCAGTTTTAAATTTGTTGGTCTGTTTGCTTAAAAATAATCACAAATTCCAAATTTTCTCATAACTCATGGCTGCAACAGTGGTAACAACCGCTGTAAGTCCCCACAAGCTGCCTGAAGCGATTGCGGCGCATCTTCTGGTAAGCTCTGAGAATAACATCGATCGGCTAAATCCTCAACAGCGGTTTTGCAAACAGCCTCATTATTCTCAAATTTTGCATAAACAGTCTCCTCATTCACGGTTTCTCCCTGCAAATAGTGTATCCAAGTCTCAATATTGCGCTTAGCAACAAAAATCGCGATCGCTTCATTCGATCGCCTATTTTCCAGATCATTTTCATCAAGGACACTAGCTAACTGATTGAGTCTTGCTTCCAGCGTACCCGTATCTGCATCAATTAACACGACTAATCCAATCGACACCCGGTTTTTATTCTGGCGATAAGCTTTCACCTCCACCGGATACTGACTGCGTACATACTGTTCTCCTGATTGGCTACCTTTCGGACAAATTTTAGCCCGAAATAGACCTGTAAAACCTCGTTTTTTTAGAAAATAACGCGCAAAAACCTCCTGCTGTCTGTC
>NZ_JBARVX010000282.1:0-3336 GCF_049646505.1 Microcoleus sp.
CAGCGACACCGATGTCGAACCAGCCCAGCAAAAAGTCCGCGATATTTTAGTTGAGAAATTCGGCGTTAGCTTAAGAAGCTAACCGTAGGGTGCGTCGCTCTCGAAAATCCCTGAGAAAGCTCGGCAATACCCTAGCGACGCACCTGTACCATCGCGGATTCAGCCAACAAACCCAACAATTATTGGGTAACAAGGTTTTTTAAACATGGTTCTGGTTCCCAGGCTCTACCTGGGAACTTTCTTTAACCCACGGAGGTGGGTTTTGTCTGTCTAGACGCGGTTTCTAACCGCCGGGAGATTTAAGTCGTAATTAAAGGCCGCAACATATCCCGCACCTCGAAAGAAACATCAGGAAATTGCAAAGGAGAACTACTCGCATCGTCCCCCAGCATCAACCGACTTTGATAACCATGCTGACTCGGTTCTCGGAATACGTGAAGTTGCCGATTATTAACATCCAAAACCCAATAATCAGTAATTCCCGACTCAGCATAAATTTTTGCTTTTATGCCGCAATCCGTTCTCAGAGTAGTATCTGCAACTTCAATAATCAAATAAATTTCTAAAGGAGTTGGATGGTGGTCTTCATAGTAAAGTCGATCTGGTATAACTACAGAAATATCCGGTTCAGGTTGAGAGTAATTATTCAGTCGGACAGAATCATGTATACTCAGAAATACCAAACTTCCCAAAGATTTTTGCAGTAGTTCCATTGTACGTTTCACCACTGCACAACGTGGGGGAGTTTTCGTAGCCTTATTTACTATCTGCCCTGCCAATAATTCTACCCGTTCATCTCCATCAAGAATACCAGCTTCAACCATCCGGTGATATTCATAAACATTCAGCAGCCGAATATCCAATAAAGTCATAGTTACCTCATCCCCTCTAACAAAAATCTCTCTTCTTTCCTTCTCTCCCTCTGCGCCCTCTGCGCCCTCTGCGGTTAATCAATCTTATCCAAAAAAAATCTTTAAATCCTGCTACACTCATTGTACAATAAATTTTAAACAAATTCATCTGAGGCTCAAAACCGTGACCAAATATGTAATGTGGGGAAGTTACTGCCAAAACGTTCTCGAAAAACGCGCACCATTTCGAGACGCGCATCTAGCCGGACTTGCCAAGCAGAAGGAATCGGGAGTATTAATTACGATCGGGCCAACAAAAGATTTAACAAAAGTTTTCGCGATTTACGAAGCCGCAGACGAAACGGCAGTGCGAGACTTAGTTGAAACCGATCCTTATTGGGTAAATGGGATTTGGACTGAGTACAACATTAAAGAGTGGATTCAAGCATTTTGAACCTCTAGGGAACTTAGTAATGATTTCGCAAGTTAGTAGAGAAATCAACTTGCTTGACTAATGAATCAATGTCGGCTATCATAGCTCAATTGCATAAGTTGTCAGGCGGTGCGAGGAGGTTGCAGAGTGAATACGCTAAAAACGGCAGACGTGGACTTAGTTGCGGTTGACTGTAGTGACTTATTGGACAAGATTCTAGAAGTTTTAGAGAAGCCGCAGACTCAGAATCCTTTTAAGATACATGGTAATGGCGATCGGCTGCTCATGGACATTGACAGCATAGCCGAAGCAGTCGCAAGTTTGGGAGTAGAAAATCCTTTAGCTTCCGAACGCGGTGTTCGTACCGCAACAGTCAACTTTACTCCCGGTTTCAAAGAACGGTTTCCAAGTCAAGTTACCAAAATTAAAAATAGTTTAAAAGCTCGGCTAGAGTCAACAATTAAGCAACAGAATCAACAGCTTGATATCGAGCAGTTTGTTGCTAGCTTAATTACAGATTTGCAAGATTTTCAAAGTGTCTCTGCTAAGTTAGACTTTAGCTATCCATTTGGCAACTATTCAGGCTTACAAAAGCAGCGCTTGAGTATCCAAAAGAATGCCAGTAGCAAAGAACTGCTGAAATTTCACAAATTAACTATCACCGTTGGCAACACCAGTAAATTTAATACCGAGCTAAAACAAGGCTTAGAAAATTATATCAAATCTCAGTTTGCTAGCGCTAGTGAGAGCGATCGCGAAGACTTAGATTTCATTCTTCAAGATTTAGAAGCCGACCCCAAATCAGATTTCTACAAACTCAAAGAAATTGTAGATACAGAAACAATCGGCAAACTCAAAAAACAGGCACAGATATGTTATCTAGAATTTCTGCAAGACAACCTTACCACAAGCAATAACCAGTCAAATTCTGATGGTATAATTTATTTAAAAGACCTAATCCGGCGTCTCAAGCTGATTGATGAATATATAGGCAATCTCGAAAATGCCGACGGTCATTACTCGGTCAACTATGCCGACACTGACTTGAACTACCGAGATGCTTTTGCTCGCGCTGAATCCTTCGATATGCTGCCTATCATTCCCAAAATAGAAGGATATTTAGGAGAAACCAAAGACGAAAATAAGGGAGATATCCAGTTTGTTTTTGGACTTAAGCTCAAGTTTAATAATCCAGTGCAAGCCTATGGCGGTAAAACAGTCTTTGAGTATTATCTCAATCTGCTTGACCCGGACAGTGAGGAACACAAAGCCGAACTTGATAAGCCGGCTAAAAAAGAAATCTTTGCTAGAAAGCTATTGAAGTTACTATTGTTGTACTATTTCGTTTTTGCCGAAAAAGACCCGTCATCAGATGGTTATACAGTTAATTCGGACTTAGAATACAATCCTATTCCAGGATTTGAGGAAAAAGTATTAACAATTTTCAAAGGTTCTGATGAAGCAGCGAAAAAAATAGTATTACAAGACATCAAAAAAGATTTTGAACAATATAAAATTGCCTCTAAAATAGACTCGCTCAAGAATCTCCTGCAAAAAATTCTGAAACAAAAGCATTTACCGAAAGAATTTCCGCTTCACATTTCGGTCAGAAAAAGCATTTTAGAGGATAGTATGAAAACTATTTCTACAAACTCTACATTTTTTAAGCCAGAGCTGCGAACCAAGCCCAAGGAAGTATTAAAATATATAGCTATTGGTCAAGCAAAGGCTACTCAAAATTCCCTATGTACTCTCACAGCTCAAATCGCAATTAGTGATGTTCATTATTTTTCTACTGACGACTTGCAAAGCTTCAGTATGGAGTATGATATCACAGGTGTGAAAGCTCTGCCAGTTCTGCTAATGCCAAAAGAGCCACTATCCAGAAAAACCTATGATAACCTGTTTACAAAACGAAAAATAGTTGCTTTTCCATACAGTCTAGCTAGCAATAAATGGGATGCAAAAAAAAGTTTTGTGTATCGGTTTACCTTCGATATACTTGCATATACTTGCCTCAAACTCCTGTTGCAAAAACAGAGTAGATTATTC
>NZ_JBARVX010000283.1:0-3481 GCF_049646505.1 Microcoleus sp.
GGACAGCACTAATGACTAATGACTAATGACTAATGACTAATGACTAATGACTAATGACTAATGACTAATGACTAATGACTAATGACTAATGACTAATGACTAATGACTTCTTCCCTCTTCCTGATGATGTTGTACGGAAAGCTCGGAGGCGACAGCACTGATGACGTTGGACGTTGGACGTTGGACGTTGGACGTTGTACCGAAAGCAGTTGTCAGTTGCCAGTTGTTACCAATAACAAATAACAAATAACAAATAACAAATGACTAATGACTAATGACTAATGACTAATGACTAATGACTTCAGATCAAAGAGCCTGGTATTTCTGAACTGCCAACACCAAATTATCAGTCCAGAAATTAGCCAATTCAGCGCTGGCGGCTTCTACCATAACTCGGATCAGCGGTTCAGTGCCAGAAGCGCGAACCAAAATCCGCCCCTGTTCTCCCATTGCACTTTTAGCACGGACGATCGCCCCTTGCAAAATTTCGCACTCGTGCCATTTTAGGCGTTTTTCCCGATCGTCCACCCGCACATTTACCAGCAACTGCGGATAAGTTTGGAAACTGCCCCTTATCAATTGCGCTAAAGATTCTCCAGATTGGCGCACCAGGGAAGCTATGTGCAAAGCTGTCAGCAAACCATCGCCACTGATCCCGAAATGCGGACAAAGAATGTGTCCAGACTGTTCGCCGCCCAACATCGCACCCGTGCGCTGCATTTCAGCGTGAACGTGCTGATCTCCCACGTTCGTTCTAGTTAGTTTTCCGCCCAATTTTTCCCAAGCTCGCTCGAAGCCGAGGTTAGCCATTACAGTAGAAATAATTAAATTGGACGGTAACTGTTCGGAGGCGCGCAACTGCCGGCCCCACAGATACAGAATGTAATCGCCGTCAATCGATCGACCTTTGTTGTCAACACCCAAAACTCGATCGGCATCGCCATCAAAAGCAAATCCCAAATCGGCATTGTGTTCCAAAACCGCCGCTTGCAGGCTGTCGAGATGAGTAGAACCGCAGTTAACATTAATGCGAGAGCCATCAGGAGAGTCGTGCAAACAGATCACATCCGCCCCCATTTGCGCGAACACCGCCGGTGCCAAACCAGCCGCCGCCCCCCAAGCCAAATCCAAAACTACCCGCATTCCCGACAAATTCATCTGTTGCAGCGAATCAGAGAGAGAAGCAGCATAATCTTTCACCAACTCCGGGCGGTGGTAGTGTTGTCCCAAAGCGAAGCTAGCAACCGGAACCTTAGCCCCCCGGATTCCCGCTTCGATTTGTTCCTGCAACTGCTGCGACAGCTTAGAGCCGTTTGAGTTAAAAAACTTAATCCCGTTATCTTCAGGGGGATTGTGAGAAGCCGAAATCATCACACCGCCGACAGACTCCGAAACACTTGCCAGATAAGCAACGCAGGGAGTAGGGCACAATCCCAAATTCCACACTTCCAAACCAGCCGCTGTCAAACCCGCCGACAGTGCCGCTGCCAGCATATCGCTGGAATTTCTGCTGTCTTGGCCCAAAATCACCGGGCCTTGGTTGGGGGAATTTTGGCGGAGAACTTGTCCCGCCCAGAAGCCAACTTGCAGCGCTAGGGATGCAGTCAGCAATTCTCCAACTTTCCCGCGAATGCCGTCTGTGCCGAAGAGTTTGATATTTGGCAGGGGAAGGCTATCTCCCAGCAGAATCGTATCCCGTTTGACTGGCTGTACCGAGTTAGCAGCCGGAAACTCGCCGCCGCGATGGCGCGAAGGTGTCTGAACCATATTCACTCCTCTAGGAATATCCACACTCACACTTTGCAGTTCATGTTACAACTGAAAGTCTTTATTTTCAGCGTAAACTCGATTTATTTCGGGGATCGATCGGGTAACGCACCCTGTCAACCTACGCACAAAGTTTAACTTTTCGGGAAAAATTTGTATCGTACTCAAGGGAATAACTTTTACGATCTGCAAGCGCTTGCAGCATCGTTGAGACCGCCCAGATCGGGACGATCGCACTGAGCGCTCGTTCGGATCTGGGCGGGATTTGATATTATGATGCTGATGCCGTTTGAGCTAGTCAGCCACTGCGGGCATAGAAAGTTAATGCTGTATTGCCGTAGATTTTTTGGCGGCAAATTTCTAGGCCTGGAATCGGTTGTGTCGATCGCTCCGGGCTGTGTTCGATCGCAATTTCGCCATCGGGTGCTAGCATTTCTTGGCTGGCGAGCTTGTTTAACAGAGGTTCGTACAAGTCGCTAGCGTAGGGCGGATCGAAGTAAATGCGATCGAACTGCTGTCCTCCCAGCGCCCCCAATTTTGCCATCGCGTTTCCCCGCAGGATTTGGAATGTTTGGGAAGAACCCGCTACTTTCTCCCAGTTTTCATGAATAATCGCACAAGCTTTCGCCGACTGTTCGATGCCAGTAACACTCGCCGCCCCCCGACACAAAGCTTCTGCACCCATCGAGCCGCTGCCGGTACAAATATCCAGCCACCTGCAACCTGCGATCGTCCCCTGCCAAATATTAAACAAAGCTTCTCTGACTCGCGAAGGCGTAGGACGAGTGGCCAGTCCCGGCAGAGTTTTGATTTGGCGGTTGCCGCAGATTCTCAAGCTCATTTAACACCCAATTTGTCACAGTATTTTATAATTGATTTGATTCGCCAAACCCAGTTTGAATGCAAGGCTGCATTTCCGACTTAGCAGCATTTTTTCGAGTGCTTTCGCGAGTTCGCCCCGGCTTTATAACGAAGCGAGCTACGGCGATTGCCCTACACAATTTCGCGCAATTGATGCTGCACAAGGCACTTTTCAATCTAGCACATTACTGTCATTTTTTAACAAAAATATTAGCGATTTTTTCCGTCAACTTCAACGATGTTTTTGTGACTTTTTGTCACAAAAATATCTGCATCAATTGGGGAGCATCTCAATTTTGTATTAAGATTGCTGTCGCATTCTGGCGATCGTCCGCCCAAAACCGAGTCTGCGATCGATCGCCAGCGGGGATGCCTATAAAAACTGGCTCGATCCTCCCTGACCGTCGATAATTATAGAGGACGACCGCCGTTTTGTCGGCCAAATATCATACATTTCGTCGATGCTCCTGTCGCTAAACCTATGGCATATCCAGCTAAAAAATCAAATTGTGGCTGAAAAAAGCTATAGCAGTTCGATCGCGTGGTGAGGTATGCTCTATGCTCTATACCCTGTTTTGCCTATGCCCAATGCCGGATAGTACCTCATACCAGAGCTCGAAAGGCTATAATTTCCCGTCTCAATTTTGCTGAAACTCGCTCTAATCTAGGTTTGTTTAGGTGATAAAGCTCTTTAGAGACAGGGGATAAGATCGACTATCGCTTGGCAAACAGCCAGCTTGCTGCTATACTTCTGTCAAGCCAGCAGGGAAAATCTGAAAAATCGAAGCAAATGGGGATAGACGAACCCGATGTTGGAACATACTTCGAGGATAAGGCCTGCGGCTGGCATCCA
>NZ_JBARVX010000284.1:0-4510 GCF_049646505.1 Microcoleus sp.
TCATCCTGAGAGAATTCATGCAGCAGATGTTAAGAAAATGGCGGCGATCGACTCTGCTACTAAACAGATGACTCAGTTAGTTGAAGACTTACTTTTATTAACTAGAATGGATGCACCAGCAGCCACGATCGTCCGCGAGTGGATAGCGGTTCCGCTAGACGAACTATTAGAGGATTTGCTAGATTTGTGGGAACTGCAAGCTCAAGAAAAGCAAATTATTCTCAAGTCTAATTTAGCCATTGATACGTCTGTAATGGGAGATGCCGCACAGCTCACTCGTTTGTTTTGCAACTTGATTGGAAACGCAATTCATTACACACCAGCGGGCGGAATTGTAACTGTTTCTCTGAGCAGAAAGAACCGATCGACAATTGTTAGTGTAGAGGATACTGGCATCGGCATTGCTTCAGAAGATGTTAAGTTTGTTTTCGACAGATTTTGGAGAGCAGATCGAGCCAGAAATCGCCGCGCAGGGGGTTTGGGGATGGGATTGGCGATCGCCCAAGCAATTGTCCAAAGCCACCGAGGAGAAATTAGCGTTACCAGTCAGCTAGGAGTAGGTAGCTGTTTTCAAGTAAAATTTTCCTCAGTAGCTTAAAAGTTTATATTAATAGAAAACCTTAACTCTCCCCGGATTCTCCAATTTCTCCAATTTCTCCAATTTCTCCAATTTCTCCAATTTCTCCTATTTCCCCTATTTCCCCTATTTCCCCTATTTCCCCTATTTCCCCTGTTTCCCCTTGTTCGTAACCACTGCTAATCATTAAGACGATCGGTTCAACGGGCTTGCTGTTGCTCGTCGATGAATTAGCAGCATTACTTGAAAGAAAAATAGGGGAAAATCGATTGACACTGCTATCATTCTGGGATGCGATCGCACTAGCAGCTACAGAAGTTAAAACACAAGCTCCAACGCCGATCCAAATCTTAGTTTTACTTTGCATCTTTCAAAAAGCCTTATTCTGGGTGATTATACCAAATCCGGGTTAAAAATCCCCTTTATTTCTTAGTCCGCGGAGGCGGACTTCGTTTGACAAGGAGCGGTTTCAACCGCCGAATCATAGAGGAGATAAAAAGGCAGGATTTGGTATTACTACTATCCCAGAAAAAAGTAAAGAACTCGGAAAGAACCCAAAATATCTAAAAATTGTTTGCACAGACATTACCTTATTGCTACAATGCGAGTCCATTAGCAACCTGTAGGAGTGTCCCAAATGATTATCTGTATGGCCAATATTCTGACTTCAGAGGAATTAGGATTAATTGTCGATCGCCTAAAAGATGCTGAATTTGTCGATGGGAAGTTAACAGCAGGTTGGTACGCCCGACAAGTAAAAAATAATTCTCAACTCAAAAATGATGCGGCTCCAACTCAGGAACTCAGAAAATTAGTCAATCAAGCACTAAAACGCAATTCTTTATTCCAAATAGCGGCGCGCCCCAAAGCCATGCGTCCCATTATGTTTAGTCGCTATCACGGAGGGATGTACTACGGGACACATATTGACAATGCGATTATGGGAGATGAAAAACTTACGCGATCGGATTTGTCTCTCACTCTATTTCTCAGCGATCCTGCAACTTACACGGGCGGGGAATTAGTGATTGAAAGTGCCCAAGGCGAACAAGCTTTTAAACTTGATGCTGGCTCGATGGTTGTTTATCCTACTACAACTTTACATCGTGTGGAACCAGTCACCGAAGGTGAAAGACTAGCGGCGGTGACTTGGGTGCAGAGTTTAGTTCGGGATGCTCACAATCGAGAAATCCTCTTTGATTTGGATACGGTTCGCGATACGCTTTCTCAGAAGTCAGGAAAGACAGCGGAGTTTGACTTGCTATCCAAAAGCATTGCTAATTTGCTCCGAAAATGGGCTGATGTTTAGGTTGAGGAAGTCATAGAGGCGTTTAAATAAATTTTATGTCTTTCCGAGTTCTTTACTTTTATTTGTCACAATCCTAATATAGCAATCCTAAATCATTATCACGGGCGGCGAACCTAAATGTGATTTCCCCAAAATCCATCCTTCTGGACACTCAAGATGCCGTGTCCAGGACACGGCTCGGCCTTAGTCCCTACAGGTACAAGAAAATTATTTAGGATTACTATAGCACTGATTGCCAGGAAATAACAACTCATGAAACGGAAAAATATTTTTAGTTTGCTCGCAGTTACAACGATTCTTTCAGTAGCGGCCAGTTCTGCCTTTGCACAAGCTATAACTCGAATCCGCGATTTGCGACCGAGAACACCAACTACCATCTCTGGAAAAGTAATCGGTTTTGGAGAAGCTGATGAAAATGAGTGGATTATCGACGACGGTAGCGGTGGAATTAGAGTCGATGCTGGCCCCCGCTCGTGGCGCAATATTAATGTATCAAGAGGTGAAACAATCAGAGTTGTTGGCGAGATGGACGACGATGAATTCGATGCTTTTTCTGTTACTCGCTCGAACGGCTCAGTAATTAACATCCGCTCTCCCCAAAACAGGGAGCCTTGGGGGGACGATTAACTGCAAAATTGTGCGCTATCTGTCTGCACAGCCTGGGATGCAGCTTTACAAATAGACCCTAGGGTTTTAGCTAACTGACCAAATATAGCAATCCTAAATCATTATCCAGGCGGCGAAGATAAATGTGATTTCCCCAAAATCCATCCTCCGGGACACTCAAGATGCCGTGTCTAGGACACGGCTTAGCCTTAGTCCCTACAGGTACAAGAAAATCATTTAGGATTGCTATAGATAAGTTAAACAACAAGAATCTGACAATGAGTAACGAAACTAAAATTTGGACAAGCATCGGACAGTCATATCTAACCAAAGATAATTCGATCGATGTAAATATAGCGTCATCGGAGAGATACCAACTCTCAATCAGTAACAGTGGCGAATTTGGCGAATTTGGCGAATTTGGTGAAAGTGGCGAATTTGGTGAAAGTGGCGAATTTGGCGAATTTGGTGAAAGTGGCGAATTTGGCGAAAGTGGCGAATTTGGTTACGAGACAAATTTTTCGATAGGTCAACCTGTAACTTCTTCCACTTCTAGCCCCTTTACGGGCAATTTTCCCATAATTTTTCAGGGATACGAAAGGGGCGATAATTTTTATCAGATTGAAATTGAAGGTACAAATGGTAGCGACATCTTAACAGGAATTCCTGGAAATAATGTTTCTTTAGAAGGACGCAGGGGCAATGATATTCTGAGCGGCAACAATGGCAATGATGAACTAGAAGGTGGCAAGGGTCAAGATACCCTTGATGGCGGTGCAGGAAATGATATTCTCGATGGAGGGAGGGGTAAAGATATTCTGACCGGCGGTATGGGTTCGGATCTATTTGAGCTAGAATGGCGATCGGCTACAAATATTCTCGATCTCGCTGATATCATCACGGACTTTCAAAAAGGCGCAGACATACTTGAGCTGGAAGATGGCTTAGGAATGTCTAACATTAATATCACTCAAGGAACTGGAATTTATGCTGGAGATACTCTGATACAGCTAGCAAATACTGGTCAATATTTGGCAGTCTTGAAAGGAGTTAATGCTGGAAATATCAACCAGGCTGATTTCATTTTTTCATAATGGTAATACTTGCACTAAAACTGTTGCTTTGCAACATTAATTAGCCACTTTGAGCAAAGAAACCGGGTTGTTTACCGAATCTGCAGGTGACAATGAAATATTTTTCCAAAAAAACCCGGTTTCTGCCTGCCCGTGCATTTAATAATATCTGATTTTTTAACAACAAAATATCTAAAAAATAGGATAATCAATAGATGGCTAGCGCTAACTTTCGCAAACTTCACCGCCAAGTTGCACCGATTATTTTCATCCCTTTACTATTAACAGCCATAACGGGAGTTGCCTATCGGCTGGGAGAAGATTTGTTGGGCATAGAAGGTGATGCTGCCAAGATTTTTATGAATATTCACCAAGGAAGCTATCTCGGAAAGGAACTCAGACCATTTTATGTGCTTTTGCTGGCTTTGGGAGTGATTGGGCTGATAGTCACTGGTTTGACGATGACCAAATTTTTGGGTGGCGCACGCCCTGAAATACCAGGTGCTAAACTTGATTTTCGTAAGGTTCACCGTATTGCTACACCGATTATTGTCTTGCCTTTAGCCGTGAGTACAGTCACAGGTGTAATCTACCGAGTTGGCAGAAGTTGGTTTAAGATGCCGAAAGAGGTAGGAGAAGTTTTTTTGAATATCCACCAAGGAGAATATTTGGGAGATTTTTTGATGCCAATCTATGTGTTTTTTGTTGGTATTGGTGCGATTTTGCTGCTGGTAACAGGAATCAATATGACTGGTATTTTTCGGAAACGCCGCCAGCAAACAACAGAGGAAGATAGCTAATAGACATCTCCCAAAAAGCCTCTGAAGAACAGGCATGATGCCTGTTCCACAATAATTATGGGAGATGTCTAATAGATTTGTTTTTCGGGGATAACTGATGAATATCGTGGTTTGAATCTTCTCTACAGTTGCATCTTTTTTGGGG
>NZ_JBARVX010000285.1:0-3472 GCF_049646505.1 Microcoleus sp.
GCAGAAGTGCTCGCTGCCTTTGAAGCCCAACCAGTTGCAGGAGTGACAGTTAAAGCCTGTAGCTGTCAGGGACAGTGCAACACGGGCCCGACTGTGCGAGTCACCCCAGACGAAATTTGGTATTGTCGAGTTAAACCGAGTGATGTACAGTCGATCGTGGAAGAGCATCTCAAAGTAGGAAAACCTGTAGAAGCGCTGTTCAATCCGAGAATTCATATGCGTTATTACTATTAGTATTGATTTAATGCAGTAAAAATTGTAATTTTTGAAGCATATAATGTGAATAAAAATTGTTAAAATAAAATAGCATTTATTCTCTAGCTATTATCTAAAAAATCTGCGTTAATCTGTGTCAATCTGCCTCAAATCTGCGGTTTTCCAATCAATCAAAAAATCAAGCAATCTTATATATTATGAAAATTACGCTGTGAAAATCAAAGTAATTGCGGTTAGTTTGTTGGTGCTAGTGTTGGGGCGCACGCCGGCGGCAGTCGCTCAAACATCGGCGGTTGCTGGAGATATTTGTCCGGGGGAATTGGGGGCGAAAGTAGATGCGATCGCCAACCGTCCCGAATTTAGCCGATCGCGCTGGGGGATTTTGATTCAACCCCTATCTTCTACCGCAACTCTCTACAGCCGCGACGCAACCAAATATTTCATTCCAGCATCAAATGTCAAGCTGCTAACAACAGCCGCTGCTTTGCAGAAACTCGGTGCCGATTTTCGGATTAAGACATCGGTTTACAGCGGCGAAAATGGGAGTTTGTACGTTGCCGGCAGGGGCGATCCGAGCATTGCTGAGCCTCAGTTGAAATCCTTGGCGCAGCAGTTGAAGCAGCGGGGAATTAGTCAAGTAAACGAGTTGATTGGCGATGACAGCTATTTTCAAGGCAGTGCAGTCAATCGCAATTGGGAATGGGAAGACGCGCAAGCTGGCTATGGCGCGCCGGTTAACAGTTTAATTTTCAATCAAAACGCGATCGAGCTTGTTTTGTCCCCGCAGAATCTCGGACAACCTCTAAAAGTTACTTTTGCCCAACCAAAGTTAGCCAATCAGTGGCAAATTCAGAACAATTCAGTCACAGTCGCCCCCAACGAATCTGAGTTTCTTGAAGTTGGCAGGGAGTTCGATCGCCCCGCAATTCGAGTTAGCGGACAGTTGAAAGTTGGTGCAGAATCTGAATCAAGCTATGTTGCAGTTGTCAATCCCGCCAATAATTTTTTACAAAATTTTCAACAAGTCTTGACGGCGGAGGGAATTCCGGTTAAACAAGTTTTAGTTGCCTCTGTTGCTCGCAATTTAAACCAAGAATTAGCAGCCGTTGAATCGCCGCCGCTGGCAGAATTGGTGAAGGAAACTAATCGGGAAAGTAACAATCTTTATGCAGAGGTTTTATTGAGATTGTTGGGAAAATTCACAGTCAAGATGTCTGTGCCACAAGAAGATACTAATGAAACTGGTTTGAAGGAGTTAAAAACAGCTTTAACTCAATTAGGTGTAAATCCCAACAGCTACATATTAACCGACGGTTCGGGACTTTCCCGACACAATTTAATTAGTCCCGAAGCCTTGGTGCAAACTTTGAGATTGATGGCTAATTCACCTGCTGCGTCTGTCTACCGCGCCTCGTTGCCGATCGCAGGCGAGAACGGCACTTTAAAAAATCGCTTTAATTCTACCGCAAACCGCGTAATTTTGCAAGCAAAAACTGGAACTTTGAGCGGAGTTTCGGCGCTGTCGGGATATATCGAAGTTCCAAGTTACGAGCCGCTGGTGTTTAGCATCATCGTCAATCAATCTGACCTGCCATCTTCAAAATTGCGATCGGCAACGGACGAAATTGTGCTATTATTGAACCGCCTCCGCCGCTGTTAAAACTACAAATTTCAATCGCTCAATTTAAAATAAGTAGTTACACCTAAAAAACCAGAGACTCCAAAACGCTACAAGTTTTAAGTTTAACTAGATTCCAGCAGCGGGGATCGAAAAGCAGCTAGAATAAAAGCAGAAACATTAAAACCATTCGGTCGTTTCAGCCGACTAAGTAAGTAATGACAAAAAAACAATAGTACCTTGTCGGGCGGGCGCGAGTTAAGAATCACGAGATACAAGCGAGAAGATCGAGGCAAAACCCGCCCGACACATCTAATGTTTATTTGTACTCACCTGCTAGCAGTCGGCGGGTTCCGTACTTCCCGAAACATAAGTCTAACTTTTAATTTATGCAGTCTTTAGATTCC
The DNA here is from genome assembly GCF_049646505.1 of Microcoleus sp. Lineage (GTDB taxonomy): Bacteria > Cyanobacteriota > Cyanobacteriia > Cyanobacteriales > Microcoleaceae > Microcoleus. The sequence continues at coordinate 2,242 of NZ_JBARVX010000285.1, forward strand.
GAACAGCAACACATCTTTGTCGAAACCAACAACATCCGCTTGCACTGCGTTTCCCAAGGAGAAGGCGAGCTCGTTGTGCTCCTGCACGGTTTTCCAGAGTTTTGGTACTCTTGGCGACATCAAATTCCTGCCTTAGCTCGTCATTTCAAGGTTGTGGTGCCGGATTTGCGGGGCTACAACGATTCCGACAAGCCGGAAAGCGGTTATGATTTGGATACGCTGAGTGCTGATATTCGCGGTTTGATCGATCGGCTCGGCTATAAAAAAGCTCACATTGTGGGTCACGATTGCGGCGGTGCGATCGCGTGGCATTTAGCTCAAAAATTCCCCGAAAAACTCAACCGCTTAGCAATTTTAAACGCTCCGCACCCGCAGCGATTAGTGCAAGAAATGGCAAGCAATTTAGACCAACTCCGGCGCAGTTGGCACATTTTGGCTTTCCAAGTTCCCGGCATCCCCGAATGGTTGATCCGGCAAAATTTGAAAGATTTTGTGCAAAATATTTTTCAGGGTCAAGCTATTCGCAAAGGAGCTTTTAGCGCTGAGGAAACTAAGATTTATCAGACTGCTTTAGAAAAACCGGGAGTGTTAGCTGCGGCGATGAATTATTACCAGCAAATGTTTCACCCGCAGCGGCTTTGGCATTGGGGACAGAAATTAGAACCGGTGACAGTGCCTACTTTGGTGCTTTGGGGAGAAGAAGATGCGTTTTTGAGCCACACACTTGTAGAAGGTTTAGATCGGTTAATTACGGCTCCGTTTAAGTTAAAATTAATCCCTAATTGCGGTCACTGGGTTCAGCAAGAAGCGCCGCAAACGGTGAATCGAGAATTGCTGAATTTTTTGAGAAATTCTTCTCGTCCTTTGGCTTTGGTCTAGGCGGTTTTAGATCGATCGCTCGGAATGCGAGTCCTCTAATTTTTGTGAGGATTAAAGTGCGTGTAGGGTGCGTCATATCAATTCCGGTTGCACTCATACATGATGTTAACTGTTAACTGTTAACTGTTAACTGTTAACTGTTAACAGTCAACAGTCAACAGTGAATTTACTATTCCGATGAAGATAGGATTTGATATGACGCACCCTACTATTTAAGAGTCCCAAAGCAAATTTTCTTGAATCAACAGTGCAATCATTGCCGTTCTGGAACAAACACCGAGTTTAATAAAAATCCGCCTCACGTAAGTAGCAACCGTCCAGTGACTGATATTTAAATTTTTGGCGATACATT
>NZ_JBARVX010000286.1:0-5654 GCF_049646505.1 Microcoleus sp.
TTTACTGGTGGAAGTTCAGATTCAAATTAAAATTGCTGATAACGGTACAGGGATGAAAGAGGAAGTGAAAAAGCAGATTTTCGACCATTTGTTTACGACAAAATGTGTCGGGAAAGGAACAGGATTGGGGTTGACAATTGCCCATCAGATTGCGGTAGAAAAACATGGCGGAAGCATTGAGGTGAATGCGGAAGCCGGAGTTGGGACTGAGTTTGCGATCGTTTTGCCGGTGAAAGGATAAATTTTAATTGCAGCAGCTTAATAAGTAGGTTATTACTGATACCAATTTCATAAAGTAGCGCTAGACATTAACCCCCCCAACCCCCCCGTGCGAAGGGGGGGCTAAGACTTCATTCATACCACATCTTTAGAAAAATGGTATGAGATGTTGCACCTGTGGCCAAAACCGGGTTTCTGACCGCTAATTTAGCATCACAACCTATATCTCTCGTTCAGAAACCCGGTTTTTAAGAGCTTATGGAGAATGGTGCAAGATGTAAGTTATTACAAATAATCAACATGAGGTGGGGAGAGGGGGCGGGTTGATAAATATTGTGGATGTGATTGAAAGATTGTTGGTAAAACCCGCCCCTATAAATACTGCGGGTAATTTACCCAATAGTATCTAATTTATTAGACTTCTTGCAAAAATAGTTAGGACGATGCTCAAAGCCATCCCACAAAAATCTTTTTTCTTGTGGGATGGGCTTCTAGCCCGTCCCAAAATTTGATTAAAAGGACTTTTGCAAGAGGTCTATTAATTTGGCAAACTCAATTTCAATACCTGTCCAACCGATACTTCGTGCTTGTGGGTTGCTACCACCACCGCACCTTCCAATCGCGGATCGTAACATCCAACCCAAGCTGCAGGATGGCATTCGTGGACTAAATACCCGTACAGCCAAATCGCTCCTCTACCTTCAATGACAATTCCTTGGCTGAATTGAACGCCTTCGGGAAGTTTCAAACCTTGTAAATCATCGGGTGTGATAATACCGTCTTGAGTTGTAATTCGCAAGCGCAAATGTTGGTAAGCTAAACCGTCTTGAGTTTGATTGGGGATGATTTTTAATTCAATAGGATTCATAGGATGCACATAATGTTGAATGCTGTTGTAAAATAATATGCTTTTTATGGCAAATTGGGAATCCGATCGCCCACTTTCAATCCCAATTCAGCAGCCCTTCCGCCTTTGAGTTCAATAACTCCGTCCACGGGGACATCCGGGCCGTAGTTGGGGCAGGTGTCGCTCAAACACGGCGGTACGTTGGGAATTATCGCCTGCACAGTGCCTTCGCGGATAAAAACCATATCGAGCTCGATTAACACGTTTTTCATCCAGAAACGCACATTTCGCGCGGGGGCGATCGGAAAAAGCATTCCCCTGTCATCGGGCAATTCTGTGCGAAACATTAAGCCAATTGCTTGTTCTTGGGGAGTTTTCGCCACTTCGAGTCCCAGCGGGCGATCGCCCACAATAATGTTCGCAGAAACTGGCAAAACTTGGCCAGTATCTATCCCGCCAAACAGCGAGATAAAGTTGGATTCATTCAAATTGAGTTTTCCTAAAAAAACTCCTAAATAGTTGCCAGAGTTTCGATCTTGCATAATAGTTTGGTTGTCTGAAACAAAAATGTTTAAATCGCTAAACTTTATGTTATCAGTCAAGACAATTTTATCGTTGCCGCTGCCAAAATCTGTAATTGCATCGGCTTCAGTAATAGTAGATGCGGCGGAGGTTGTGTCAATCACAAATAAATCATCGCCCGCGCCTCCTGTCAAGATATCCTTACCTTCGCCGCCAATTAGCAAATCGCTACCCCGATCGCCATTAATCCAATCCGAATCTTGTCCTCCATAGATTGTATCGTTTGAAAGACCTCCAAACAGGGTATCAGCACCTTCATTTCCCGCGAGCAAGTCATTGTCGCGATCGCCAAAAATCAGGTCATTTCCCGCCAAACCTTGAATAGTGTCATTACCAGCAAATCCTCTAATCGCATCGCTGCTGGGACTTCCGACGAGAAAATCGAAGCCGAAACTACCATCAATGTTAACCATAATGCGTTTAATAAAAGGAAGCTTTGGCGATCGGCATTCGCCAGCCGGTACCAAAAGCTCGATCGCTAATTTTTAAACCAGGGGCTGCTTGTCGGCGTTTAAACTCCGATTGCCTGACTAATTTTACTACAAATTTAACCACCGCTGCGTCGTGTCCCGCCGCCACAATTTCTGGGACAGATTGGTGATGTTCGATCGATCGCTGCAAGATGTCATCCAAAACATCGTAATCAGGCAAAGAATCTCGGTCAACTTGTCCCGGTTTCAGTTCCGCACTAGGGGCTTTACTAATAATATTAACCGGAATTATCTCCTTGCTAGGGGAAGGAAACGGAGGCACAGTCCCTGCATATCCGCCAGCATTCAGCCACCGACAAAGCGAATAAACGCGACTTTTGAACACATCAGAAATCACCGCCAATCCGCCATTCATATCGCCGTACAGAGTGCAGTAACCCACCGACATTTCTGATTTGTTTCCCGTCGAAAGCAGCAACTGTCCGAACTTATTAGAAATTGCCATCAACAGATTGCCTCGAATTCGGGATTGAATATTTTCTTCAGCAATCCCGAAAGTTGTATTGACAAACAAATCGGCGAGAGTGCGATCGTAAGATTTCATCAAATCGCCGATCGGCAACAGTTCGATCGCCATACCCAGATTTCGGGCTAATTCCAAAGCATCATTAACCGAATGATCCGAACTGTAAGGAGAAGGCATCAACACCCCCAGCACATTTTCCGGCCCGATCGCGCAACTGGCGATCGCCGCCACCAAAGCCGAATCTATCCCGCCGCTCAAACCGAGTACAACCTTAGAAAAACCGCACTTGCGAACATAATCTCGCACTCCCAAAACCAAAGCAGCCCAAATTTCTGCATCTCCTTCTGGCGGATAAAAACTCAACTGCACCGCCTCAATTTCTGCTGCACTTTGCTGATTGCTTCCCACTAAATCTTGTTTGTTTTCCTCATATTCCAGCACCGCAAAATCAGTTTCAAAAGAAATTAAAACCTGAATCAAATCACCCTTTCGATCCACAGCAAAACTGCTGCCATCAAAAATAATATCATCATTTCCCCCTACCTGATTAGCATAAACAATCGGTATCCCGCAGCGGATGACGCTGTGCTGCAACATAGCCGATCGCACTCCCCGCTTTCCCGCAGAATAAGGCGATGCCGACAAATTCACCACTAAATCTACGCCCAATTTTGCCAAATCGGCAATCGGATTGCCCGCGTAACTGCGTTTCCCCCAAAACTCCACGTTGTTCCACAAATCTTCACAAATTGTCACGCCAATTTTGAGTTCGCCAACAGTAAAGTAATTGCTGTTTTCTCCCGGTTCAAAATATCTATCTTCATCAAATACATCATAAGTAGGCAACAAGCGTTTGTGAAAAACTTGTTTGACCGCCCCATTTTGCAATAAAACAGCGCTGTTGAACAATGATTTTCCGCCTAATTTAACAGCATGAGCATTAGGTACGACAGTACCGACTATCACGGTCAAATCCGGCGGCAAATCTTGCGCGAGTTTCTGCAACTGTGTGGCGGCGGCTGCAATAAAACTCGCATCCATCAACAAATCGCGCGGCGGATAACCGATTAGGGAAAGTTCCGGTGTTAGCAATAAGTTTGCGCGCTCAACAGTCGCTTTTTTCGCAGCCTCCAGAATGAGGTTGGAGTTGCCAGAGATATCGCCAATCGTAGGGTTGAGTTGTGCGATCGCAATTTTCATATTACCAATTCACCTCATAAATATTGCTAACAGTCCGCCCGCGCGGACTCAATTTCCTAATAATTCTAGATTTGAATGTAGGGAAGCATTACTCAGACTTGTAATGTTTCAACTCTTCTTCAATATAATAATTTACCAAATCCCGGTAAATATTTTCAACCACATCAGGGTTCAAACCCGATTCTTTAGCCCACTCGCGCCGCTGCTGTAACATATTATGAAAGCGATCGGCCGCTCTAACGTTAGCTTCACTCGTTTTGAACCTTGCTGCTGCGATGACGTATTGAAATCTCTTGCTCAAAGCGTCGATCACTTCTCGATCGATAATATCAATTTCCTCCCGCACTTCGTGAATATTAGCGCATTGATCGGGGTCTTTCATCACCAGCACTCCTTAATAGCTTCTCTTCTCATCTTACTAAATCAATTCCGCAATGTCAGTCAATTTTAGATTTTAGGTTTGAGATTTTAGATTGACTCTTCCAGATGAATCTGGCAGATTGAACAAGAGTCTAAACTTTGGGGATTTCCACGGCTATTGTCGGGGGTTTTTGTTTTTGGGCGCGCGATCCGTTGAACATTTAGATAAACACCAGTGGCTTATTTTTGAAAGGAGCAAAAGCTGCCGCATCAAAGCGGTACAAACTAGCAGGACGGCCAGCCCCTCGCGAAACCTTAACCCCGGTATCGCACAAAAAACCTAATTTCAATAATCGAGCTCTAAAATTAGAATAATCCGAAAAGTTCACCCCCAAAATAGTGGTATAAAGTTGATACAAATCGCTCAAAGTAAAAAGCTCCGGCAAAACTTCAAAAGCTACCGGACTGTATTCGAGTTTATTGCGGAGTCGTCGGTATCCGTATTCGAGAATTTGATTGTGATCGAAGGCCAGCTTAGGAACTTGTTGGACGGGATACCAAGCAATACCGCCGACGCGGTGGCTGACACCTGCAACTACACTCCCAGTAATTAACTCAGCTTCCTCAAACCGAACTAAAGCAAAATAACTTACCGAAAGATAGCGATTGCCTCTGGTAAATTCCCGAGGATCGCGCCCCGGTTCTCCAAAAGTATACAGTTGCTCCAAATACAAATTTTTCGCCCGGATTTTTTCAGACAAAATTCGGTAAGCTGCATTTTCCAGAGACTCTCCCTGTCGCACCAAAGTACCGGGAAGACTCCAACAGTCGATAAACGGTTCGTCAGGCCGCATTACTAACAGCACCAACAAGCGGTTGTGCGCGGTATCGACGGAGAAAATGGCATTATCTACTCCTACTTTAAAGTCAGCTAATGAGCAACTTTCGCTCTTTTTTGTTCCTCGTGCCATGCGTACAAATGCTCCCGATTAATATAATCTTCGATGGTTGGAGTTAGGGCTTCGGTATCTCCTGTTTCGCGATAGGAGGTAGAAGAAACATTGGGAGCATTCAAAGATGCGATCGCCACTTCTGCACCGCTGCGCCTCAACTGCCACAAATCTAACTGTTCTGACGGATAACCGGGCCGCGGTACTATCAGCAACTCCACTTGTTTTAACAACTGTTCAAATTTGTACCAGCGAGGCAGTTGCCCCACCAAATCCGAACCTATTACCAGGGTGAACTCTGCATCCGGCCACTGCAATCTTGCTTGTTCGACAGTTTCTAGCGTTCTCGAACTGCTGAGTTCTGGATGCAAGCACAGATTGTGTTTCGGCGAATTAATTTCTTGAATGATTAACAGCAGCATTGCGGATCTGTGTTCTAGGGATGTGGAGTGGGACTTAAAAGGATTGTCCGACGCCCAAACTGCTACCCAATCAAAATGCTGGGAAAGCCAACTCAGGATTGTTTTGTGTCCTGCTGT
>NZ_JBARVX010000287.1:0-17484 GCF_049646505.1 Microcoleus sp.
CCAATGCCCGCCCTATACCCGACAGCACCTCATGTTACTGAGAAATGCTATCCGGCGCGCGCAATGCACGCCTTACTTCCTGCGAACCTAACTGCGAACTTGATTGCGGCTGTCTAACCCAAGGCGATTTGACTCAGTGGACTCGTCCGAGTTGGCTGCTGTTTGGGCAGCACAACTGTAAACACGCTGCCCGTGCCGAGATTGGTGCTAATAGCAATCTCGCCGTTAAACGGTTTTAAAAGTTCAATACAAGTATAAAGTCCCAGACCAGTTCCTGTCGGTTGGCCTTCGGTTTTTTCCTCGCCTTTAGGCGGCTTTGATGTGTAAAAAGGGTCAAAGAGTTTTGATAAATCTTCAGGTGCTATACCGCATCCCGTATCTGAAATATCCATGTAGATGTTGGAGTCGTCTTGCCTGGTCGCGATAGTTAGTTCCCTGCTTTTCTTTTCCCACATAGCATCCATTGCATTATTAATTAAGTTATAAAATACTTGAGAAATGTAGGAATAGATTAAGGGAATGGTGACAATTTCTTCGTCATAAAAGTATTTTTTTCTAATTTTGTTTTTAAAATACATATTTCCTTCCAATAACTGAAGTTCTCGCTGCACTAAATCGTTGATATTCACAGGCTGCACATCTTGGTTTTGTTCTTTTCTGCTTTTCATCATCAGAGTATCCATGATTTGATTGATTTTTGTGACAGCTTGAAAAATATACTTAGTATAGTCAAAAAAAGAGTCTTCTTGAATTTTGGTGGCTTTTGTTTCAATCAAATCGACGCTTGTTTGGATTACTTGCAGCGGACTTTTGAGGTTGTGCACCATTCCCTGAGTCAAACGTCCGATGATTGCTGTTTTTTCCTGGTCGATCAATTGCTTGGTTTTTTGTTCGACAAGTCTTTCTAGGTTTTGGTTGAGGTGGGCGAGTTCGAGGTTTTTTTCTTCGAGTTTTTTTTGCAAGCTGCGGATTGTCAGGTGAGTTTCTATGCGGCTCAATACTTCTTCGTGCTGGAAGGGCTTGGTGATGTAGTCAACGGCTCCTGTCTGAAAGCCTTTTACTTTATCGAGGGTATCGGAAAGGGCGCTCATGAAGATGATGGGAATGTCTCGCGTTGAGTGGTCTGCTTTTAAACGCAGGCAAGTTTCAAAACCGTCAATTCCTGGCATCATGATGTCCAAAAGAATTAGGTCGGGATGGATGTATTCGATTTGCTCGATCGCACTTTCGCCGTCTAGAGCCACTAATACTTTATAGCCGTAATTCCTTAACAGCTCGAAAAGTACGTCGAGATTGGTTTGGTTGTCATCTACAATTAGTATGATGCTTCTTGCGGAATTCTTATCGTTCATATTCAAGGAAAAAATAAAAATTTTCGGGTTGTGAGTTGTGAGATCAATTCCGGTTGCACGGTCAGGTGGTTGTTGACTGTTAACTGTTGACTGTTGACTGTTGACTGTTGACTGTTGACTGTTGATTGTTAAGAAGGGCGGGCCCGCACCATCCACCGCCCCTACTGATTGTTGACTGTTGATTGTTAAGAGGGCGGGCCCGCACCATCCACCGCCCCTACTGATTGTTGACTGTTGATTGTTAAGAGGGCGGGCACGGGGGCACCTACTGACTGTTGATTGGCGGGTCGAAAAACTGAATGGTTGAGTGTTGACTGTTGACTCGATTTTATGATTCCGATGCCACCGAAAACGATATGAATTGTGACTTTAAAGTTGTGACTTTAAATCTGATTCAATGAATTTTATGCGGCTCTAGAAATCCGGTTGCTTCGTAAATTTTTCTATTTGGCGATCGCTTTTTTATGGCGGGCAGGATGCCTGCCCCCACAAGAAATTAGTTTTTTGTGGAACAGGCATCTTACCTGTTATTGAGAATGGCACTCAGGGCGCGAGATTTAACCGATTTTGAGTTATCCGTTAGCTACCTTCGATTTTAGGACAAATGTTGCTTTAAAAAGCCTCGAATTTGCTTGAGCTGAAATCCTTTAGTAAGTTGGCGCAGGTGATCGACGAAAGGCCCTAATGTCGGATCTGAATGTTCGAGTTTAGCAATTTCCTCCAGAAGAGCTTCAATATCGCCCATTGCAGCCAATCTTAACAAAAGCAAGACTGACTCTGAGCTAGGAGACACCATCGCCGTGTCAGCAGCAGCAATCTCAGATGATATTTTGGGAGTTTGAGCTTTGCGTTTTTTGATTTCTGTTCCGTCTTCGTAAATCCATTCTAGTTCCAGATGCAGGTGCAATAATTCTAAAAGCTCGTTAGTTTGAATCGGCTTGGTGAGAAAATCATTGCAACCTGCAAGTATGCTCTCTTGCCTAGTAGTCTCGTAAACACTAGCAGACAAAGCAAGGATAACCGCATCTTTTAATTCCGGCAACTGTCGCAGCAGTCTGGTAGCTTCCCAACCGTCCATTACGGGCATCAACAAGTCCATTAAGATTAGATCCGGTAAAAATTCCTGTGCTTTCTGCAAGCAGTCTTCGCCGTCTGTGGCTTGGGCAATTTCAAAACCCAAACGAGAAAGCATCCTGTGCAGCATGGCGCGATTTACTTCGTTATCGTCCACGATCAGTATTTTCCGGTGGCGGCCGCTAAAACCGACAAGCCGGCGTTTTTCTGGCGGGGCGGGGAGTTGAGAAGACTGGGCGATTGCGGGCAAGTCTAGATCCAACCAAAATATGCTGCCTTTGCCGGAGGTACTTTGGACGTGAATTGTGCTGCCCATCATTTTGACTAATTTTTGACTGATGGAAAGTCCCAGTCCGGTTCCTTCGACGAAATTGTTACGATCGCCCACTTGGTGAAAAGGCAAAAATATTTCTTCTAATTTATCGTGCCCGATGCCAATGCCAGTATCTTCGACTTGAAAGCGAATTTTAGCGACTGGTAATTGCTCTTTGTTTGCTGCTGCTATCGATTCGCGGGCTTCTTGCGTTCCCGGCGGCGTGTCTAAATTCGCGGTCAAATTGATTGTTTTAGCGGCAATTTCCGCTGTCAAACTCGAATTTGCGGAGTTGATTTGAAGAGATTTTTCTCCCCAATTTTCTGCATAACCCACCTTGAATGTCACGCCACCGCTTTGGGTAAACTTAACTGCATTGCTGAGCAAATTAATCAAAATTTGGCGCAACCTTTTTTCGTCAGCAAAAATGCAGTCTGGCAGCGCCGACACCTGCTCGTAATTAAAGGCAATTCCTTTTTGCTGCGATCGCATTTGGAACAAATCAACAATACTTTTAATAAAGCTGGCAAAATGCACGTTGTCCGGTGACAGTTCCATTTTGCTAGCTTCGATTTTTGAGAGGTCTAAAACGTCATTAATCAGTGTCAGCAGGTGGTTGCCGCACTGGTGAACGTTGTTGAGACTTTCCTGCTGTTCTGCGGTTAAGTTTTTATCCGGTTTGAGCAGTTGAATGTATCCTAAAATCCCGTTCAAAGGTGTCCGCAATTCGTGGCTCATGTTGGCGAGAAAGTCGCTTTTAGCGCGGTTGGCGGATTCGGCGGCTAATGCGGCTAATTGCAGGGCGGCTTCGGCAAGTTTTCGATCGGCAATTTCGGTTTGTGCTTGTTGAAATAGGGTCGATTGCTGGATCGCGATCGCCAACTGCACCCCCAATTGTTTCAGGCACTCTGCCTCCAATTTTTGCCAGGGACGCGGGCCCGTGCAGTGGTGGGCAATTAACAGCCCCCACAAGTTTTCGCCTTGCAAAATCGGCACTACCAGACTCGCTCTCACCTGCAGCCGAGCCAACAAACTCAAGTAACAGTCAGCGAGGCCGGCATTGTAAACATCATCTGTAGCTCTAATTCTGCCGTCTTGGTAAAGACTAACGTAGGAGCCCCCAAAACAGGGGTCATAAATTTCCATTCCTAGAATTTCTAGGGAACTTTCGCCTACCGACTCGACAGCGATAAACCCGCTCCAATCCGACTTGAATTGGTAAATAACAGTGCGGTCTACTTGCAAAAAATGCCGCACTTCTTCGACGGCTTTGGTGAGAATTTCTTCGAGATTGAGAGAAGAGCGAATTCGTTCCAACATGGCTACTGCCAAATGTTCGCGCTTTAATTGATGGCGCAAAAGTGCTTCTGATTCTTTGCGTTTTGTGATGTCGGTAATCACTGCAATTAAGCCGACCGAATTGCAATTTTTGTCTTTAATAGTGTCGGCTCGCACCAAAGCTATCACAGCTTCGCCGCTTTTAGTTTGCAGCGCAACTTCGCCGCACCAAGAGCGACCTTGGCGAATGTTTTTATAGATTTGTTTGTAAGTTTTAGGCCGGACATAAAGGGCGGTGCGATCGCCGAGTTCGTTGAGTTCTTCCACCCTGTAGCCGTAACGCTGAATGAAGGCTTGATTGTGGTAAAGAGAGCGCCCTTTCAAGTCGGCGATGGCGATCGCGTCGCTGGTACTTTCGACAGCTTGAGTGACTTGCAGCAAAGCTAATTCTGCTTGTTTGCGATCGCTGATATCCGTCATCGAACCCACCATCCGCAGGGGGTTTCCGGCTTCATCCCACACTGCTTGAGCGCGGGCTAGCACCCACTTGTAGCTGCCGTCTTTGCACTGCAAGCGGTATTCGGCGGCGTAATTGGGGGTTTGGCGATCGAGATAATCTTGGATCGCTGCTAGCACTCGATCGCGATCCTCTGGATGGATGCGATCGATCCATTCGCTGTTGCAATTGTCGATTTCGCCACCTGAGTAACCGATAATTTCTTGCCAGCGGGCCGATCGAAAAGCTTGATTTGTTTGAAGATTCAAATCCCAAATGCCGTCTTGATTGCCTTTGAGAACCAACTGCCAGCGTTCTTCGCTTTTACGCAATTCTTCTTCGGCTTGTTTGCGCTGAATGTGAGAACCCAACTGAATCGCTACCGCCTTCACCAATTCTACTACACGCGGTTCCATAATCGATCGGTCGCGCTTGCAGAATATTAAAACAGCCAGCACCTGTGAACTAGCGAGAATTGGCACTCCGAAACAAGCTTTCAATCCGATTGCTGCCGCCATTTGCGATCGGGCAAAAAATGAATTATTGACTGTAGAAATATCTTCAATCCATTCTACCTGTCGGCTTGACCAAATCCGTCCCGGCACTCCCACTCCGGACGCGAATCTAATTTTCTTGCTTTCGGTGCCGAACCGATCTAAATCGCGATCGCTAGCATACCAAGTTTTGCTGTGTTCCAAAACAGTACCATTAGCTGCAGGTATCCAAGCTTCCGCAAAATTCCAGCCGATCGCACTGCACAACAACCGCAGAATATCAGGGAGGGCGCTGTGAAAATCTGCCGACTGACTAATTGCTTGAGTTGCCGCCAGCAACAGCTTAATTTCATCTTCTGCTTGCTTGCTTTCAGTAATATCAGTTCCCGTACCGAGAATTTGTTTTAACTTACCCTCTGCTGTTTTAGCAAATACAGTATCTCGGCTGACAATCCAGCGCCAAGAACCATCCTTGTGCCTGACGCGGTATTCAATTTCAAATATATCTCCTTCCAGGCCCGTTTCAACTTGCTGTAAATAATCAGGCATTTTGACAGCATCTTCCGGGTGGATTAAACTTGAGAGCATCCAAGGGCCGATCGCCAGAATCTCCTCTACCGTATAGCCGAGAACGTTGTAGATAGAAGCATTCGCATAGAGATTTTTTTGTTCTATTAAGTCGCAAACATACAAAATATTAGGACTTGCCTCAGCAATTCTAGCCCCGAACCGCTTGCTATCTTGTAACTCTGCTTCAGCTTTCTTTTTCGCAGCAATATCGCGAACAATGCAAATTAATTCGCCGTCTGGCAGGGCTGTCAGCGAGATTTCTTGAGGAAATTGAGAGCCGTCCAGGCGGCAGCCCAAGGCCTCAGTGCTGCAATAACCTTGCCGCGCTAAAGTCGGCATAATTTCCCGCTCAAACCTTGCAAGTTCTGCACCTTCATAAAATATTTTCCAACTTTTACCCAACATTTCTTCCAGGGAATTGTAACCGTAGATTTTGAGTTGAGCTGCGTTGGCATAAATCAGCTCTCCGCTGGAATTAACAATGCCGATGCCTTCGGAAGCTGCGGCCATTGCTGCGGCTTGTCGCTGGAGTTTTGATTCAAAACGTTTGCGATTGGTGATGTCGCGGACGATCGCGATAATTTCGTCTTCCGTGCAGAACACAATTCTCGCTTCAAAATCGCGCATTTGGCCGTTGACAGGCAATTGATATTCTACGATTTGAATTTCGCCATCATCAACAACTTTTTTGTTGTATGACAATATTTTATCGGCAAAATTTGCCGGAAATATGTCTTGTGCTTTTTTGCCTATAAATATGTTGTTTCTCGGTACGATGGTGCGGAAATCTTTGGCAGGTTTGAAGTCTACAAAAGTGCCGTCTGCTCGGCAGCGAAACATCATGTCAGGTATCGCATTTAAAAGAGCGCGGTTGGTGGCTTCGCTTTGGCGCAATTCAGCTTCGGCTTGTTTGCTCAATGTCACGTCGCGGCACACTGCATAAATCAAACCTTCTTCAGCAAATGGTGATGCCGTCCACGACAGCCATTTATAACTACCATCTCGGCAAAGATAGCGGTTTTGTAAATTAATAACTGGGTTGCCCTTTTTAAGTTTTTCTACTTCAGCTATAGTTATTGCTCGGTCTTCGGGATGCACGAATTCTATAAAAGGTTGGGCTAAAAGTTCGGCGCGGCTGTAACCCAATACATTTGACCAAGCCGGGTTTAAGCGTTTGAAATAGCCGTCAAAACCTGCAATGCCAAGTAAATCGAGCGAGATATTAAAAAAGCGATCGCGCTCTTGCTGGGTTTGTTTTAATTCGGTGACATCCATCACCAAACCGTCCCAAATTATATCGCCGTTGGCTTGTTTTTCCGGTTTCGCGGCGCCTTGCAGCCACTTCACCTTACCGTCGATAGTTTGCCGCCACTTATGCTGCCAAGGTTGCAGAGTCGTTGCTGAAATTTCGATCGATTGTTCAAAGCCTGTGAAATCATCTGGATGAATTGTTTCATAAGTCAAGTTTACATTTTTTTCTATTTCTTTCGGTTCTAATTGGTAAAGATTTCTACTGCCAGAAGAAACATATGTAAAATATTTTATATCACCAACATCTATGCGAAATTGATAAATCATTCCCGGCACGTTGGCTGCCATCTTATCAAACCTAGCTTCGCTCTGTTCCAAAGCTACTTGTTGGCATTTGTACTCGGTGACATCACGAATTGTTCCCACTAACATTTTACTGCTATCAGTTGTTTTGAAAACGCTTTTTTTGATCGATATAATGCGTTTTTTGCCGCTGATGTTGGTAAATTGTTTTTCGGTTTCAACAGAAATGCCAGTTTTCAATACTTCTTCGTCTTCGCAATCGAAAAAATTGGCTTGTGCTGCGGGTAAAAACTCGTATCCCGACTTACCGATCAGTTCTTCTCGCCCTTTTCCCATCAACTCGCAAAAAGCGTCGTTTAATACCACCCACCTGTGCCGATCGTCTTTGACAAAAATTGGGTCTGGAGTAGCATTGATCGTGTGATTCAAAAACTCTTGTGATGCTTTGAGTTCAGCTTCGTAGCGGTAGCGGTCGCTCACGTCCAAAATTACTTTAATCATTCGGTCGATCGAGCCGTCCCGGCAGCGAATGCAGCGCAGGGAAACTCTCGTATAAACTATTTTCCCGTCTTTTCTGCGCCACCTTTTATCTAAAACATATCCCTCGCTTTCCCCTGCCAAAATTTTATTTAACTGCTCTAAACTCGCCGGCCAATCTTCAGGAAAACCCCACCGATCCCAATTTCCGTGCAGAAGTTCTTGGCGGTCGTATCCCAGCAAATCGCACAAAGCGTCGTTAACTTCCAACCACTCGCATTTTTCGACTTCGTGAGAAAAAATTGGAGGAGCAATAATGGCAATTCCGACTAGGGAATTTTCGACTACCGAGCGATATTTTTCTTCGCTTTTTTGCAAAGCTTCTTGGTTGTGCTGCCGCTCGACTGCGTAGCGGAGCGATCGCATTAATAATTCGCTGTCAATTTTTCGCTTGACTAAATAATCCTGAGCTCCTGCTTGGATTGACTTCACCGCTAGTTCTTCATCGTTGCGGGCAGTCAATACGACGATCGGAGTATTGAGGCTGTATTCTTGTATCTTGACAATTGTACTCAAGTCTTGGCTGTCGGGCAGGGAAAGGTCTAGTAGAATTACATCAAAATGTTCGCCGCTCAAAAGTTGCTGCGCTGTGCTGAGACGGTCTGTACAGCTTACAGAAAGCCTTTGGGGTTCGGCTTTGCTGAGATTTGTTTCTAATAATAATTCTTCGATCAGCTCGGCTTCGGCTTGATTGTCTTCGACCAAGAGAACTTTAAAGCCGTTTTGCTTTCCGGTTGAGCTCAAAACTGATATCATACACCTTGTTTTTTGTCATAAGGTAGTCGAGGTAACTATTATAGCATGAAAATAATTGAATGCCAAAAAGAACGCCGTTTAAAGTTAAAAAATCTCTATTTTAACAACTACAATGCTCTCAAAAGACTGTGTTTGCGTTCTAAGTAAGTTAAGCCAATCAGAAATAAAATTTTTACGGTTTTGAAAAGCTCGGTTTTTTGAATAAATAAAGCTGCTTGGTGTGGTGTTTTTTGGGCGATCGCCCAAAAAGCCGATCGCGCGATCGAAACCCGCCCTTTCTTGCCTTTCGATCGAGCTACCCGCACAATCCCAATCGGTATCCCCCACCGCAGGGAGCGAGACCCCAAAAAAGCGACGGCAACTATCTTCGACATTCATCTGTTTACCAGTTGTTTTTATAATAGCTTACATAAATTCCCCACCGCCATTTCTTTACTTTTCGCAATCAAATAAAATTTGACCGCGACTCTTGCCATTTAGTAAAAAAGTGATACTATTGAAATAGAGACAATCAAAAAGCAGCCCGGATACAGCATCGAAAAAAAGCCGATATTTTCGCAATAAAAATACATTAGATCGTTCACAGTTTTTTGTTTTGCTGTCTTTCGCACCATCCCAAAAACGCAGACAAGCTTCCGACACGAGTCGCCAGCGGTCTAAAATTTTAGACCGAGGTTCAAGGTCGCAGATTCATCGCTAGAGTCAATTCTTCAATCTAAAATGTCAAATCTCAAATTGACTGACAGAACAGAGAGCGAGTTGAGAGGAAAAAAGCAATGCTAGAAAAATTAGCAGTTCAACCAAAACAAGTTTTACTTCCCAAAGCAGAAGCCTTAATATTGTGGTTCGATGAAGTCGGCATCGGCGACATAGCATTAGTAGGCGGTAAAAATGCTTCCTTGGGCGAAATGATTCAACAGTTAACCCCCAAAGGAATCAAAATTCCCAACGGATTTGCAACTACAGCCAGCGCTTACCGCTACTTCATCGAGTCGGCGGGTTTAGAAGTTAAATTGCGCGAAATTTTTGCCGATTTAGACGTAGAAGACATGCAGAACTTGCGACAAAAAGGCAAGCAAGCGCGGGCACTGATTCTCGACACACCATTTCCGCGAGAACTCGTCGCTGCGATCGCAGATGCTTACGAAAAATTGTGCGATCGCAGCGGCGACAGTACAGACGTAGCAGTGCGTTCCTCCGCCACCGCCGAAGACTTACCAGACGCGAGTTTCGCCGGACAGCAAGAAACCTACCTCAACGTCCAAGCTTGCGCTGGCGTGCTCGAATGCTGTCACAAATGCTTTGCTTCCACATTCACCGATCGCGCGATTTCCTACCGCCAACAGCGAGGTTTCGATCACTTTGAAGTCGCCCTATCAGTCGGCGTCCAAAAAATGGTGCGATCGGACTTAGCATCCTCCGGCGTCATGTTCAGCATCGACACCGAAACCGGATTCAAAAACGCCGTATTAGTCACCGCCGCCTACGGATTGGGCGAAAACGTCGTCCAAGGCACCGTCAACCCCGACGAATACTTCGTCTTTAAACCAACCTTAAAACAAGGTTTCCGCCCGATTTTAGACAAACGCCTCGGCAGCAAAACACTCAAAATGGTGTACGATATCGGCGGTTCTAAATACACCAAAAACGTATCGGTGATCGCAGCAGAAAAAAACAAATTTGCCATACAAGATGATGAAATTCTGCAACTAGCAAAATGGGCAGTCCTGATCGAAGAACACTACTCTCAAGTGCGCGGTACTTATACCCCGATGGACATTGAATGGGCAAAAGACGGCAATACGGGCGAATTGTTTATTGTCCAAGCGCGACCCGAAACAGTACAATCTCAAAAATCTGCTAAAGTTTTGCGAAACTACAAATTGCAAGGCATCAGTGAAGTTTTAGCAAAAGGACGCGCCGTTGGCGAAGCGATCGGACAAGGAAAAGCCCGCGTGATTTTAGATGTGCACAAAATCGCTGAATTTCAATCAGGAGAAGTTTTAGTTACCAACAAAACAGACCCCGATTGGGAACCGATAATGAAAAAAGCAAGTGCGATCGTCACCAATTCCGGAGGCCGCACTTGTCACGCCGCCATCATCGCCAGAGAAATGGGAATTCCCGCCATTGTCGGCACCGGCGATGCTACCCAAATCTTGCAAAACAAGCAAGAAATCACAATTTCTTGTTCGGAAGGAGATGAAGGCAAAGTTTATGCCGGTTTGCTGCCTTTTGAAATTCAAGAAACTGCGATCGACCATTTGCCCCGCACCCGCACTCAAATTTTAATGAATGTCGGCAACCCAGAAGAAGCCTTTGGTTTATCAGCAATTCCTTGCGACGGCGTAGGCTTAGCGCGGCTAGAATTCATCATTGCCAATCACATTAAAGCACACCCGCTGGCACTGATTCACTTTGACAAATTGGTGGATGAATCAGTCAAGCAAGAAATTGCCGAACTCACAGCACTTTACCAACACAAACCCGATTTTTTCACCGACAAACTCGCCCACGGAATTGCCACAATTGCCGCCGCATTTTATCCGAATCCAGTTATCGTGCGGATGAGCGATTTCAAGAGCAACGAATACGCCAATCTTTTAGGGGGGCGGCAGTTTGAACCGAAGGAAGAAAACCCGATGATCGGGTGGCGCGGCGCTTCTCGCTACTACGACCCAAATTACCGCGAAGCTTACGCTTTGGAATGCTTTGCATTAAAGCGAGTTCGCGACGAAATGGGCTTGACAAATGTGATTCCGATGATTCCATTTTGCCGCACCCCGGATGAAGGGCGAAAAGTGCTCGCCGAGATGGCAAAACACGGTTTAGTTAAGGGCGAGAACGGCTTGCAAGTTTATGTGATGTGCGAATTGCCCAGCAATGTCATATTTGCTGACGAATTTGCTCGGGTTTTTGACGGATTCTCGATCGGCTCTAACGATTTAACTCAGCTAACATTAGGATTAGACCGAGATTCTGCTTTAGTCGCTCAAATTTTTGACGAACGGAATGAAGCTGTGAAGCGGATGATAGAAATTGCTATTAAAGCCGCCAAAAAGTACGATCGCAAGATTGGAATTTGCGGTCAAGCGCCCAGCGATTACCCTGAGTTTGCTCGCTTCTTGGTTGAATTGGGAATTGATTCGATTAGTTTGAATCCCGATTCCGTTCTCAAGACTTTGTTGGATGTTGCGAAGGTGGAGGCTTCTAGTACATTGATGGATTTAGCGGCGGATGTTGCGAAGGTTTAACTCTTTTGGTTTTTGACAGAAACCGGGTTTTTGATACCTAGTCCTGTCAAATAACCGCGCTCGGATTTGTAGTGAGAACTTTAGTCCTCAGATATTTATGAGGACTAATATCAAATCCGGTAGCATCGGAATGATTCAGATATATATTCTCTCCCTCTGTGTACTCTGTGTTCTCTGTGGTTAAATCATTCCGATCCAACCGGAAACGATATAAAATCCTCACTACAAACCTCTCCAGAAATCCCCTCATCGGCGTTAACAGCACCCGCCACCAGCAAACGGTTAACGCAGAGGCTGCACAGTTTGAGACTTGTCCGGGAACTTTCCTGATTTAAAACAGTCTTTGGGCCGATGATTTTATGTTGCCGATCGCCTAAATTAAAAAAAATATTATTCACATCAGCTCACTAAATGTGCTAATTGCTCTCCTGATTATTTTCATAGGCTTAGTTCCGTCGCTGCTGTCTTTGTGGGTGATGCGCTCTGCCGAGAGACAAGCGCGAGATAGAATTGCAGCGGTTAGACTGGCGTTAGCAAACAGATCCCTGCCAAATCAACTAGCAACGGTCGATCGCACTTACGTAGAAGGCCTCGGTTATCCGATCGGCGATATCACTTGCGAGTATAACGCCCGCTCTAATTACATCCGCTGTGCGGTCAATCCTGCCGGGCCTTGCCTTGATTGTCGGTACTACCAAGCCAGAACTCTTGACGTTCGCGGTGAAAAGATATAGCTTGTATTGGGGCTGGTATCTACGCATATTTGCTGATGCAGTAATTAATAAGTTAGTATGTACTTACGTGTGAGGATTGTTGCTGGATCTTACTTCAGGACAAGCTCTGCCGAAACTCAGCAATTAAAATTTAATCGAGCAGTATTGCTGGGTTGAATTTGCTATAACGAGTAGACGGCGATCGGTGTACTTCTAATTGAGGACTTGCGCTCGGAAACCAGGTTTAGAGAATAAATCTGAGTTGGGTTGCGAGAAATCTAGGAAAAAAGCCGGTTTCTAGTCTCCTAGACGCAACTCGTGCAGTTGAAAAAATTAGCGAATAAAAATCGCAACAAGTAGCTGACGAACACATCTGCAAGTCGATTTCTCCAAAACATCATGAAAAAGCGTGCACAAACAATTGTCCATAGCATTGACCTCAAACACAAACTCGCTAGACGACTCTAAGTTGACGGTTTGACAAGTTGCTTGTTGGCTATACTAATCTGTTTTTGCACAGATGAACGCAGTCTCAAATCCTAATTGTTGTCTCCAGACTGCAACTGATAAATTTTTAAGACACCTCGTCGATACAGGGTATGTATATTTCAGTTGAATCACAGGTTTTGGACGCTGCCCGCTTACCGTAGCAATCCCATCTTTAATTAATTTCTGGTAGCGATTGCGAACAGGGCTGGTACGCCAAAACCCAAGAAACCGGCGGGTTTTTTACCGGGAGTGAGGGTTGCAAGGAAATCTTTTTGTCTGTCAAGCCCGGTTTGTAATTTCAAAAATGGTGAAATGTTTCGGCAAACAAAGTGCATTAGACGATCGGCAGAAACCTCATCAAATAAATTTTTGAGAATTCCTGTTATTGTCTGCTGCCAGATGTAAGAGGTTTGTATGTAAAAAATACACTCGCGCGTCTGAAAGCTGAAAGCACAATATCATCCTATAGAGAGATTATTGGGATTCAAACTTCCAATCCTCAGCGCTTGCGCCGACGATATTTGCAATGCTATCAAAGAGCAAGATAGCACAGCTTTGTGTTGAGAAAAATCCCCCTGCAGCTATCGAGCGCACTCGATCGGCAGAGCCTCTAACTCTGCAATTAAACCTTTTCTTCTGGTGATAAATATCATCTTGAAGCGAGGATGTTACAACAATTATTATTGAGGTCATTCTACCATGCAAAGCATCTGCAACAAACCAATTATCCCCAGCAAAAAAATAGGTGAGACCGCAAGCAAGGCTGGCGAAAACTCCCGAACCACAGCAACTAATCCTCAAAAAAAAATACCACAAGTAAATGCAGACAAGTATTTGCATTCCCCACAAATTGATGGCGGCGCAGAAATTGGGAACTCCCGCAGAGAATTTTTGCCAGCAACCGAACCGATCGGCTACCCGAATGTAAAAAATCTGCTGTTCGTCGATGCCAGAGTAGAAAAATACGGCAGCTTGGCAAGCGGAGCAACAGCAGGTACAGAAGTATTTATACTCGACTCGCAGCGGGATGGAGTCGAACAAATTACTAGAATTCTGGCTAATTGCAGCGATTTAGAGAGCCTGCAAATAATTTCTCACGGTAGAGAAGCCCAAGTGCAACTGGGCTCTGTTGCCCTGAGCAGCGACAACATAGAAACCTACAGCCATTTGTTGGAGCAGTGGGGAAAAGCCCTCAGCGAGAGAGGAGCTATCTTATTGTGCGGGTGCAGCGTCGCAGCGGGGGAAAGCGGCGCAGCCTTCGTGCGGCGGCTGGGCGCAATTACTGGTGCAGATATTGCAGCTTCCGACAACTTGACGGGAAGCGCGGCACTAGGCGGCGACTGGGAATTAGAATTTTCGACAGGAGAAATCGAGGCGAGTATCGCCATCGAAAAAGCAGTGCTCGAAGCATACAGCTACACGCTCGGCACATTAGTTAACGAAACTTTCAAGAACAGCACAGTCAGGGGGCCTTGGATTTACCGGGGAACAGGCGGTAGGCTGTTCGACCCCACCAGCACGGTGCCAGCAGTCGATCAACCTATCCCCGGCATTACCGGAGGCAGCGTATCCGGCATACTTCCGGCTTTCGGAGGGCGGGCTCCGGGAAATGGCGCTCTGCAACTAACTCCAGCAGCAAACCAGCGGGAAGCCTTCGTTATCTACAACAACCCCATTCCTTCAACCGACGGTATCAGAGTTAAGTTTGATATTTATTCCTACGGTTCAAGCTCGACAACTGCTGCTCCGTTCCCCGACGCCAACCGTATTGACGGTCAGCCTGGGGACGGCCTGGGTTTCTTCTTGATTGACGGCACCGCCAGCCCAACCAGACCAGGGGGTTTTGGCGGTTCTCTGGGCTACGCTCCGCAAAATGGGGGTGCTATCAGCGGTATTCTCGGAGGTTATCTGGGTATTGGACTTGACGAGTACGGCAATTTTTCAACGTCCACCGAAGGGCGATCGGGTCCGGCACCAGCTCCAATTCCCGGCTCCTCTCTTGGCGATTACAGACCTGATTCAGTAACGCTCAGAGGCAGGGAATCCAACAACTATCCGTTTTTAACAAATGCGATCGTTCCCTTCGGCATCGATAACATTCCGACGAGTATTACTTATACGGGTACTTTCAGCGATTTTAACTTCAGCAATACCTTCACGACCAATCGGGATGAAGCCAGAAGAGCCGTTCAAGTGACGCTGAATCCATCTAACGATCCGGTAGATCCCAATCGCCTCACCGTTGCCTTCGATACGGATTTTGACGGCATCTACGAAACTACACTGATCGACATCGACAACTTGGCAACCATCAACGGAACAGTACCGCGAAATTTTAAATTTGGTTTTGGCAGTTCCACAGGAACCGGCAACAACATTCACGAACTTCAAAACGTGGTAGTCGAGACGGTCAATCCTCCGACTATCTCGGCTGACGTGAGCACGATCAAGACCGGTCCGGAGTTTGTCAAGCTCGGAAGCAGCATTACCTACACGATTACTACCGTCAACGCCGGGCCAGCGCCCGCTACAGATGTCTTGATTCAAGACGAAATACCTTTTGAACTGCTCAGTCCTGGCGGAATGCCGCCAACAGTTCTCAATGTCTCCAATGGTGGCATTTACCAGAACGAAACAAAGTCTGTCACCTGGCCGTTAATTCCGGTTCTCAATCCCGGCGAGACTCTCACTTACAGCGTGACAGTTAATGTGCCGTCCACTGTAACCAGCAGCACTTTTTCCAACGTTGCATTCAGCAATAGCTCGACTTTCGACCCCGACCTCAGCAACAACAGCGGTATATACCCGGCGGGGCAAGTCTATGGGCCCGGTATCGTCTTTACGACAATTACCGATACGATCGCGGATGTAGTTACTACCAAAAGCGGCCCGGTGACTGCGGAGGCCGGGTCAACCATCACCTACCTGCTGAACACGACTAACAGGGGGCCTGACTCAGCCGCCAACGTGACCATCACTGACAGCATTGTTCCGGGTTTAACAGGAGTCAGCTTTTCCAACGGCGGAACCTATGACGCGCAAACCGGCATTGTCTCCTTTCCACCCGTGGCGGCGCTGGCAAACGGGGAGACTGCGACCCGCACCGTCAGTTTTGTTGCGCCACCCACCCTTAGCACCATCAGCAACACGGCTCGGAGCAGCTCGGCGACTCCCGACCCGAACAACCGCAACAACAACGGCTCCACCACCAACAAAGAGGGAACTCCCACTAACTCTAGTGTTACGACAACTATTACGCCCAACGCCGATCTGGCAACCACCAAAACCGGCTCTACCACCGCTACCCCCGGCAGCTCGGTCAGCTACAGCATTGTCACGCTCAACAACGGCCCCAGTCCGGCAGAATCCGTAACCATCACTGACAGCATCGTTCCCGGATTAACGGGAGTCACGGCATCGGGCGGCGGCGTTTACGATTCAGCCACAGGCATTGTCACCTTCCCACCCGTGGCGATCGCCAGCGCTGAGACAGTCACGCGGACGATCGGCTTCACAGTACCGCTGACAGCAACTTCCTTCAGCAACACCGCCAGAAGTAGCTCGATCACTCCCGACTTGACTCCCAACAACAACAACGGCACCAACCTCAACGCCACCGTGTCCACCAGCGTCAGTCCCAGGGCCGATATTATCACCCAAAAGACTGCTCCGGCCACCATCCGCGCCGGAGAGACGCTCACTTATACAATTACTACTAGCAACAACGGCCCTAGTACCGCGAGCAACGTAGTCATCACCGACACCCTGATTGCCGGCTTGACAAATGTCCTGGTGTCCGACGGCGGAACCTACAACGAAACCACAGGGACGATCGATTTCCCGGCGATCGCGACTTTAGCCAGCGGCAGCAACCAGAGCCGCACCATCAGATTTGTACCGCCACCGACGCTGACGAGCATCCTCAACGTTGTTGCGAGCCGATCGGACACTACAGACCCCGACCTGACAAACAACAACGGATCGACAGTCGCAGCGCCCGGTCAGCCGGGGGGACAAGTCATTACGGCGATCGATCCAGTTGCCGACCTGGTTACAGTCAAGAACGGTTTCACATCGGCTCAGGCAGGCAGTTCGGTGACATATACAATCACTACCTCCAACAATGGGCCGAGTGCTGCGGCAAACGTAGTGATTGCAGACACCATCATTCCCGGTTTAATGGGAGTCACGCCATCGGATAACGGCGTTTACGACCCATTGACAGGGATTGTCACCTTCCCAACAATTTCCAGCTTGCCTAGTGGCAGCAACACCAACCGCCAGGTAACATTAGTCCTGCCAGAAACGGGCAGCATCAAAAATACCTCCAGTAGCCGATCGACCACTTTTGACCCTGAACTGATCAACAACAACGGTTCCGAGCCCAGGGCCACTGTCATCACCACCGTCCAGGCGGGGCCAATACCAATACCGACTCCAACTCCGGGCGAGCCGACTCCAACTCCGGGCGAGCCGACTCCGACTCCGGGGACTCCGACTCCAACTCCGGGGACTCCGACTCCAACTCCGGGGACTCCGACTCCGACTCCGGGGACTCCGACTCCAACTCCGGGGACTCCGACTCCAACTCCGGGGACTCCGAC
>NZ_JBARVX010000288.1:0-1920 GCF_049646505.1 Microcoleus sp.
ACAAATTTTTAATAACTTCCTTCACCCAAACTTCCTGCGATTTTAGATTTAAAATTTTAGCTCGCATAGAGAGTCTACCGAAAGATTTGCCTTCAGGAAACTCGAAATTCGATCGAATCCGGTTAAAATCAAATCTTGCACCACGCTCAGCAATACCGAAAAAACTGGCTTTCTCAACCAAAATATCGGGCTGCAGCTAAGTAAATCCATCTAATGAAATATCAAATATGGCTCGCGACAAAGCTGGCTGTGTATGTCTTCCTCCTTCTTCCTTCCTCCTTCCTCCTTCCTCCGACTTCCGACTTCCATCGGACTGATGACGTTGTACGGAAAGCTCGGAGGCGACATCACTGATGACGTTGGACTAATGACTGATGACGTTGGACTAATGACTAATGACTAATGACTAATGACTAATGACTAATGACTAGCCTTCACGGCTGCAAAATTAATTGCCATTCCTCGGTTGTGCTGTTCCAAGCGGGCGAGGCTGTCTCCCCGGCGACATAAGGCCCCCAGTAGCGGCGGGAACCATCCTGAGCAAAAACCACCAGAATGTCTCCCCGTTTGACTTGTAACTTGCCCTCCGGCAGCGATAGCATCAGTCCCTTGTCGCCGCCTTCCCCTGGTGCAAAATCCCAGTGTGCGGGTTTTTTGTAGGATTTCTCGGCTTGCCGTTTCGACAGCAGCGCCACTCGCACTGGGTGTTCGCTGCGGTTGCTGACGCGCAGACTGCCGGTGGCTTTAACATTTGCAGGGATTGAGGCCAGCAATTCCTCCTCTGACTCTCCCGGAGCTGCTATTGAGTCGGGTTTGGGCTCGTTGGCGGTGTCTGCCGAAGCTGTGGTGACTGGGGAAAGGGGGGGGATTGGGGGGAGTGCTGTGGCGGAGGAGGGCAGCTCGCTGGACTGATTTGCACCGTTGGAGATGGTGATTTCAAAACGTCCGAGAAACATTCCGGTAAATAGGACGATCGACAATCCAATTAAAATCTGGTAAATTTTAAGTTTCATAAGTTTTATGCTTAAACAATAGACCGCACACCTGAAATTAGTCATAACTATTTTTAATGTAGAACCAGGGGCTACTGTGCCACAAGATACACATACGCTTAGTTGCTTGACCGATCGCAAGCTCTCCTCTTTGCTAACGAAGATGAGGGCTTTCGCGAGCGACACGCGAAAGCTAACGCAGTCAGGCGATCGCTCAATACCATCTTAGATGTTAAATTTAAAATTTTAGATGGCGGCATACAGACCCGGTAAACATTTGAAGTCGATCTCGAACCGCATTTTTTGACAAGCGTATTTCAAAGGTGGTACCCGCCACGCGATCGATCCGCCGAATCAATCGGGAGCATCTGGAACCTAAAATCCTCCAGCCCCCGAATTTATCCGTGGGGTAAATCGGGAGCATTTGGAATCTCAAAATCTCAAATCGAATGACAACTCATCAGTATAAATTTTAACTTCTATGCAGAATACCCGAATTAACAGATTGATTGATGTTCTGGGCGAGCAATTCACGCGCTGGGCGAGCAATCCTTGGCGGCGGATTTCGCTGTTGGTAATTAGCTTGCTGTTCGGCACTTTTGTGGGAACAGCTATTTCGACGACGGCCGGACAATCCGGTGATTGGGATATTATCGCGGGCGCGCTGTTAGTATTGTTGATAGAGTTTGTGAACCTGCTGGTTTATGGTTTCCCGCGGCTAAAAACCCGTTCTTTGTGGGTGGAAATGCTCAATGCTCTGAAAATTGGTGTGATTTACAATTTATTTGTGGAAGCTTTCAAGCTTGGCTCTTAAAAAGTTTTGAGTTGTAGGGGCACTGCTTTTAAGCTCATCCCCACTGATAAATCCGGGGGATTTCGCTGGCGGGAAGTCGGCAAGCCAGTTGTCAGTTGTTAAAGCTTTTGCTGC
>NZ_JBARVX010000289.1:0-2853 GCF_049646505.1 Microcoleus sp.
GCATAGATTACCATGCTATTTGTTAGAAAACCTCGATCGAACTTGTGAGGAGTTACTTATGTTTCGCCACAATCTACCGTTCAAAAAAATCAGCCTGCTAGCAGCCACCTGCGGCGGTTTACTCGTCAGTCTCGCGACACTTTCCCAAGCAGGCGGCCCCCCGCCCCAACAAGGAAAACCCGTTTCCCAACCCACTCCCGCGACTGGAAAGCCCGTCAGCGAACCGATGCGCGGTATGAATCCCGACCAGAACCCGATGCCCTCCGCGCCAGCAGACGCGCCTCCCCGCTTCCCGATGCCCGCCGCGCGAGTTGCGCCTGCCGAAGGCATGGTAGTAATTAAACTCGTGAATACCACCAATGCCCTGATCAATTATCAAGTCCTAGGCGTGACCCAACCGCGCACTCTGGGCGAACAATCGGAAATTTTGCTCCAAAACCTCAAAGTACCGATCACCCTCACCTACCAGCGCCCAGACGGCGGATTGCTGCTGGTTCGCCCCCAAGCCACCGCAATGCCGGGAATGTTGCAAGTGAGTTTTGGCGCTACAACAGACTTGGGAACCGACACAAAATCCTTAGAAATTCAAGAAGACGGGAGAGTATTTTTGAATTAGTCATTAGTCATTGGTCATTAGTCATTAGTCATTAGTTTAGGACTTATACCATTTTTCTAAAGATGTGCTATAGATGAACTCTTAGCCCCCCCTTAATAAGGGGGGGTTGGGGGGGTAATATCTAACGCTACTTTATGAAATTGGTATTACGCAAGCGCTGTCAGAAACCGGGTTTTTTTACGATCGTCTTTTGTTGCAGCCCGCAAATTAGATAAAAAGCCCGGTTTCTTGGGTTTCGATGCGTCCAGGACTGTAGTTATTAGATGGCAATTACCAATTACCGATGACCAATGCTCAAATGCCCGCTGACTGCTGACTGCTGACTGATGACTACTTATTAAAAGGCAAACCCTGATTAACTAAATCAATTTCCTCCTGTTCCCTTTCATTAATTTGACCGATGTAAGACTTAAGAATTTGCCCCAGACGGTTGTTGTAAAATCTGTGCAAACTGTAGTTAGGCATCGCTGGAAAACCGCGCCGTTTTTTGTGCCGCCCGCCCGCACCCGGATCGAAGGTTTCGATACCCCGATCGATCGCCCATTCGATCGGTGTATAGTAACAAGCATCGAAGTGCAAACAGTCAATTTCCTGCAAACTGCCCCAATAACGCCCGTAAAGCCGATCGCCCTTATACAAACAAAAAGACATACCCACCGGCTGTCTGTCATCTTCCTTATCGTAAGCGGCGACAAATAAAACTCGATCGCGATAATTGTGGTGCAACTGTTCAAAAAAGCGCTTAGTCAGATACTTGCTACCCCACCAACCAAACTTATCGCAAGTATTCTCATAAAAAGCATACATTTGAGCAAACATCGGCTGTGGAATGTCATCACCAGTCAGCGTTTTCACCAACAAACCAGCTTGGTCAACAGCTTTGCGTTCGCGCTTGATATTGCGGCGCTGGTTGGCATTAAAAGCGCCTAAATAACCGTCAAAATTTTGATAGCCTTGATTTTGCCAAATATAGCTGTGGTGCAGCCAAGTGCTGAAACCGTGGTTTTCCATGCGCTGCCGCCATACTGGATCGACATACAGGAAATTGCAGCCAGAGATATTGTGGCGATCGCAAAAATGGTCGATCGCGCTTACCATGACATCCGTTAACTCATCTTCATCTTCACCTTCAGCAATCAAAAACCGATAGCCTTCAGCAGGAGTAAACGGTGTCATTCCCATCAGCTTCGGATAATATTGAACACCCAAACGCTGGGCTAAATCAGCCCACTGATTGTCAAACACAAATTCGCCGTAGCTGTGGCTTTTGACATAAAGCGGCGCGCAAGCAATCAACTGTTTGTTGCGCCACACAGTCAAGTGATGCGGCAGCCAACCGGTTTTACCTGACGCGCTACCGGAGATTTCGAGATTATTCAGCCAATCCCATTCCATAAAAGGAGTTTTGAGCGGCATAGCCAAGGCATCCCACGAGGCTTGGGGGATTTCGCCTATTTTGCTAATCCAGGCTACAGAATATTGTTGAGCTTTTGGCTGTTGCAGCATAGGGAGATATCTGTGTAGAGCGATCGAACTTCATTTTAAGTTAATACAGATTAAGAGGATTTTACCGCAGAGGGCGCTCTTGGCGCAGAGAGGGAAGGGATGAGAGGATTTGTTAGGAGAGGATGAGGCGGCGGAATAAATTCATTAAGATTCTCTTCCAACTCTCTTATCTCTGCGCCCTCTGCGCTCTCTGCGGTTCAAAACTCTTCTCTTGCCTCACCTGTGGCACAATTTAATACAATTATTCGATCGCCGGGAATCGCGAGTAGTCAGAAACCGAGTTTTTGGCAACATCTTCGATTGCAGCCACCAGATTCAGCAACAAACCCGGTTTCTTGGGCCTTGATGTTATACCTGCGGCGATCGATCGACCTTATAATGCAAAAACACCTCTTGTCCCACCTGTTTAACCGCCAAAAGTTCCAATTTCGGAGCCAAATCCGCCAAAAAACCCTTGCCCTCAACAGCCGTCGGTGCATCCGCGCCGCCCAAAATTAACGGGCACACCGTCAACCAAAGTTCGTCTACCAAGCCCGCAGCCAGCACAGACGCCACCAGTTTTCCCCCGCCCAGAATCGCCAACCGTTTGATACCCAAGCTTGCTAGCTGTTGAAACCCATCAATCCAATCAATCTCTCCACCTGCGGTTTTAGCATAGATAGTGCGATCAAACATCGAAGGAAGAAGGAAGAAGGAAGAAGAACCCCCCCCTACCCCCCCCAAGGGGGGAA
>NZ_JBARVX010000290.1:0-3085 GCF_049646505.1 Microcoleus sp.
GGTAGATATTTATCATTTACCGCGTGCTTACTGGGAAGCGAAGGATAGCAAGGATGATCTGAAGAAGGAAGTTCAGAAAAAATTTGCAGTGGGCTATCCCAAAGACAATATTATTTTTCAGCAGCCCGATCGCGCGATTCTCTATCAAGATGGCAAGTTGGTGATGGATGTAGACATTACCAAGGATCAGGAATTGGTGGATGTGGTGCGCCAGTTTTTTGAATATCGTGCGCCTGCGATCGCGCAATGGGAAAAAGCTGCTGAGGAATTTGGCGATCGCGTAAAGGATCATGCAACGGCGCTACTTGAGTTAATCCGTACACAGGAGAAGACTAACAAAAAATTCATCGATGCGTTTGCGACATTTATGCAGCTTTGCCGTCAGTCGATTAATCCGAATCTATCGGAGTCTGCGGTTGAGGAGATGTTGATTCAACATTTATTGACGGAACGGATTTTTCGGAGTGTGTTCAATAATCCAGATTTTGCTCAACGGAATATTATTGCAGTTGAGATTGAGAAAGTGATCAATGCCTTGACTTCTAAGCATTTCAGCCGCGCTCATTTTTTGAGTAGTTTGGATCGGTTTTATGGGGCGATCGAGGAGACGGCGGCAACGATTGATGATTTTTCGCAAAAGCAAGATTTTCTGAATACAGTTTATGAAAAGTTCTTTCAGGGCTTTTCGACGAAGGTGGCAGATACGCATGGGATTGTGTATACACCACAGCCGATTGTGAATTTTATGGTGAAGAGTGTGGAGGAGATTTTGCAACGGGAGTTTGGCAAGTCTCTGGTGGATAAGGGTGTGCATATTCTCGATCCGTTTGTCGGGACGGGAAATTTTATTATGCGGGTGATGCGCGAGATTGCGGATATCCAGAAGTCGGCTTTGCCTCATAAATATGAGCATGAGTTGCATTGCAATGAGGTGATGTTGTTGCCCTATTACATTGCTGCAATGAATATTGAGCATGAGTATTTTGAGCAGACTGGAAAGTATGAGGCGTTTGAGGGGATTTGTTTAGTTGATACTTTTGAAATGATTGATGAGCAACAGCTATCGTTGTTTGTCCCAGAAAATACACAAAGAGTCAAAAGACAGCAAGAATCTCCAATTTTTGTGATTCTTGGTAATCCACCATACAATACCAACCAAGTTGATGAAAATGACAATAACAAAAATCGTAAATATAAAAGAACCGATAGAAAAGGTGTAGATGATAGAGTCTCAGATACCTATGCTAAAGATTCAAGAGCTAGTCTACTCAGCAAGCTCAGCGATCCTTATGTTAAAGCTATACGTTGGGCATCCGATCGAATTGGGGATGAAGGTATAGTCGCTTTTGTTACTAACAACAGTTTTTTAGATAAGAAAGCTTTTGATTCGATGAGAAATCATCTGTCCAAAGATTTCAACACTATTTATGTTTTGGATTTAAAGGGAGATATTAGACAGGATTCAATGAGGGATGGAATTCCTCTTGGTGAAAAACATACTGTATTTGGCTTGTCTGCAATGGTAGGAGTTGCCGTAACATTTTTCGTAAAGAAGCGAAATATAGATGAGCATAAATTACTGTATTCAGAGGTTGACTGGAGAGCAAAACGAAAAGATAAATTCACGATCTTGGAAAATGCTCAAAGTTTATATAACTTGGAATGGCAAGAACTTATTCCTGACAGTCAAAATAATTGGTTGACTCAAAATATGAGCAATGATTTTCTTAATTTTATTGCTTTAGGAAGTAAAGAAGTTAAATCAGGAAGTAGTCAGAATAAAGATGAAGCAGTTTTTAAACTTTATTCTTTAGGAGTTTCTACTAATCGAGATTCAGTAGTCTATGATTTCACTCTTGACGAATTACTTAAAAGAGTAGAGGTTTTTTGTAGTGATTACAATACTCAACTCATTAGTTATCATGATTCAATAAAACCTATTGATATTGACAGTTTTCTTGACTATGAAAATGTAAAATGGAGCCGCAATTTAAAGCGGTCGCTGAAGAATTATAAAAAACTAAATTTTAACTCATCTAAAGCAAGATTAAGTCTATATAGACCTTTCACTAAAAGATTTCTATATTTTGATGATGTGATTATTGATGAAGCAGGTAGTAATGCTCGGTTCTTCCCAAATCAAAATACAGAAATAGAAAACAAAGTGATTGGAGTAGTAATTGAGCCTCAAATTCCTTTTTTAACATTAGCCTGTGCGTGTTTGCCAAATATGCACTATGGTGGGAGACAAGTTCAATGTTTTCCATTTTATATCTATGATGAAAATGGAAATAATCGTCAAGAAAACATTACAGATTGGGCGTTAGAACAATTTCACACCCATTATCAAGATCCCAAGATTACCAAATGGGACATCTTCCATTACACCTACGCCCTACTCCATCATCCCCACTATCGCCAACGTTACGCCGCCAACCTCAAACGCGAACTACCGCGCATCCCCTTCGCGCCAGAATTTAATCCTTTTGCCACAGCAGGAAAACGCCTCGCCGAAATCCATATCAACTACGAACAACAACCCGAATATCGCCTCAAACATATCGAAAACAAAGACCTCCCGATAGATTGGCGAGTCGAAAAAATGCGCCTCAGCAAAGACAAAACCCAAATCAAATATAACGACTTCCTGACGCTGACAGGCATTCCCCCAGAAGTATTAGAATATCGCCTCGGCAACCGTTCCGCCCTAGATTGGATCGTCGATCAATACCAAATCAGCACCGATAAACGAAGCGGTATCACCAACGATCCCAACCGACTCGATGATGAAGAATACATCGTGCGCTTAATCAAACAAGTAATCACCGTCAGCTTAGAAACCGTTATAATTGTAAAAAGCTTGCCAGATTTAGGACTACCAAAGGATTAGAAGTATTGAACTAGAGGATCGGTAAGGTGAATTCCATTTGATTAACTTATTGTTCTTCTCCTCCACAAGCGATCGCATCTACCGAGCTAATACCAAAAGTTGTTATCGCTAAACCTGTTTGGGCAACGGTTCTAGCATTGTTTTTAGGTGGAGCTTTTTTTGTATGGGTTAATCAACTTCTCAACTTAAGCAAAA
>NZ_JBARVX010000291.1:0-9188 GCF_049646505.1 Microcoleus sp.
AATAAAAAAGAAGTGTTTCAAGCCGAAACCAGTGTCAACCCCTCAACACAAGCTACAGTAAAATATCTAGCAGCTCTTTTTGTAAAATTACAAAATATTACAACTTCCTATCTCTTGAATTTTGAAATAAACGGAAAACGACAATTTGTAAAAGTTCTACCATTCCAAGACGGCAAAGGTTTAGACTGGCTGATTGTAGTAGTCGTTCCCGAAGCAGATTTCACCGAAGAAATCAATAACAATACCCGCACGACGATTGGGCTGTGTTTCGCAGCTTTACTAATAGCTGTCTCCATTGGCATCCAAACTTCTCAATGGGTGACAAATCCTATTTTGCGATTAAATACAGCAGCCAAAAATATTGCTAAAGGTGAATGGGACAAAACACTAGAAAGTCAACGCTCTGACGAATTGGGAGAATTAGCCAAATCCTTTAACAGCATGGCTCAACAGCTCCAACAATCTTTTGAAACCTTAGAACAGCGAGTGCGGGAGCGAACTGCCGAATTGGCCGTAGCTAAGGACAAAGCCGAAGTAGCAAATCAAGCTAAAAGTGCCTTTCTGGCTAACATGAGCCACGAATTGCGATCGCCCCTCAATGCAATTCTCGGCTTTTCCCAACTGATGACTCGCAGCCAAACCCTATCCCCAGAACATCAAGAAAATATTAGCATAATTAATAGCAGCGGAGAACACCTGCTCACCCTGATTAATAACGTCCTCGATTTATCTAAAATTGAATCGGGGCGCACCACCCTCAATCCCAAAAAGTTCAACCTCTATCAACTGCTAAACGACTTGGAAGATATGTTTCAGCTTAAAGCAGATGACAAGCACTTACAGCTAGTTTTCGAGCGCAGTCCCGACCTGCCGCAGTACGTAGAAACTGACGAGTTGAAATTGCGGCAAATCTTAATCAATCTGCTCAACAACGCTCTAAAATTCACAAATGAAGGCGGTGTTGAGGTCACAGTTAGCAGGCAGTCATCAGCTAAGAATAGCAAGCAAGAAGGAGAAAAAGTTTACCCTTCAAAACTATCAAAAAATACAAATATTGCCGCAAATGATAGTAGTGAAATATCCCAAATAATTCATTCGGAAAACGCGAGTTATGCAGCCAAAAATAACGGTTTAGGTTCTACCTCTTACTTATTTCTTCATTTTGAAGTCAAAGATACCGGCCCAGGTATTGCTGCCAACGAATTAGACAATCTTTTTGAAGCTTTCGTGCAAACCCAAGCAGGCAAAGATTCGCAAGAAGGTACAGGCTTGGGATTGCCAATCAGCCGCAAATTTGTGGAATTAATGGGCGGCGAAATGAGCGTCAGTTCTGCTGTAGGGGAGGGAACTAATTTTAAGTTTGACATTCAAGTGATTGCGGTCGATGCGAGTGATATTGAAAGCCCAAAACCGACCCGCAATGTGATTGCACTCGCACCCAACCAACACCCCTATCGAATTTTGATAGTAGACGATAAACCGCTGAACCGTCAACTGTTAATAAAACTTCTCAATCCTCTAAATTTTGAGCTAAAAGAAGCTGTTAACGGTGAAGAAGCTATTGAGATTTGGGACAGTTGGGAACCGCATTTAATTTGGATGGACATGAGAATGCCCGTAATGGACGGCTACGAAGCAACAAAACACATTAAAGGTACGATTAAAGGTCAAGCTACTGCTGTTATTGCGCTGACAGCGAGCGTTTTGGAGGAAGAACGGGCGGTTATTTTGTCGGCGGGCTGCGATGCTTTTATGCGGAAACCTTTCCGGGAAGCCGATATTTTTGATGCTATGCACAAACATATCGGAGTGCGCTATATTTATGAAGATCCGGGTCAAGCTAATTTATCGGCAATCCCAGAACGCGATCGCGAAATGACTGAGGCTGATTTCGTGAAATTGCCTGAGTCGCTGGTAGCGGATTTAAAGCTGGCAATACTGAATGCAGATATGGATTTAATTGAAAGCTCGATCGAGCAAATTCGATTAAAGGATACAGTAACGGCTAGTGCGATCGCCAATTGTATAGAAAATTTCGAGTACGACAAAGTATTAAAGTTAATTTCTCAAGCAAGCTCACATGAATAACCACATTCCTAGCACCGATCGCGGCAATATTTTAGTAGTTGACGACACCCCAGCTAATTTGCGGCTGCTAGCTGGAATTTTGAATGGCAATGGCTATAAAGTCCGCCCCGTACCTAGCGGCGAATTAGCGCTTTCTGCTGCCAAAGGTATGCCTCCAGATTTAATTTTGCTGGATATTATGATGCCCGAAATGAACGGGTATGAAGTTTGCGAAAAAATCAAAGCTGACGATCGCACTCGCGACATTCCTGTAATTTTTATTAGCGCGATTAATGACGTACTCGATAAGGTCAAAGCCTTTGCTGTCGGCGGGGTAGATTATATTACCAAACCCTTTCAAATGGAAGAGGTTTTAGTTAGGGTAGAAACCCATTTAGCCATGTGCCATTTGCGGAAAAAGCTCCAACAAAAAAATGATGAACTCACAGTCACTTTAGACGAACTGCACGCAACTCAGCATCAATTAATTCAATCCGAAAAAATGGCAGCCTTGGGGCAACTGATTGCGGGGATTGCTCACGAAATCAATACCCCGCTGGGGGCGATTCGCTCGTCTATTGGCAATATTACCAGCTTTTTGGATAACAATCTCGAAACTTTGCCAGTTTTTTTTAAAGAACTCTCCGCCGAACGCCAGCAAGATTTCTTGAGTTTGATGTACAGTTCCCGCCAACAAAACTACGCTTTATCTACGCGAGAAAAACGGGAATTGAAAAGAGGCGTAAAGCAGCAACTACAATCCGCAGAAATTGACAATGCTGACAGCCTAGCCAATATTTTAGTCAACATAGGATTGCAGGGAAACCTGGAAGAATTCTTGCCCTTGCTCAAAGATCCCGAAAGCGAAAACATTATTAAAACCGCTTACGATTTTGCGAGCATTCACAGAAGCGCCAAAACCATAGCTACCGCTACAGAACGCGCTGCTAAAGTCGTTTTTGCCCTGAAAAGTTATGCGCGTTACGATATCAATAGCGAAAAATTACAGGTGAATATTACTGAAGGAATTGAAACTGTATTGACTCTTTATCAAAACCAGCTCAAGCAGGGTGTGGAAATAGTCAGAAACTATGAAGCTGAATTGCCTGCCGCACTGTGTTATCCCGACGAACTAAATCAAGTTTGGACTAATTTGATTCACAATGCCTTACAAGCGATGGAAAATCAAGGAACTCTAACAATTGACGCGATACAGCAAGATACCAACGTTGTCGTAAAAATTACCGACAGCGGAAAGGGAATTCCACCAGAAATTTTGCCTAAAATTTTTGAGCCGTTTTTTACCACCAAACCTGCCGGAGAAGGCAGCGGGTTAGGATTGGATATCGTTGAAAAAATCATTAAAAAACATCAGGGTAAAATTGATGTGAAGTCTGTGCCCGGGCAAACAGAATTTACAGTGTCTGTGCCGATTAATTTAATTTAATAGTTGACACTCCCCAGACATCTAAGCTGTCGCGCATTTAAATTGTATATTCTGGGCGGGCTTTGGGACTCGCCCCACTCAGGGTTCGATCGTTTTTTAACAGACAATTTAAATGCACAAAAGCTGAGCAGGGGCTAAAAATTTGCAGTCTACCCCGCACCATGTAGAATTTAGACAACGATGTGCTTGCCAATCGGGATTCACTCAGCCAGACTAAAGGAGAAAATTAGCGATGTCTAAACCAGCAATTTTGTGTGTTGACGATGAATTAGCAGTGTTGGAAAGTCTGGAAATTGAACTGCAACAGGCATTTAACGGTACATATCTTTGCGAATTTGCTGAAAGCGCAGCAGAAGCACTGGAAATTATTGAAGAGCTATGTGAAGATGAGGTTAACATTCTAGTGATTGTCTCTGATTGGTTGATGCCCGGAATGAAAGGAGATGAGTTGCTGATTGCAATTCATCAAAAATATCCGCAAATTGTGACAGTGATGCTGACGGGGCAAGCCGACGCAGAAGCAATCGATCGCGCAAAAACTCAAGCAAATCTTCATGCTTTCATACAAAAGCCTTGGAAAAATCAAGAATTAATTGAAGCAATTAAGTCTGGTCTAGCAAATTTATGAAAAAACCAGTCATTATTTGTGTTGATGATGAGCAGACTATACTCGATAGTCTGGAAATAGACTTGCTCAAAGCCTTTGAAGATAAATATTTAATTGAAACTGCCGAAAACGGCGAAGAAGCTTTAGAGTTGCTGTCAGAACTTTTAGCAGAACAGTATGAAGTTCCTTTGGTTATTTCCGATCATATCATGCCGAAGATGAAAGGAGACGAGCTATTGAGGAGCGTTCATGCCATCTCGCCGAACACTCTCAAGATTATGCTGACGGGGCAGGCAGATTTGGAGGCCGTAGCCAATGCTATTAACTATGCTAAATTGTACCGATACATACCTAAGCCTTGGCAATCTGACGACTTAAAATTAACCGTTACTGAAGCAATATACAAATATTTTCAAGACAAACAATTAGCTGAAAAACAAATAGAACTTCAGGAGATGAATCAGGAGTTGGCAAGATTAAACCGCAAGCAGGCGATGCTGATTTCCAAACTCCACGAAAACGAAAGTCGGTTGACGCAATATCTGGAAGCTATGCCGCTGGGCGTGTGCGTGCTCGATGCTAACGGTCAATCTTTTTATGCTAATCAGAAGGCGCGGGAGGTCTTTGGTAAAGGCACTGTGCCGCATATTAATTCGGAGCAGAAAGCGGCAATTTATCAATTTTATAAAGCCGGAACTAATGAGAGATGTCCTGTGGAAGAGTTGCCAATTATGCAGGCGCTCCGGGGCGAAACAGTGCGGACTGAGGGTGTAGAAATTAGGACTGGGAATAAGGTTATTCCGGTGGAGAGTTGGGCGACTCCTATTTATGATTCTATCGGCGATATTTCTTACGGGATTATTGCTTTTACTGATATTACGGAACGCAAGCAAGCGGAAGCAGCACTGGTGCAAGCTGAAGAAAAGTATCGCCAAATATTTGAAAATGCTCTTGAAGGTATTTTTCAGACTGCACCTGACGGAAAATTGCTCAGCGCTAATCTTGCTCTGGCTCAAATCTACGGCTATGATTCCCCTGAAGAGTTGATGTCTAGTGTTAATGATATTCAGCGGCAATTATACGTGCAACCGCAGCGCCGTCAAGAGTTTTTTGCAATGATGGAACAGTACGGTACTGTGTCTGAGTTTGAGTCGGAAGTTTACCGCCGAGATGGTAGTGTTATCTGGATTTCTGAGGACGCGCGCACTATTTTTGATGCTAGCGGTGAGGTGCTTTACTATCAGGGTTTTACTGAGGATATTACTTTGCGAAGAGTGGTGGATGTGGAACGGATCAGGTTTACGAATGATTTGGAAAAAGCTTTGGTAGCTCAAGAAAAGTTAAATGAAGCGCTGTTAGAAAGTGAAAGTCGGCTGACTCAATTGCTGGAAGCGGTGCCGGTGGGTATATTTGTGGTAGATGGTGTCGGAAAACCTTGCTACATGAATTCTTGGGCTGAGAAAATATTTGGCAAAGGCTTGGTTTCTGATGTTGTTCTTAGCAGTTTATCGGAATTTTATCAAACTTACCGTGCTGGAAGCAATGAGCTGTATCCGCACGAAATTCAACCGATTGTGCGGGCGCTGCGGGGGGAAGTGGTGCACGTTGACGATGCGGAAGTTCACCGCCGGGAGAAGATTGTGCCGATCGAGGTTTGGGCGACTCCAATCTACGACGAACGGAAAAACATAGTTTACGCGATCGCCGTTTTTCAAGACATCACAGAGCGTCAACAGGTAGAAACCGAGCGCCGCCAATTCACAAACGATCTGGAAAAAGCTTTAGCAGCCGAAGAAAATTTAACAGATGCTTACGGGCGGTTTGTGCCGCACCAATTTCTCCACTTTCTGGGATATGAAAGTATTCTGGACGTAAAATTAGGCGATCAAGTGCAGAAAGAAATGTCGGTGCTGTTTTCAGATATTCGCGATTTCACTGCTCTTTCTGAGACTATGAATCCTGAAGAAAATTTTCAATTTATTAATGCTTATTTGTCGCGAATGGAGCCTGCAATTACTGAAAATTTTGGGTTTATTGATAAATACATTGGCGATGCGATTATGGCGCTGTTTAATGGCAGTGCGGACGATGCTGTGAAAGCTGGAATTGCGATGCTAGAACAGCTTAACGAGTACAATATTAATCGCCATCGACCCGATCGCCCGCCACTGCAAATTGGCATTGGCATCAATACGGGTTCTTTGATGTTAGGCACGGTTGGCGGCCAAAGTCGGATGGACAGCACGGTGATCAGCGATGCGGTAAATTTAGCCTCCCGCGTGGAAGATTTGACGAAAGAGTATGGAGTCTCGATGTTAATTACTCAAAATACTTTTATACAGTTGAACGAAGTTTACGATTTTAGATTGATCGATCGCGTCACAGTCAAAGGTAAATCGCAATTGGTAACGATTTATGAAGTATTCAGCGGAGATCCGCCGGAGTTGCGACAGAAAAAGTTAGACACAAAAACAATCTTTGAGGAAGGTTTGGTATTGTACAATAAGGAGAGGTTTGCCGAAGCGAGAAGATTGTTTTCAGAGTGCCGGCAAATCAACCGTGAGGATAAGGTATTTCAAATTTATATGCAGCGATGCGTAAAACGGGCGATATATTCTATTTGACACTCCTCGGTGGATCGGGCGCGAGAATTATGAAGGACAAACTTTGGTGGATGAATCCGCCCAAAATATAATTTTTAAAAGATTTTTTAGCCAGGTAAATGTATTTAAATTAATTTGATAGAGAAGAGCAGACAGTAACTATAGCCTTTCGATCGTAACATGAGGTGCTAGGAGTGGCCTCCGCGGGCATACCTCGCAACGCGATCGAATCGCTATAGCTGCTACTGTACTTCATGAATCTAGAATATGCTGTAAATAATACCATTTCTCTAAAATCATGCAATACTCTCCGACCCCCCCTACCCCCCCCGATGCTTTGGGGGGGGACAAGAATACTGTTGCATTATTTTTTGAAATTGGTATAAAGTTAGGATCGGCCATTTCTACGACTGTCAACTGACGCAGAGGAGACGCAAGAATACGCTTGCGGAGCAGACTCCTAATAAGCGTCATTCGATTTTAGATTTTAGATTTTAGATTTTAGATTTTAGATGCAAGGATTTACCCACGGATAAATTCGGGGGATTGACGATTTTAGATTTTAGATGCAAGGATTGATTCCACGGATAAATCACGTGGCGGGTACCACCTTTGAAATTATTGGTCAAAAATCACCGCACATGAAAGAACGGTGATTCTGTCAAAGGGTTATTTTTTAATTTGACCCTGTTGCCAATTTCCTTCTACCTTCGTTCCATCTGCATAAACGTAGGAACCTTGACCGTGTTTTTGACCGTTGAGGAATTGACCTTCATAGCGATCGCCATTAGCATAGGTACACTTGCCTTTACCGCTGAACTGACCCTCGCTAAATTCGCCTTCGCAGCGATCGCCATTGGCAAAAATATAAACTCCATTTCCGCTCATCTTACCCTTGACAAAAATGCCTTTATAGCTATTGCCATTAGCAAACTCGCGGACACCCTCACCATTAAATTCTCCATTCTCGAACGGCCCTTGATAACGTCCCCCTTCTTTAAAAGTTAACAACCCCTGACCTTGAGCGTTGCCCTTGACAAACTCTCCTTCATAGCGGTTGCCGTTCGGATATTCGCGAACCCCTTTGCCATCAAATTGCCCTTCACTAAACTGCCCCTGATAACTACCTCCGACCGCAAAAGTATAGGTTCCCTGTCCGTGAGGCAAGTTACTCAACAACTCTCCTTCGTAGCGGTTCTTATTAGCATATTGACAGACTCCTTTACCGTTAACTTTGCCTTCTTTAATATCTCCTTCGCAACGAGTGCCATCACTGAAGGTAAAAGCCCCCCGACCGCTGGGAGAACCATTGGTAAAAGAGCCTTCATAACGAATGCCGTTAGTGGAAGTAAAAGTACCTGTACCGTCGAATTCACCGTCTTTAAAAGTTCCTTCGTAGCGGTTGCCGTTAGCAAATTCGCGGACACCTTGACCGTTGAATTGCCCGCCGGCAAATTCTCCTTGGTATCGACCTTCTGCTTTAAATGTGTAGGTTCCCTTACCGTGAGGTTGGCCGTTGAGAAATTGCCCTTCATAGCGATCGCCATTGGCATATTCGCACCTAGCGGGCCCGCTGAGTTTGCCCTCGCTCAATTCTCCCTCACAACGTCCGCCATCGGGTAAAGTAATCACTCCTGCCATTGCGCTGTCAGGGTTGACAAATAACTGAGCAATTCCCAAGTTGGAGCCAAGTAATAGAGCGAATCCAAATCGCTGAAGTTTACTTAATATTGCTGGCGACATTCCAAAATTCATAATTCACACAAAATTCAATTTTTAGATTTACAGTTGCTTTCTTGGTGCTATTGAATTCCCAGCCAAATTGCTAGGTTTCCAGAAAATACCTACTCATTGAGCCGGAAGGTAATAGAAGCTGTTTTTCCTTGAATGCCGCTTTCTGATGAGGCAAATTTCCATCTTTCTACTGTTTTAATCGCTGCGCGATCGAAGTCGTCGTATTTGCTAGAAGTCAAA
Organism: Microcoleus sp.; assembly: GCF_049646505.1. GTDB lineage: Bacteria > Cyanobacteriota > Cyanobacteriia > Cyanobacteriales > Microcoleaceae > Microcoleus. Next base: position 8,699 of record NZ_JBARVX010000291.1, read on the forward strand.
ATCGCGATGTTGAATGCCTTACCGTTGGGGTCAATATCAAACTTGACTGTCACTTGACCCTGCCGCCCTTCTTTTCTGGCGGCGCTGGGATATTCAGGTTTACCGCAGCTAATGCAAGTGCCCGGTGCCGGGCCCGAAGCAGGGGAAGCACTCCCCCCTCCACCAGAGTTTTTCGGTTTTGGCACTGAGCCCGAACCACTGCCAAAGGGCTCTGAAGATCCCCCCCCGCCAGTTCCACTACCACCGGATGCTGAGTTCGAGGGACTTCCTCCTGGGTTTGTGACATCGGCGATCGCACTTCCGGAATTGCTGCCGCTTCCCGGCCTGGTAGCTGTGACAGGCGGGCCGGCTGCGGGCGATCGGGCTATGGGGCCAGAACCGCCCGCAAATGGCTCTGAGGAAGAGCTTCCGCTTTCACTCTGGGCGGGATTTCCTGCTGGGCTTGTGACATCGGCGATCGCACTTCCCGAATTGCTGCCGCTTCCCGGCC
>NZ_JBARVX010000292.1:0-27188 GCF_049646505.1 Microcoleus sp.
GGGCTGGGGGGGGTAAAACACCTAATACTCTGAGCGATTTAATCCCATCTACAATCACATTTAGAACCCCATCCAAATTATGATAAACATCATCATTTGTAAACCTCAAAAAATTAATTCTTGCTGATTCAATAAATTCTTGCCTTGCTGCATCATATTCTACAGCACCTTCTTGAAAATGACTGTCACCGTCTACTTCTAGTGCTAACTTGATTTCCGGTGAGTAGAAGTCGATTACAAATTCTGCTACGCTGTACTGTCTGCGAAATTTACAATTCTCAAGCTGTCTGTTTTTGATTTTGTCCCAGAGACGTTTTTCAGCTTTTGTCATTTCTCTGCGAAGTCGCTGTCGCTTGAGTTTTTCTGAGGTTTTGTTGTAAAGTTTTGTCATTTTTTTATTTGGGGTTTTTCGTTGCTTGCTTGGCTTTTTTACCCCCCCCAGCCCCCCCTTGCTAAGGGGGGGAGCAAGAGTTAGCTGTTTGTTAAGGGTGGGAGTAAGAGTTGGAAATGTAGATGATATTTAATCGTTTATTGCATCTACTCTTTTACCCCCCCAGCCCCCCCTTGGTAAGGGGGGGAGCAAGAGTTGGCCCCGATGTTCGGGGTGGGAGCAAGAGTTTCGAGTGTCCAAAATTCAAAATTGAATAATACAAAATCTATAATTTATATGACTTCAAAAGTTACCCTCACTATCGTCGCAGGTAATCTCAAAGGCCAAGTATTTACCTTTGATACCCGCACAACTTGCATTATTGGCCGCGCCAAAGATTGCTACCCCAATATTCCCGACGATGAAAAACACCGCACGATTTCTCGCTATCACTGTTTGCTAGATATCAATCCTCCCGATATCCGAGTGCGCGATTTTGGTAGCAAAAATGGTACTTTTGTTAATAGCAAGAAAATTGGTCAGCGAGAAGCTCATCAAACTCCTGAAGACGCTGCTCAAATTCAATTTCCAGAGTGCGACTTGCAGGGGGGAGATGAATTTACACTCAGCGATACTTCTTTTCTAGTTGCTGTTGCTGTTGACCCGGAAATTGCGACGAAAAATATCCAACAGCAAACACCCCCTACTATTCCCTCAAATCAAGCGAATCTGTGGGAAATGTTGCAAGCTTTTTTGTTCAAAGCTGTGGCTAATGTGAGCAATCTCGGAGTTCTCGGCGATTACGTTTTGCTGAAGGAGTTGGGTAGGGGTGGTTTTAGTTTGGTTTATTTGGCGCGACAAAAACAAACTAATGAAGAAGTTGCGCTGAAGGTGATGCTACCAAAAGTAGCTGCGAATCAGCGGGCGGTTGATTGGTTTATGCGGGAAATTGAAAATACCAAATCTTTAAAACATCCCAATGTGGTAGGATTGAAAGAGTCTGGTTATGCCGAGGAAACGTTCTTTTTTACAATGGAATACTGCGACGGCGGTAGTGTTGTTGATTTGATGGCAAAACGCGGTGTTAGCACTTTGCCGATCGCCGAATCTGTAGCTATTATTGCACAAGTTTTAGATGGTTTGACTTATACTCATAATGCGGAAATTCCGAATGTAAGATTGGCTGATGGGAGTTTTGCAAAGGGACGGGGTTTGATTCACCGGGATTTGAAGCCGGGGAATATTTTTCTGGCGAATATTGGCGGTAAACAAGTTGCTAGAATTGGCGATTATGGGTTAGCAAAGGCTTTCGATCAAGCGGGTTTAAGTGGTTTAACTCTGAGTGGTAATGCTGTTGGTACGCCGTATTTTATGCCGCGACAGCAAGTGCTTGATTATAAGTATGCGAAACCGGAGGTTGATGTTTGGGCGGCGGCGGCTTGTTTGTATGTGATGATTACGGGATATTCGCCTCGCAATTTTGTGGAACTTGACCCGTTTCGTGCTGTGTTGGATAATGATGCGGTTCCTATTCGCGATCGCACTTCTTCGATCCCTAAACCGCTAGCTACCGCAATCGATCGCGCTTTAATCGACAATCCTGAAATTTATTACAAAAGTGCAGTAGATTTTAAACAAGCTTTATTAAACACTATATCATAAATTAATGAATGCACGATTTTTGTGGCTGTCTCCCGAAAATAAACCTCGTTGGCTTGTCCTATTTTTATTGGGTTTAATCACGACTTTGGCAACGATCGCCACCGCAGTTTACTTCAAAAGCCCGATCGCCCAAACAGCAAATCTCACCTTATCTGTAGACGTTACAGCCGATCGCCATTCCATCAGCCCCGACATCTACGGTATGAACGATTATGCCCTAGATCCCGCCATCGCTAAAGAGTTGCGAATTCCAGTCGAACGCTGGGGCGCAAATCACACCAGCCGCTACAACTGGTTAGTCGATTCCTCCAACAGCGGCGATGACTTCTTCTTCGTGGGCGGCGGCGACAACAAAAACCCGATTCCCGGCGATTCGATCGACAAAATTGTCAACACCAACCGCAAAAACGGCAGCAAAAGCATCGTTACTATCCCGATGATTGGCTATGTAAATAAATTGAGCATCTGGAATTGCGGCTTTCGAGTAGCCAAATACGGCGCGCAAGAAAAAACCAATCCTTATATTTTTCCAGAAGAGGACAAGTGCGGCAACGGAAAGCGTCCAGACGGCAGTTTAATAACAGATAACAACCGCCTTGATGTTAGTATTGTTAGCGATGCAGCTTTCCAGAAAGCTTGGGTTCAACACTTAGTTAAAACCCACGGTACTGCTGAATCGGGCGGCGTGCAAATTTATCAAATGGATAACGAACCAAGCGGCTGGGGAAACACTCACCGCGATGTTCATCCAGAAGCGACAAGTTATGATGAATTGCGCGATCGCACTTACCAATATGCCTCAATGGTAAAAGCCGCAGATCCCACCGCTAAGGTACTGGGCCCGTCGGATTTCGGCTGGCCTGTTTATGTGGATTCGGGAGTAAAGGGCGATCGCGAAAAACACGGCGGTGTCTGGTTTGCGCGGTGGTACTTGCAGCAAATGCGGGCTTACGAACAGCAAAAAGGTGTTCGCATCCTCGACTATTTTGACGAACACTACTATCCTGTCGTCGATGACCTCTGTGTGGCGAATTGTCCCGCCGGCGATGCTAAGACGCAAGCAGCCCGGTTGCGATCGACTCGTTCTCTGTGGGACAGCACTTATACTGATGAAAGCTGGATTGGTAAATCGAATCCGCCGCTAACAATTATTCCCCGGTTTCGAGACTGGGTAAAGCAGGATTATCCCGGTACAAAAGTCGCGATTACTGAATACAATTGGGGCGGTTTAGAGTCGATTAACGGGGCTTTAGCCCAAGCCGATGTACTGGGGATTTTTGGGCGAGAACAACTGGATTTAGCGACGCTGTGGGGGCCTCCGAAGTCTTCTGAACCGGGTTCCTATGCCTTCCGCACGTACCTGAATTATGACGGGAAGGGCAGCAAGTACGGGGATACTTGGGTGCGATCGCACAGCACAGACCAGGAACTTTTGTCAATCTACGGCTCGCAACGCACTAACGACGGTGCTTTGACGCTAGTAATCATTAACAAAACCAGCCAAAAGTTGACGGGAAACTTGAGTCTGAAAGGATTTAACCCAGCCGCCAAAGCTCAAGTTTACACTTACAGCGAGGCAAATTTGCGGGCGATCGTCCGTCAGGATGATTTGGCTGTCAGCGGTGCTGGATTCAAGGCAACTTATCCCGCTAATTCTATCACTTTGGTTGCCATTCCCAAGGAAAAAGCTTAGTCATATTGTTTTCGCTTGCATCGGAATGATTTAACCACAGAGTACACAGAGTACACAGAGGGAGAGAATATATATCTGAATCATTCCGATGCTACCGGATTTGATATCAGTTGTCAAATTCCCTAGCATTGGAATTTTTACTGTGGCGACTAATCCCCGCTAATCTCCACCAACCTTTCACCTGTTCTCAAAAGTTCCAGCGCATCTAACAACGTTGCACTGAGAATCTCTCGCAAGCGATCGTTTGATGTATTGCCACACGTCAACCAAATAATTTGTGGGGGGGAATCAAGACGATCGACTAAATCAACAAAATCACTGTCTTTAGTCATCAAAATAACTCCCTGCGCTTTGGCTGCCTCGAAAATCTCAGGATCTTCAGCATCTCTCAGTCCAATGTCGCGCAAGGCTACCGCTGCTACTCCCAGTGTATTAGTCATCCAGGTTGCGATCGCTGGTGACAGATGTGCATCTAGGCAGATCGCAATGCAACCAATACTGGATGATTAAGTTTACGTGAGGCGTACAAAAGAGATGCTTTGAGGTCGTCTATTTCCAGATCGGGCATTTCTTCGAGAATTTGTTCCGCACTCAAACCAGCCGCAAATAAGTCTAGTACATCTGATACCCGAATTCTCATGCCGCGAATACAGGGACGACCGCTACACTGTCTGGGATTAATTGTGATTCTTGCAAGTAGTTCCAACATTCAAGTTAGTGATGGTAAAAACTTATATAGCGGTTCTCAAAAAAGTGAGGTATGCCCGGTTTGGCCTATCCCGGATAGTACCTCATATGATATCTCGAAAGGCTGTATTCAGTATATCAGATTAAGCATCGACCATCCAAGCAATACACTTTTGCATTTGATTGCTCATCGTTTCTCGATCGGCATTATACCTGCGGCCGTGTCCCGGCAACACCCACTCAAACGAGTAATCAGCCAAATTCTGCATAGACTTGATTTGTTCGGGCCAAGAATACCAGCAGACTTCGCGAAAGGCAATTAGCTGCTGCAAATTTTCCGACCAAGCCAGATGATCGCCGCTAAACAAAAACTTGTTATTATAAAGCAAAACTGTGTGAGCTTTCGTGTGGCCGGGAGTAGGTAGAATCAACAAATCATCAGCTAATTGATACGGTTCGCTGCCTGATAATTGAATTTCTACACTGCGAGTATCCGCGTTAATTTCATCAGCATGGAGAATGCGATCGCACCCAAAACGATCGCGGTATTGTTGATGGTCTGCCACATCGTCGCGGTGAGTCAAGTACAGATAGCGAATGCCTCCCATTGCTTCTATATTTTTGACTAGCGGCGGCACAAAACGGGGTGAATCAACTAAAATGTTTCCTTCGGGGCGGACAATTAAATAGCTGGCCGCGGCGTAGGATTTCTCTGAGTGGTAGCCGCAGTGATAGACATTTTCTGCTACGAGTGCGGGCAACAGTTGCTGGGCTTCTTTGATGTTTTTGGGTTTTTCTACAGTGCCGATAGAACTTGTGGGACAAGACAAAAGAGCCGCGAGACTTCGCATGGATGCCTTTTCGTTTGTCGGCTGCCGGTAAACCGCCGACTGTTCTCCCGCTTGAGTAAATACTTCCGGCGCCATCCACCGACAAGTATCGCAGTCAATGCAGCTACTGTCTACATAAAAATTACCGCTGATATTTTCGGGGCGGCGCAAATTTATATGAGCCATTTTTTTACCTCTCGATTGCCAATAGAAATAATTGTAAATTATAACAAATTTGGCTGAACTATCCTTGTATTTCTTAGTCCGCGCTGGCGGGCTTTGTTTTACTACCTCAGCGTTTTTAACCGCCGAGTAGAATGATTGAAACCCCGATTTCTTGAAGAATTCGGGGTTCTGGATATCCTATTTTTTCGGTTCTACTGCTGCTTTTGATCTGCTGGAAAAGCCCCAGCTTTCACTGCCACAGTCACAGGTTGTCCGCTGCGGCTCAACTCAAGCTGCATATCGGCACCCACTGTACTTTTCTCGACAATTTGCTGTACGCTGCCAGCATCGCTGACCTCTTGACCGTTGATTTTCTTGATCACGTCGGCAACGCGAACTCCCGCTTGTGAGGCCGGAGAATCTTTCGCAACTCCCAGAACTAACACGCCTTTATCTTCAGTCAGCCTCAATTTAGTGTTGGGATTTTTATTGAATTCTGCCTTGATTTGGGGAGTAATGCTCAACATCCGAACGCCGAGATAAGGATGTTCCGCTTTTCCAGTTGTTACTAATTGGTCGGCAATTTGTTGTGCCCGATCGATCGGAATCGCAAAACCCAATCCTTGGGCACCTTGAATAATCGCCGTATTCATCCCAATAACTTGACCGCGCTGGTTCAGCAGCGGGCCGCCGGAGTTACCCGGATTGATCGCGGCATCGGTTTGAATAAAGCTGACGCGCTTGTCGGGAACGCCGACATCGGCACTAGAACGGCCTGTAGCGCTAATAATCCCCACAGTCACGGTATTGTCCAAACCGAGGGGATTGCCGATCGCCACGGCCCATTCTCCCGGCTGCAATTCTTCAGATTTACCCAAACTCACCACAGGCAAATTGTTAGCTTCAATTTTCACAACAGCCACATCAGTAACTGTATCTACGCCTAAAACTTTGCCGACAAATTCGCGACCGTCTTTGAGTTTTACCGTCACCGTATCCGCGCCGTCAACAACGTGAGCGTTAGTCAAAATGCGACCGTCGGAACCAAAAACAAAGCCCGAACCGGAGCCGCGTTCTACCCGATTTCCCTGCGGGAGCGGAGAGTCCGGCCCAAAAAAGCGGCGGAAAAACGGATCTTCCAAAACATCGGGCTGTTGAGTTTTCACCGTGCGAGAAGAATCGATCCGCACCACTGCCGGACCGACTTCTTGCACAACTTTAGTCACAAAATTAGAGTCTTGAGAAGGCAGTATATTGGCAGGCAGTGCTGAGATTTGCGCTGCATTTGCAGGTTCAGCTTTGATGGCGTTAGAAGAACCGGGAACTTGAGAAGTTAGGGCGTTGCAGCCGACAGTTGCCGTGGAGCCGAGCAAAATTAGGGATAAAAAAGCAAGTTTTTTCGGCAGAGAAAACTTGCGGTCGGGCTGAATTTGATTTGGCATATTTTTGGTTGACATAGTATTGATTTGGTGGGATAACGGGCGAGAGTTATAATTATGGTTTGGCATTTTTAGCACCTATTAACTTAGAACTAAATGTTCTATAATTTTAATTCAAGCATTTGTTTGATGTAGTTGCCTGGTAGGGTTTCCCCTACAAGGTGGGGTAGAAACCGGACTGTACCCGGCTAATGGCTGATTGCTGTTTGTAAGTGCGATCCTCTTCGTTGGCTTCGCTAACGAGCTTTTGTCAGCACCGGCGAATTGGCACCTGAATGCGATAATACATACTACGGTAGCTGACCCGCATATTCCGTATTTTCTCGGAATAAATCTTCATCGAATCAGTTTTGTCAACTCAGCGGTCGCGACTGCAATTAAATTAGTTTGCAGTCAAAACTGAGTCTTGACTGCAAAGGCGATCGGGGTTATTTTACGGGCTGCCAGATCGTTCCCAATTTTTAAATCTCAAATCTAAAATAGTATTATTGTTCCGCAGGCTCAATAGAATGAACCTCATCAATTTCCCCCGACTTGTTCCTCGAAGTTTCCCAAGCATCAACAGCATTCTTAATAAAACCAGCCATCGGCACGGCAACGATCAAACCTGCTACTCCCGCCACCTTGACTCCTATTAGCAGCGACACTAAAATCCACACGGGATTCAAGCCGATAAAACCGCCTAACAACCGAGGAGCAATCCCGCTTTCAATTACTTGATCGATGACTGTAGCGACAACTAAAACAGTAACACCAAGCCAAAAGTTGTTTAATACAATCAGCAAACTGACAATGCAAATACTAAAAGGTGCCCCGAAGGGAATCATCGTCATTACACCCACACCCAAACCGAACAGCAATCCGAAGGGAACTTGTAAAATTAAAAAAGCCACAGTCATCGACACTCCCATCAAACCCGCCAAAGTTGCTTGACCGACAAAGTAGTTGTGGAAGCTTCGCGCCAGCAACAGCCGCAATTGCAAGCTCAGCTTGGAAGGTAGCCACTTAAACAATCCTTCCCACACGCGATCGCCGTGCAAAAGCAAGTAAAATGTCAGGACTATTGTCAGTAGAAAATTCACCGCACTGTCTGCCGCACCCAAACCAAATTTGAGGATTTCGCCCGTGAGAAACTGCAATTGAGCTGAAAGTCGATCGTTCAATTGAGCAGTTAAACTGGTAATATCAATGCGGAGATTGCGATTTTCCACCCACTTGTTGAACGCTTCAATCTGTTGCGTGCCAGAAACTATCCAAGTCGGCAGCCTCGTGGCGAGTTCAGTGACTTGATTGAGCAAAATAGGAGCCAGAGTGATAGTTAAAACCACTAATACCAGTAAAGTCACAAACAATACCGACAAAACTGCCCGATCGCGCGCCAAACCGTATCTGCGGAGAAAGCGCACCGGATAATCTAGCAAAAAAGAGAACACTGTAGCGACTACCAAAACAGTAATCAGGGCCCGAAAATATTCAAAAACCAGGAGTGCCAACCAGCAGTTGAGTACCGTTAGCGGAAATAACAGTCCCCAAGTCCACCAATTCGACAGTTGAGTGAAACGTCTCATCTAAGTTAACCCAGTTAAAATTGGAGATGCCTGATGCGAGATTGACACTGCTATTCGCGGTTCTGAGTCAACCATTTTATGTTGCATTTATTTATACCAGCCTGCAGAAAATCATCAGTTGCTCGACCAGCCGCAGAAATTGAGCTGCTGGCAGGCATTGCCTGCCACAACCATCTTATATCGTTTCCGCTACTATGGATATATCCTGCGGAATAACTTATACCAGTTTTCTAAAGATATGCTATGGATGAAATCCGAAGCCCCCCCTTAATAAGGGGGGGTTGGGGGGGTAATATCTAGCGCTACTTTATGAAATTGGTATTACTTTTTGCTGTTGCTACCAAAACAGGACAGCGACTCACCATTCAACCTTTTTTCCCGTGCCGTTCGAGAGCTAATTCAATTAAAGAATTTACTAATTCCGGGAAAGAAATTCCATCTGCCGCCCACATTTGAGGATACATACTGGTAGCTGTAAAGCCAGGGAAAGTATTAATTTCATTAATCAAAACTTCTCCCGTAGATTCAATGTAGAAAAAATCTACTCGCGCTAAACCGGCTGCGTCTACAGCCAAAAACGCTTGAACTGCCATTTCTTGAATTTGCGAGGCGATCGCACCGCTAACTTTTGCCGGGATCGAGCAATCGGACTGTCCCTCAGCATATTTAGTTTCATAGTCGTAGAAATCGCTTTTAAAAGTAATTTCTCCCACCGTAGAAGCTTTTGGGTTGTCATTGCCCAAAACCGCACATTCTAACTCTCTAGCCACCACACCCGCTTCCACAATGATCCGCCTGTCGTAGCTGGCGGCGCTGTCGAGAGCCGCTTCTAATTCAGCGCGCGATCGAGCCTTAGAAATTCCCACAGACGAACCCAAATTCGCGGGTTTCACAAAGCAAGGATAACCCAAACTTTCCTCTATTTTGTCGCACAGTTTGGGGAAAACGCAAGGATTAGACCAAATGTCGGAACGGTTGACAGCGACATATTTTACCTGCGGCAAACCAACTTGAGCAAAAGCCATTTTCATCGCAATTTTATCCATTCCCAGCGCCGATCCCAAAACCCCGGAACCGACAAAAGGAATTTGCAATAATTTAAGCAACCCTTGCACCGTACCGTCTTCGCCGTTGGGCCCGTGCAAAACCGGGAACCAAACATCTACGGAATTAAAATTAGGAAATTGCGGTTGTGGAGAAGACAAAGCAGAGTTTTCGGGTTCTCCTTGTGCTGTTTGCGACTCTATTTCCAGAGATTTTCCTGTTTCTAAAACTTTTTGTGGTGTCGCGCCCGACAGCCAGCGGCCGTCTTTTTGGATGTAAAACGGCAGAACTTCGTATTTAGAGGCATTTGCATCAGCAGCGAGGGCACGGGCGATCGCCCGCGCCGAACTAATCGAAACTTCATGTTCGCCCGATCGCCCGCCAAAGAGTAACCCGATCCGCATCTTCGTCATTTTTCAATACTCCCCGTACTTTTTGACAAATATACACGCAGTGAGTGCAGCCAACGCAGAAACGAACCGCCGATCCCTTCCCTCCCACTCTTTCTCTGTGTTCTCTGCGCCCTCTGCGGTAAAAAAATATATCTTGTTAGAAAATAAACCATCTCTAGCCAAGATAAACTATACAGACTACTCCGGCTGTACAGGTTTCACAAAACTGCTGCGAGCCCGAACAAAACAACTGCTCGGCCCGCCCACACCCTCACTTTTTGCCACAAAAAACCAAGGTTTATGTCGATCGTCATACAAAACCCCCAATCCGCTAGGGCCGAGATAGATTTCAAAATTCTGCCCTTGTTTCAAAGTACCAACAACAGGCCAACTGCCAATATTTAAATCTATCTTGCTCCCCGGATCTTCAATTTCCCGAATCGAATGAGATCCCATGCGGCAGTTGAGACCGTTCGGGTCAGAATCTACCACTTCCCAATATCGGTGCGAAGTTCTTGTATATTCTCCCTCTTCGTTTGGCTGCGGCAAATCAGCTTGTGAAGCAGACAGTTGTTCGTCGAATCCTGAACTTTGTGTCATGAATTTAAACCCTATTTTGTTAATTTAAATGAGGACTTGCATTCCTCTCGATCGCACTATAGCAATCCTAAATGATTCGCAAAACTTGTAGGGGTAGCGCTAAGAGTGCCTACCCCTGATTAATCGGGGATTTTCAAAGGGAACAGCCCTACAATAAATTACACAACTGATGCGAAGATTGCTATAATCTTTATCTCAGATGCTTGTGGGGCCCCCTACAACATAATATAGCAATCCTCCTAAATCATGTGTGAATTTCTTACTCCCTCCCCGCGAGTTCGGGGAGGGTTGGGGTGGGGTAAAAATATTTACGACTCCTGCAAGGATTGCTATAGAGGTTTTGCACAAGTTATAGCGATTCGATCGCGTTGTGAGTTATGCTCTATGCCCGACAGCACCTCATTTTTCTGAGAAATGCTATATTTCAAAACCCTTACAGCATTTCTCCAGTCAAACTAAAAGCGCGAATATCAGTAATTTTAACCCGCACAATTTTACCCGCCAACTGTGCAATATCGCCCTTAAAAAAAGTGAGACGATTACCGCGAGTGCGTCCCATCACCTGACTTGAATCCTTAAGATTCTGAACTTCCACCAAAACCTCCTCAGTGCGTCCGAAATAGCGCTGCGATCGTTCCATAGCCGTTGTTGTGACTACATGATTGATCCGTTGCAGGCGATCGGCCTTCACCTCCTCACTCAACTGATTTTCCCACAAAGCAGCCGGTGTCCCAGGGCGAGGCGAATAAGCCGCCGTATTCACCAAATCAAAACCAACATCTTCGATCAACTTCAGAGTCTTCTCAAACTGCGCCTCCGTCTCCCCAGGAAAACCCACAATCGCATCAGCAGTAATCGAAGCATCCGGCATATAACCGCGAATCATATCAACAATCCGGCGGTACTTCTCCTGAGTATAACCCCGCGACATCGCCTTCAAAATATCATTATCTCCCGACTGAAAAGGCACATGAAAATGTTCGCAAACCTGCGGCAACTCCGCACAAGCCTTAATCAATCTTTCATTAAAATAGCGCGGGTGGCTAGTAGCAAATCTGAGGCGATCGACCCCAGGAACATCCTGCACAAAATAAAGCAAATCCGTCAAAGTATGCTGGTTGCTACCATCCGGTTTCGTCCCCGGCAAATCGCGCCCGTAAGCATCAATATTCTGCCCCAACAAAGTTACTTCCTTGTAACCTTGACGGCCCAACTCCTCCATTTCCGCCCGAATAGCCTCCGGCATTCGCGACTGTTCAACCCCGCGAACATTAGGCACAACACAATAAGTGCAGCGTTCATTGCAGCCATAAATTACATTTACCCAAGCAGTCACCTTGCTGTCGCGACGAGGCTTAGTAATATCCTCCATAATCTCAACAGCTTCAGTCGCCACAACTTGATTTCCCTGAAAAACTTCTTCCAGCAAATCTTCAAGTCGGTTAGCGTGTTGCGGCCCCATTACTAAGTCCAATTCCGGCACTCTGCGAAGCAGCGCTTCACCTTCCTGCTGCGCCACGCATCCAGCCACAACTAAAGTCAAACCAGGTTCTTTGCGCTTGCGATGAGCTTGCCTTCCCAGGTTAGAATAAACTCTTTGTTCGGCATTGTCGCGAATCGTGCAAGTATTGTAGAGAATCAAACTAGCGTCGTTAGGGTCTTCCGAAAACTCAAAGCCCATATTTTCCAGAATGCCGGCCATCCGTTCCGAGTCGGCTTTATTCATCTGGCATCCGAAAGTAGTGATGTGATAGCGGCGGGGTTTAACAGTCATGGACAGTAAAGATAATTTTTCAGTGCAGGCTGGTTTTGCCGTTGTGGTAAAGTTTTCAACAGCAGAGATATTCTCAACCCGTTTTTACATTATACGATCGTTCTTGCTTAAGAAACTGCTGCATTTTTGAGTACGGGGAGATACATTGCTTGTTTTCTAACACCTGGGTAACAACTTACATTTTATAGCTGTGAATAAAAAATGGTTAATTATACTGAATGGTTCACGGAACGCACCAATGGTAAAATTCAGATTAATAGTACAGCAATATACAGGCATTTATCTCTCGAAGTGGTCGAGAGATTAGATAGTAATTTATCTGTTAATGAAATTATTGACTGGATTAGAAATAAGACACGAGAAGCCTTTATCACTATCTATGGAAAAAATCCTGAAGTGGGTGCTCTTAACAACGCTACGGGAAGATGGAATGAATTTATAGCAACTAGCTTGTTGTCAGAAATTGTATTAGACATAAATAAAGATAATGATGCTTGTAGCGCGGTATTTTCTTTGCCAAACTCACAGTCACAAAAAGAAGGAGCCGAGGAAGCTTCTTCAAAATTTATAAGTTTATTCAAAAGTATTGAGTTTGCATCTGGACAACCTTTAGCTAAACTTGCTCCTTTTAAAGACTATATTTTTATGCCAAGTCCTGATTATATTATCGTTGTACTTGGTAAGAGTGATGTTACAACATCTATTAACGATCTTTTAGAACAACAAGTAAAAAATCCAGAGAGTTTGGCTTTGTACAATTTTTTCAAAGGAAAATTACAATTAGAACAAGTAAAAGCGGCAGCATCTCTTAAAACTTCAAACCGTCCCGATCGCCGATATCAACCTTTATTTGAAGCGGCGATGATTAAAGCAATGGGATATGTGTTGGATCAAAATTGGCAATATTATATGGTTGCCAGTGAATTAAGCTCTGCGGATAGGACTATATTTAAAACAGCAGTTGCTCCTCATAGTATAGCACTCGAACAAAACTTCAAACTTGTAGATGGCACATACCTATACGCCAGAAAAACAGATTTAATACCTTTAGTTGAATCTGCTATCACACAATAGCTAAGTGTAAGTATTCTAAAGAAACTTCAAAGGTAACTCTAACTGTTTATTGATAGGTAGCTTATAATGCCATTCTGTTGTTTCTAAAAAATTAAGAATTGTTTGAGCAATACCTTTAGATGCTAAGTAAGGAACCCCATTTCCCACTGTTTTAAACATATTGCTTAATGTCATATTTTCTGGCAGAGCAAACTTTTTAGGCAGAGACTGAATAGCTAAGGTTTCTGCAACAGAAAGCCTGCGAACTTTGTAGGGGTGCAAGTGAACTTCGTTATTGCCGTAACAAGCGGTCGGGGAATAACGCCACCGGTGCAAACGCTTGTAAGATTTTTTAGAATCATCTCCCTCATCGACAGCAGCAAATCTTTTAATTCCCGCTCTTGGTTGAAAATAGTGTTGGGCATTAGGATGGTTTGCAACATCATTTTGTTGGAACCAAAACTGTACTGTTAAATCTTTGGGAATGCCATCAGGGCAAGGCAAAAAACTATCGCAGGCAAATGCACCAGTTTCAGGCCAAGGATTAGAAAAAACTTCGGATTTGGGATACAAAATCTGACTTGACCAAGGAAATACACCTTCAGGCAACATTTGGCTGTTTTGCTCTAAAGAAATGCCCATATCTTTGACAATATTTTTTCGGAAACCGATTAAAATAATCCGATCTCTATCTTGGGGTACACCGTATTCTATCGCATTAATTAAACGTTCCACAAATACGTATCCTGCGTCAGCCAACTTATTTTTAAGTTCGTCATAAAAAGCTTTATGTTTTTTGGTTCTCCACAAACCTTTGACATTTTCAAACAAAAAGAAATCCGGCTGCTGTTGGCAAATCAACTCAATGTAGGAATCTGAAAGTTTGCCTTTATCTCCTTCCCCACCTCGGTTTTTGCCGCCTATTGAAAAGTCTGGACAAGGCGGCCCGGCAATAAATCCAATAATATCGTGTTTCTTCCGGGCATCTTGCATCAATTCCCGCAAATGAAGTGCTGGTTTTCCCTCTATAAGTCGAGTCACATCTGCTTCCTCTCCTTCGCAGTGTCCGTATTCTGGCTGCGGTAAATTCAGACACTGGCGAGAGTGACGGTATGCTTGGATGAATGGCGAGAAAATTTCATTTACATAAACTATATTAAAGCCGATAGATTCAAAACCAAAATCAAGGAAGCCTGAACCTGAAAAAAATGAGAATATAGCCGTTTTCGGTTGAATTAGGTGCACGCGGGGTAATTGGTAATTGGTAATTGGTAATTGGTAGAATGGCAGGGGTGCGTTTTGAGCGAAAACTACGAGTTTCGGAGATTTTTAGCTAAACCTGCCCCTATATTATAGAATGACCAGGGCGGGTTTGAGACGATTATTGTTTGTAAAACGGCCCAGACAGGTATTCTTACAACCATTGGCCGCCTCGGAAACGCCAGTAGGGAAATAAAATTCGCATTAGTGTTTGCGATGCCAGATAAATAGCCAGCCACACTAAACTGTAATGCAGGGCAAAAGCTCCCAAGTCAAAATCTTCCGGCGGTATCCCCGGCAAACCGATAGTTTTTATTAATAGCAAGACAAAAAGTGCTTCCCAAATTCCGGCTAGCAATTGAAACGCGCCGGGCCAATCTCGATCCCAGCGGTACTGCTGAATGTAGATATATAAGGCATCCCAGCCGATGCCAAAAATCGCTACATAGCCTAAAATCCCGAAAAAGATCGAGCCTGATTTACCAGCGATTAAACCTAGAAAAAATGGCAGTGTTACTAAAACCCCTACAGTTGCAAATAATAATATTCGAGTTTGCCATCGACCAAATAAGGTGGGAGTCATTCGATTTTGGATTTTAGATTTTGGATTTTAGATTGAATGCGAAACAGTTTTGTTTCTAATCAATCTGGAGATTTATTGAAAATCCACTTCAACCACTGCACGAACGATCGCCAAACGCTCAATTTGCCGACACCCGGAACTCCGTCAACCGCCAGACTTTCAACAGAACGCAGGGCGGCGTATTGCAAGCCCAAAAAGCTGTCCACAGGCGCGTAAGCCCCGCCCAAAGTAATCGCGCCCGCTGCGTACACTCGCCCTTCTCCGTGGGTGGGGGAAGTGTTACGCAATTCGGGCACTTCAAAATCGTTGTTAACACTCAGCCGCCCCAAATTGTTGAGGGGAAGATTGTATTGAACTACTAAATCGTTTAGTAGGGGACTGGTTTTTACTTTAGCGTCCAAACCGGTAGCGTCAATAATAAAATCAGCTTCTAACTTAATTTGCCCTTTGAGCTCTTTTTCCTGAATGTACGTCACCGTGCGGTTTTGACTGTCGCGCTCGACTCGCTCGACTTCGCCGAAGGTAATTTGATACCATCCTTGACTTAAACCTTCTTTGATTATCCGCCGCCAGTCGCTGCGGTTGGCTGTAGTGGTGCCGCCCCAGTCTGCGAGCAACTGCGGGCGCAATTCTGGTTGAGCTTTTTCTAACATTACTCGCAATTCCCCGCCCCAGGAGGCTTTGGGCCAGTTGAAAGGTTGAAATTCGTAGTGATTTTCGACTTGTCGCACGGCGAGGTTAAATTTGTTGCCTTGGGGTTTGGGCGATCGCATCAAATGCAATACTTGAATGTTGCGGTTGCGCTGTCTGGCTTCGTAAATTCTCTGCACAACGCGAGAAGCTACAATCCCCCGGCCTCTAATTAACACGCTGCCGCCCTTAGCCTCCAATTTTTGGTAAACGCTGTCGTGGTTTTCATAGGCGTTGACAACAGAGTTAAAATCCTGGGTTTTTTCGCGGTATTCCTGCAAGTCTGGCAAAAATTGAATCGCGGGATAGCCGGTGGCTAAGTGTACGTATTTGGCGATCAAAAAAGCATGATCTCGTTGGTTGGCATTCGATCGAGAATAAGCGATCGCGTACCTGCCGTCATCAGTTTTGCGAATTCCCAACACTCTCCCGTAGCGAAACATCTGACTCCACCCAATTCGCAGAGTTTCCCTGTCAATCGCATCAAACACATTTCCGGCGCGAGGCGTATAAGTTTCGGCAAAAGTCGGTTCAGCAAACACCTGCCACATCAACTTCAGCGACATCCCCAAACGCCCTTTGAGCAATTCCTGCCAGCTTTCCCGCAGAGCATAGGGAGGCCAGCCCCAAATGTTGTCTGGGCAAGCATCAGAATTCGATCGCAGCCGTTCCCGCAGCGGAATTTGAGAATTTAGGCACAACCGGCGGTAGCGGGCGTAAGGCTGCTCTTCCATGCCCAAAACCGCAATTCGATCGGCTTTCACGCCGCAAATTCTCAGCAAATCCACCCAAATAAAGCTGCCCAAACCGCCCCCAACGGCGGCCCAATCGACTTCGACTACAGGGAGTCCCATCAATTGGATCGATCGCACGGTTATTTGATTCGCCTGCAAAAATGCGATCGGCGGAAATTCTCCGCTACTAGCTGTTTGAGGATGCGGCGAAACCATTGGCGGGGCGAGGGCTGGGTCTGGCCCGTTGGTCTGCGGGTTAAAGAAAATGTGAGAATTGACAGAGTGGGTTTCTGCGGAATTCACAGCAAAGGAAATGCCGATCGCGTAGGGCCCGATTTGCAGCATATCCCCGTTTGCCAGCACGCACCGAGTTTGGCGGGTACCGTTGACAAAAGTACCGTTGCGGCTGCCGGTGTCAGTAATTACGATACTGTTGCCTTCGGTGGCAATGACTCCGTGAAATCGAGAAATTTGACTGCTGCTGAGGGCAATTCGAGAAACTCGTTTCCCGTTGATTGTGGCGGGCATAGCTTCAAAAATTCGTCCCAAGGCGATCGGCAAGTCGAGTATCGGAGAGCGACAGTCCCCCGTAGCTGTGTCTTTCCAAGTCAGTCGCAGGCGCAAGGGTTGAGGATTCATTATGATGATTTTTTTAACATTAGCCGTCGGCTTTGAGCTTTCTGCGAAAAAAGGTTTTTGAAGTTGAGAGTGTTTAGCCGATCGCCCGATTTGCCCTTTTTCAAACTTTCACGGCGAAAGCACCACACTCATCGCCGCCGCCAGAGAAGTACCGCACCACGGACACCCCGCACCCAAGCGCGCGTAAGGCGAAATACGGCTGCACTTGGGACACTGCAAACCATATTTTGAAGGCCCCGTCGGCGGGGAAGAACTTGCAACCGCCGGGCCGAGCAAAACTGTCTGCGGCGCGGCTACTTGTACCTCCGGCGCAGACACCACATCGATTTGCACTTGGCCTAAATGGATGCGGCTGTCGGATCTCAATGTTGCTTCGCCCGATGCGAGAATTTTTCCGTCTACCAGCGGGGGATTGCTGGGGCGCAAGTTCCGCACCGCATACTCCTGCAATTCCCGATCGAAAAATATTTCGACGTGGAGCCCCGATACGCTGCGATCGTCCAATACTAGATCGCATTTGGCCCGATCGCGCCCGATTCTCACGGTTCCCGGATTTTTGCTCGGCTGTCCGTTTTGAATTGTCTGAGTTTGACCGAAAAGCGAGACGCAAGCCCCTGACTTTAGGCACGGGGACAAGTCGGCGGCGGTTTCAACCGCCTTCAGTATTTAACAAATCTTAATACAAGATTAGTATCATATGTAGGTTAAGGCTGTATAACTATACTATGAGCGTTAATTACAAGTCAAACAAAAATGTTGTCTACTCTTGTAAATACCATATCGTGTGGTGTCCTAAGTATCGTCGCAAGGTTTTAGTGGAAGGTGTTGATACCCGCCTCAAACAAATATTGCTAGATGTTGCGACTGAGTTTGGTAGTGAATTAATCGAAATGGAAGTAATGCCCGATCATGTCCACCTCCTAGTCGAATGCGATCCTCAATTGGGAATTGCCAAACTAATTAGGTATATGAAAGGACGCTCCTCTAGATACCTCCGCCAAGAATTTCCTTGGCTAAAAAGTCGATTACCAACGTTATGGACTAATAGCTACTTTATTGCAACTCTTGGCGGTGCGCCAATTTCAGTAATTAAGCAGTACATTGAGAATCAAAAAAATGTCTAGTTATGGATGCCAGCAAAATTTACTCAGTCCAAACCGAGAGTTGAGAAGCGTACTAGAGTTTGTATGCGAAGAATCAAACAAGCTAGCTAACTGTGGGACTTACTATTCTCGGCAACTGTATTTCAAAACTGGGAAAATTCCCGGCAAGTACGACCTGCATAAATTATTCAAGGAAAATCTTCATTTTAAAGCGCTGTATTCCCATGTTGCTCAACAAACATTGACCAACGTTGCGGAGTCTTTCAAGTCGTACATTGGACTATTAAAAAGTATCAAAAGTGGCACAGTAACGCAACAGCCTAAATTGCCCAAGTACCGCAAAAATAGCTTGAAATTTGTGAGATTCCCAAAGGCGGATATAAAGCTAAAAAATGGACAATTGAGGTTCCCGTTAGGAAGTAAGGTTAAACTATGGTTTGGAATTGGTGAATTCTATTTGCCGATGCCGTCTAACCTAAACTACAAGGAAATTAGAGAGATTCGCATTCTGCCAAAAAATGGGCAATTTTATGTCGAGTTTGTCTACCGAATCCAGCCAACAGCACTCGAACTAGATGTCGGTAAATCTCTGGGTATAGATCCAGGGTTAAATAATTGGCTAACCTGCGTTTCCAATGTGGGAACAAGTTTTATCGTGGATGGGCGGCATCTAAAATCATTGAATCAATGGTATAACAAGCGGGTTTCAGCGATTAAAGAACATAGACCTCAAAGCTTCTGGTCTAGGCGATTGGCGCATATTACAGAGAAACGAAATAGGCAAGTCAGAGATGCAGTCAATAAAGCAGCTAGATTAGTATTAAATCACTGCCTTGAAAACCAAATAGGTACAGTCGTTTTTGGCTGGAACAAAGGGATGCGCCAAGAAATAAATCTTGGCAGCAAAACGAATCAAAATTTTGTGCAAATTCCTACCGCTCGATTGAAGGATAGGATTTCTCAACTTTGTGAACAGTATAGCATTCGGTTTGTCGAAACCGAAGAAAGCTATACGAGTAAGGCAAGTTTTTTAGATTTAGATGAACTACCTAAGTTCGGTGAAAAAACTGAAGGGTGGAAAGAATCTGGGAAGCGTGTTAATCGTGGACTATATCGTTCAAAAGATGGAAGCAAAATTAATGCAGACTGCAACGGCGCTGCGAATATTTTGCGAAAAGTAGCGACAACTTTAGGGCTATGTCTAAAAGGAGTCGGTAGAGGCGCTTTGATTTCGCCTTTGAAAGTTCGCATCTGGACTCTTCAAGAATCCCCGTCCCGGAGCGGGCTGGGGAGTATCAAGCACCCCAGCCTCTATCCATGTTAAAGTGAGCTGGTTTGTCATGATTATATTGTTTTCTGAAGATATAAAAAATCTTAACTTATCGATCGGAAAATTGGGTTGAGAAAGCAATCCTTGTAGGATGGCTTTGCGGGTTCGCCCCTTTGGGCTAGAAACGCGGTTTCTGCCAGTTTCGGAAAAACCAGAAATCTACAAAAAAGCCTGGTTTCTAGCCTGGGCCCGATCGCCCGCTGTATACCTCAGACTTGTGAAAAAATATTTTGTCGATTTCCACAAAAAAGCCCCGAATTCGGGGCTTTTAGTGCTCTGATTGGCTTTTTTTAAGAAGCTGACTCGCGCAGCTTGCCAGCTTTTCTTTTCTGCAAAATTCTTCACCCGAATTGCGCTTTCTTCTTAATTTGCCCGCGATTGCTCATAACTCGCGACAGCGGGTTTTTGACAGTTGCGAAGCGGCGCGCGGAATGTTTGCGATTTTTCGAGGTGGCGGTCGAACTCGCTGATTGGGTGAATTCGCTCGCCCCACCTCCTCAAACGCCAGCCTGTTTTAGTTTCACAGCAGGCCAAGGTTTAAGAGACTTAGCTTTCGCTCTTGCGACTTTTCCGACCGCCTTCGCGACCAATTTGAGCCATGTGTTCGCGATTTCTGCTGACAGCTTCGCCGCCTTTTTGACCAGCTTGTCTGGCTTCTTCAGAGGTGAATTCGTGGGCAGTTCCTTTCGCGTGCGCTGCTTTTCCGCCTTTGCTAGCAATTGCGCGCTGTTTTTCGGCGTCCATAGAAGCGAATCCGCGTTTGCTTTTCTCAGCCATGACTGTCTCCTTGTGTGTTTTCTGATTTTTTAGCTCGATCGCGCCTTCGCCTCCCACTGTAGTTGGTACTTCCAGTCAGTGGTGAGATATCAGACGGTAAATTATCAAACGTCATCAGACAAATTTAAACTGTTGGTTTAACTCGCAGAATGACTGTTTTGTAATTTACAAATGTGAACTAAAAATAGTTCACGCCCGGGCACTGTAATTAGATCCGCCAATGTTTAGGCAGTTTACTGTCTTTCAATCATTGTATAAACCTCCCAAATTTTATACCTCTTTCTCAGGTATAGTCATTCTTTAGTTCGCTGGAAGGATGGAATCGAAAGCAGACTGGCGGTAGACTCAGAGGATTTTTCCTTACTGGCGGCAACAGTTCAAAAATTAAAAGTCCCAAGACGGATGCTTTTTTTGTCTTTTTACTTTTCATTTTTTTGAACCCCCCCAAGCGGATACTTGACTTTTCGACTGAAGTCGAAAAAAATCCAAATTTTAGACCCCCGTGCCATCTCCCCGATTCAATGCTGCAAGTCAAATCTCAAATCGACTCGTGCCTTCGGGGCTTGCCAGTTATCCCGCTGTTAGCCGATCGGCCCATCGAGTTGTTTCAGGCAAGCGATATCTCGGAGTGCAGCGCAGGACGTACTCGATCGCACTTGTCAAGTTTATTCTGTGACCGATCGATACATAAATCGGTTTTACCCCTGTTTGCGTCCTCAGCGCTGCCCCTACGATCGTTCCATCCTCCAGCAAGGGCTGCCAACTGCCCCGTTCGAGTCCTACTTCTGAATGTTCTCCAATAAATCGAGTTTTGGCAACTCCGATCGTCGCAATTCCTGTCAAAACTCCCAAATGGCAGGCAAGACCGAACCTGCGGGGTTGAGCGAGTCCTTGACCGTCGCACAATATCAAATCTGGTTTCAAACTGATATTTTCTAAAGCGTCAAGAACAGCAGGCACTTCTCGAAAAGACAGGAAACCGGGAATGCAAGGAAAAGCTGTAGGACTGCGAACCACAGACTGCTGCTGCAATTGCAAGTCGGGAAAGCTCAGAACTGTTACAGCCGCCAGCGATACGCTGTCTGCACTGTTGTAGCCGACATCTACGCCTGCGACATACCGAACTGTCTCAAGTTGATTTTCGGTAATTACCAATGGCCGGAGGTGTTCTTGAATGGCGATCGCCTCTTCAATTGTCTCCGGCCAAGGGTGTCGCTGCAACATTAGACATCTTTATTTAACCGTTCTCATCTAAGTTTAACTTATTTTCTGACATTTTTAATCTCGGAGTTTTATCGTTGGTCGCTATAAATTAGTTACTTGCACAGCGAGTCTTTTTTTATACTCTTGAGGCTTGAGTAAGGCGCGCCCAGACCCATTCAACAAATAGAGTCTGATGTTGGCAGACTGAAATTCAATTTTTCGCTGCTGCTTGCACCAACCCGCCAAGATTTCACCTGCACCTCAAGTTTTTCTCTAAAACAGCAAGAAATCTCACGCCCGACCGGCAGGCGTTGACATGAATTGCACGCGAATTGACGACACTCCTGTGACCCATCTGCGATCGCACGGGCGAGAAGGACAGGTCGGGAACGAACAAATCTTGCGTTAGACTGTTGGACAGCAAATTGAGTTCACTCGCTTGATTTTAAAGCTTGTCCAAGTCAGATTAGATCCAGATATCCAACAACAGCAGTTATTAGCAAAAGCTTTTGATAGTTGTCCTCGGCTGGGAAATTATTGTCTGAACTCGATCGAGCAAACATACAAACAGACTCGCAAAAACCGACATGAATATCGAGTAAAAAAGCTAATTTCACAATTAAATAAAGATCGTAAATGAAAAACTAGGAATTTTGACTTCTGGAAGAGAGGATCGAGCCTGTCGCCCAGATGTAAGTCGCAGCAGTACAGGACGCAAGAAATCTACTATTATACTTTTGGTTGGACGGCCAGCCTCTGGGCTCTGGGTCGGAGAGCCTGTAGGTAGCTCACCCCCAAAATAAAATTAACTTGGTGGGAGTCCAGAAAAACGCTAAAGTAATAAACAACTCGGAAATTGTAAAGGTTTGCTTGAAAGTTCGGCTGATGGGAAATCGGGAGAACCAGTCAATTTCTAATTTAGATGAAGTGGAGGGTGCGGTCGATCGTCATACTGCGTCGGATGCACTTTGGCTGCGCGATCGAGCTTTAGCAGCTACTAGCAGCGGTATCGTCATTGCTGATGCGATTGCACCCGACTGTCCGATAATTTATTGCAATCGGGCCTTTGAACGGATCACGGGTTACTGCGCCGGTGAAATCTTGGGGCGCAACTGCCGATTTTTGCAAGGCCCGGATACCGATCGAACTGCGGTAGCTAAAATTCGCGAAGCCGTGCGCCAAGGTCGATCGTTGCAGGTGACAATCAAAAATTACCGCAAAGACGGTACTCCTTTTTGGAACAAATTGTCCCTATCTCCCCTGCGAGACGACAGCGGTAATTTAACTCACTTCGTCGGAACTCAGTCAGATTTATCCGAACGCATAGAAGTGCAGCAAGC
The DNA here is from genome assembly GCF_049646505.1 of Microcoleus sp. Classification (GTDB taxonomy): domain Bacteria; phylum Cyanobacteriota; class Cyanobacteriia; order Cyanobacteriales; family Microcoleaceae; genus Microcoleus. Next base: position 22,937 of record NZ_JBARVX010000292.1, read on the forward strand.
TTTGCAGCAAGCTAACGACCAACTGCAAACGATTTTAGAAGCAGTTCCGGGTATAGTGTCTTGGATTAGCTCGGATTTGCGCTATTTGGGGGTAAACCGCCACTTAGCTAAACTGCACGGTTTGTCGCCCTCGGCCTTTGTCGGTCAAGATATCGGTTTTCTGGGCGCTAGCTCGGATTTTCACTCTTTTGTGGTGGAGTTTTTTGCCGGTGACGCTACGGAAACTGTTAAAGAACTCAGCGCTAAGGTGAAAACGGACGGCGGAAAGTCGGCGGGACATTATTTGATTGTGGCTCAAAAGTACGATCGGGGAAACGCCGCTTGTTTGGTCGGGATTGACATTACCGAGCGCAAGCTGGCAGAAGAAGCTCTGGTGCTGACTCGCAAGGCGGTGGAAAGTTCGAGCGACGCGATCGGCATGAGCGATGCCAACGGCACTCACATTTATCAAAATCAAGCGTTTTCTCAGCTATTTGAATGGGACACCGCACAGGAATTTAAACTGGCTGGAGGTATACCGGCAGTTTTTGCAGATCCCGCAGTCGCCACAGAGGTACTGGACACGATCGCCCAAGGTTATTCTTGGTCTGGTGAAGTTACCAACCGCACTAAAAGCGGCGAAATTGTGCAAGTGCTGCTGCGGGCCGATGCGATTAAAGACGCTACGGGGAAAATTGTCGGTCTGATTTACATGAATACTGACATTACCGATCGCAAGCGCACCGAACAAGAACTGCGGCAAAGCGAGAAGCGTTTTCGCTCGCTGATTGAAAATGCTAGAGACATTATTGTGATTCTCGACGAGAAAGGCTTTTGCCGCTATGTCTCTCCTTCCGCCGAGCGGATTTTGGGCTACCCGACGGCGGAAGTGCTCGGCCGCTCTGTATTTGATTTGATTCACCCCGACGAATTGCCGATGGTGGCTCAAGTTTTCCAAGGTGTCATCGAAATGCCGAGGGTTGGTATGGGATTGGCGGAATACCGAGTGTGGCACAAGGACGGTTTCTGGTGCGTTTTGGAAGCGGTGGCGACGAATTTGCTGGCTGAACCTTCGGTGCGCGGAATTGTCGTCAACTGTCACGACGTGACGGAACGCAAGGTGGCTGAAGACCAATTGTTGCACGATGCTTTTCACGACGCGCTGACAGAGTTGCCGAACCGCGCTTTGTTGACTGACAGGTTGGGGCAAGCTTTTGCCCGCGTCAAACGGCATCCGAGCTATCAGTTTGCGGTGCTGTTTCTGGATTTGGACAGGTTTAAGGTGATTAATGACAGCCAGGGACACGGTACGGGCGATCGGCTGTTGGTGGCTGTGGCCCGCCGTCTCTTGACTTGTTTGCGACCGGGCGATACGGCGGCTCGTCTGGGAGGAGATGAGTTTGTGATTTTGCTGGAGGACATTCACGGTGTTGATGAGGCCATCGCCCAAGCAAAGGAAATTCTCAGGGCGATCGAAGGACCGCTTTATCTCGAAGGTAATAAAGTTTTAATTACTGCTAGTATCGGCATTGCTTTGAGTACAGAAAAATATCAGTTGCCGGGAGATATTTTGCGCGATGCTGATATTGCGATGTACCGCGCCAAAGCTCTCGGTAAAGCTCGCTACGAAGTGTTTACGAGCGCTATGCACACTCGGGCTGTGGCTTTGATGCACTTGGAACACGATTTGCGGGAGTCGGTTGAAGAACTGAATTTGACGTATTCGATGGTGGATTTTAAAGGTGGGCCGGTGGGGGGAAATTTGCCGCCGGGGGAATTTGACCGATCGCGGGAGCGTCGGAAATCGCCATTGGCTCGCCCTCAATTGGAATGTCCTTTTACTGTTTATTATCAGCCGATCGTTTGTTTGCAAAGCGGCTCAGTTATTGGATTTGAAGCGCTGGTGCGCTGGCTGCACCCGGAACGGGGTTTGGTTTCCCCAACGGAATTTATTGCGATGGCTGAGGAAACAGGCTTAATTATGCCTTTGGGTTTGTGGGTTTTGAATGAAAGCTGCCGCCAAATTATTCAGTGGCAGAGTTTGAATTTACCTGCTGGAAATTCGCGTCTGACAGTAGCAGTAAATCTTTCGGGGAGGCAGTTTTCTGAACCGGAGTCGATCGAGCAAATTAAGCAAGTTTTGTACGAAACTGGTGTTGATGCTCGCTGTTTGAAGTTGGAGATTACTGAAACTGTGGTGATGGAAGATGGGGAAGCGGCGGCGGGGATGCTTTCGCAGTTGAGAGAGTTGGGAATCGCGCTGTGTATTGATGATTTCGGTATAGGTTATTCGTCTCTGAGTTATTTGCACAAATTCCCGATTAATATTTTGAAGGTCGATCGCTCTTTTGTCAGCCGCATCGGAGCAGCCGGGGAAAATTTGGAAATTGTGCGGGCGATCGTCATGCTGGCCCGCAGTTTGGGGATGGAGGTAGTGGCAGAAGGTGTCGAAACCGCCGTGCAATTGGCTCAAATACGGGCGATCGGCTGCGAGTACGGTCAGGGGTACTTTTTCTCTAAACCTCTCGACAGCGAGGCAGCTACAGCCTTGTTGAGGCGATCGCCCAAATGGTAATCCGATCTACAATAGGAACTGTATCAAGGCAAATTAATATCAAAACCTATGTCTCAATCGATCGCGCCAGTTGTACTCGACCAGAAGATTGATACTTCCCCAACTTTAACCTTTGAAGAATACCGAGTTTATCAAGGAGAAATAGATGTACAATACGAGCTGTACAAAGGCAAATTAATCCCGATGGCAACGGCTAGCGCATTACACACAAGCATCTGCGAATTTTGGGTTTACAAATTGCAGCGTTATCTCGCTGAACACAATCTCGATTTAGTAGTAAAAACTTCTGTAGGAGTGAGAACAGAAGAGGTTACATCCCGCATTCCCGATGTAGTTGTCTGCACTCAAAGTTTGTGGGAACAAGCTCTTGCAAGACCCGGTTCCGGCATCCTTGGCTTTGATGAAACGCCGTTATTAGTAATAGAAGTAGTTAGCCAAGATCGGCGGGCCGATTATATAACTAAACGAGGAGAATACCAACTAGCTAACGTACCGGAATATGTAATTTTTGACCCAACAGAAAACAGACAGCGGGTGCGAGTTATGGCATTTCTCGAAGGTGATGACATTTATACAGAGGTAAATTACTTGCCGGGAGAAGAAATGGTATCTGTAGTATTTCCCAATCTGAGATTATCAGTCAATGAAATTTTAGATCCGCCATTGGTGGAAGGGTTAATTAAGGCAGAACAAGCTCAATTGCAGCAACTACAAACAGTCGAACAACGCGCTGAAAGATTGGCGGCGAGGTTGCGGGAGTTGGGCGTAGATCCTGATAATGTGTAGGATATTGGATGAAGTGCGCGCGTGCGTTGGCGAAGCCTGTGCGATAGCACGCTTGCTATCCCGAAGGGAATCGCCCTTGACGAATCTCAATCATCTAGCGGCAAGTCGTGGAGTTAATAAGGGCGATCTTTGGCGAACCGAAGCCTAGACTGTTAAAATCAAAATTGAGTATAATAGAAAACTATCGAGATAAGTAAAAATATATGTCTCAATCTGTTGTGCCAGCAGTCGAAGAAAAAAAGCTCGATACTTCGCCCACATTGACTTTTGAAGAATACCGAGTTTATCAAGGAGAAATAGATGTACAATACGAGCTGTACAAAGGCAAATTAATCCCGATGCCAACAGCCACAGTTTTACACATCAAAATTTGCGAATATTTAGTTTACCAATTGCAGCGTTACCTAGCTGAACACAATCTCGACTTAGTAGTAAAAACAGGTCTGGGAGTGAGAACAGATGAAGATAAATCTCGGATTCCCGATGTAGTTGTCTGCACTCAAAGTCTCTTGGAACAAGCTGCTGCTAGGCCCGGTGCAGGTATCCTCGATTTTGATGAAAAACCACTGTTAGTAATAGAAGTGGTCAGCCAAGATCGGCGGGCAGATTACGTGATCAAACGAGCGGAGTACGAACTAGCGAATGTGCCGGAATATTGCATTGTTGACCCTAAAAATGGCAAGCAAAAAATCCGGCTTTTTGCATTGATTGAAGGTGAAGATGGTTACACGTATACAGATTTCTTGCCTGGTGAAGAAATGGAATCTGTAGTATTTCCCAATCTGAGATTATCAGTCAATGAAATTTTAGATCCGCCATTGGTGGAAGGGTTAATTAAGGCAGAACAAGCTCAATTGCAGAAAGCGGAAAGGTTGGCGGCTAGGTTGCGGGAGTTGGGCGTAGATCCTGATA
>NZ_JBARVX010000293.1:0-3179 GCF_049646505.1 Microcoleus sp.
TTTACTCTCAGCAACTACCAGCGTTTGTTCAGCGGACTTTTTTTAGGAGTAATTGGCCGATCGCTCTTTTTAGCTTTTTTAACAACCGTTGCTTGTCTTTTCGTTGGCTATCCCCTAGCATTTTTCATCGCCACCCGTCCTCCCCGCTGGCGAAATGCCCTGCTTTTGCTGGTAATTATTCCATTTTGGACTAACTTTTTGGTGAGAACCTACGCCTGGATAATTCTGCTGCGTAGCGAAGGAGTAGTTAACACAGCCCTGCAAAACCTGCAAATTATTAGCGAACCGTTAAACTTGCTTTTTACGCCTTTCGCTGTGGCGATCGGTCTGATTTACGGCTATTTACCTTTCATGGTTCTACCATTATATTCTAGCATAGAACGCTTCAATTTTTCATTAGTAGAAGCCGCTCAAGATTTAGGAGCAAATGACATTATAACTTTCTGGCGCGTATTTTTTCCCTTGACAATTCGCGGAATTGTTGCAGGTTCTATTTTAGTGTTTGTTCCAACAGTTGGCGCTTTTATTACTCCCGATATATTGGGCGGCTCTAAAACAGTTATGGTGGGAAATTTGATTCAAAATCAGTTTATGAAAGCCCGCGACTGGCCCTTTGGTTCCGCCCTTTCTATGTTATTAACAGTAATTATATTGATTCCTGTTTTGATTTATTTCCGCGTATCTGATGAAACTTAAAGAGGTAAATTCAGATTTACAGGTGAGTGAGGGCGGGTTTATGAGATTATTGATTTTAGGCGATTATTGTGGGCAGTTGGCAGTTGGCAGTTGGCAGCAGTTGGCAGTTGGCAGTTGGCAGTTGGCAGCAACAAACAACTGAGAGGGCGGGCACGGGGGCACCGCCCCTACCAACTAACAAATAACAACTAACAACTAACAAATAACAAATAACAACTAACAACTAACAACTAACAAATAACAACTAACAACTAACAACTAACAAATAACAAATAACAAATGACTAAAACAAAACTAGATTTGCTCGTGCGGGCGACTGGAAAAAAGTGGCTTTTGGTACAAGCTGCACTAGCATTTGCCTTTCTTTACTTGCCAATTCTCATCTTAATTATTTACTCCTTCAACACCTCCAGATTCAATGCAGTTTGGCGCGGTTTTACCCTCGACTGGTACCGCAGCTTGTTTAGCAATGCAGGTGCGACGATTGCTAGCAGCAGTAGCGGAATTTTGCCCGCACTCAACAACAGCTTGCTGATTGCAGCGATTTCCACTGTGTTAGCGACAATTTTCGGTACAATGCTGGCGCTAGCACTAGAACGCTTTCATTTTCCGGGACGGAAAGCAGTGGAAGCTTTACTGTTTTTGCCGATTATTATGCCCGAAATTACGATCGGCATTTCGCTGCTAGTTTTCTTTACCCTAGCATTTCGGATCGTAGAAAATCTCACCGGAATTCGCCTCAACCTCGGCTTACCTACAGTAATTATCGGTCACGTTGCCTTTAATATTTCGTTTGTGACGATTACTGTCAGGGCGCGTTTGGCGGAACTCGATCCGACTTTAGAACAAGCAGCTTTTGACTTGGGCGCTAACGAATGGCGGACTTTTTGGCGGATCACTTTTCCTCTGATTTCGCCCGCTATTTTCAGCGCCGCACTGCTGGCTTTTACTTTGTCTCTAGATGATTTTGTCGTGACATTCTTCACCACCGGCGTAGGTTCGATGACTCTGCCGCTATTTGTTTACGGCATGATAAAATTTGCAGTAACGCCAGCGATTAATGCCATCTCAACTTTGATGTTGTTCGCTTCCTTGTTGCTGGTTGTATCATCATTAAAAATTAAAAAAACTTAAAAAAATGTTTTTTGTGTCATAATTATTGTTCGATATAACTCACCAAACCTATGAAACGCCTGCTGAATTTTCTACTTTTGTTTGTGATGAGTGCAACGGTAGCTTTCGGCTGCAGCCCCACAGGCGGCAACCAACAGCAAGTGCTGAGCATTTACAACTATGCAACTTATATTGCCCCAGAAGTTATAGCTCAATTCGAGAAAGAGAACAATGTAAAAATTCAATACGACACTTTCGAGAACAGCGACGCACTCTATGCCAAACTCAAACAGGGAAATCCCGGTTACGATGTAATATTTCCCGCTGATTACATGGTAAAAATCATGGCAGCGGAGAATATGATTGAGCCGCTAAATTTCCAGAACATTCCTAACAAAATCAACCTCGACCCTAAGTTTACCGCTCAATCTTTCGATCCGGAAAATAAGTATTCTCTGCCCTACCAGTGGGGAACAATGGGACTTGGTTACAACCTGAAAGCAACCAAAGGCGATATCAACAGTTGGGCGGCGATGTTCGACCCAAAATATACCGGAAAAGTCGCGTGGCAAGATGATGCCAGATACACCTTTGCCGGCGTTTTGATGTATTTAGGACTCGACCCAAATACAGCTAATCCCGAAGAAATTAACAAAGCCCGCGATTTGCTGATTAAAAGTAAAAATATTATTGCAGCTTTTGTCCCCGACACGGGTCAAAACCTGCTGGATCAAGGAGAAGTCAACCTGACAATGGAATGGAGCGGGGATATTTTTCAGGTGATGAAAGAGAATCCCAATCTCCGCTACGCTATTCCCAAAGAAGGAACAATCATTTTTTCTGACAACATGGCAATTCCCAAAGGTGCGCCCCAGAAAGAGTTAGCCGAGAAATTTATTAACTTCATTTTGCAGCCAGAAGTAGGTGCAAAAATTTCTAACTTTACCCACTTCGGAACGCCGAACAAAGCAGCAATAGACAAAGGTTTAATCGACCCGAAAGATTTGAATAATCCTCAAATTTACCCGCCCGCTGAGGTGTTTGCTAAAATGAAATTCTTGCAGGATGTCGGGAAAGCAACCGCATTGTACGATCGAGCTTGGACGGAAGTTAAAGCAGGATCGGGAAAGTAGATATCAAACAGGTGGCGGGCTGGTTTGCTTGCTCGTTACCAGGCTCTGCCTGGTAATGCAGATAGGCGAGGCTCTGCCTCCTTTGAACTCGCAACTTACAGGAAAGAGGAGTGTAGGAGGTGCTTAAGTTATTAAGTTTTAGATCCTAATACCATTATGCCAAATAAGCGCTAGATATTACCCCCCCAACCCCCCCTTATTAAGGGGGGGGCTAAGAATTCATCAATAGCATATCTT
>NZ_JBARVX010000294.1:0-1684 GCF_049646505.1 Microcoleus sp.
TTAAATTAGATGTAGAACTCAAAGACGTTACCCAAAACGGTCAAGTTCAACTAATCGCACAAATGCTCGACGAAAAAGGCAAAGTAGAACAAAAATTTACAGGCACTGCCAGCGTCAAAGCCCAACCAATTCAAACAGTAAAAGTGCAGTGGGACTGGCAAAATCCCCGCCTTTGGGATCTAGAGAAACCCAACCTTTACACCCTGGAATTAGAAGTAAAAGGCAGCGGCACCGACACGCAATACAACCAACCTTTCGGCTTCCGCGAATTTTGGATAGAAGGGCGCAAATTTTTCTTAAACGGAACAGAGTTTCGCCTCCGCCCAACCTTGCACTCAGAAGGTTCTTGGGAAAGCGGGACAGTAGAAGTTGCTGACAAATTAATTGAGAGCTACATGAAAACAGGTTTTAACATAGTAGAAACCTGGCCTTGGAATCACGACGAACGCGGTACGTGGCACTTTCGAGAACTGTTATCAGAAAGAGCAGACCTCAAAGGTTTTCCAATTATGGTTCCCGCATTAGACATTAGTCCGATCGCTTGGAACGGCAAGTGGAAAAACCGCCAGTCTAGAGACCGCTGGAAAGCGCGAATGGTGACAGAAATGCGCCGTTACCGCAATCATCCATCAGTATTAATGTGGGCAACAAGTCCTAACTTTTTTGGCAACAGTGACGACCAAAATCCCCGCCGCATCGGCAAAAAAGAATTGGAAGGAACTCTCAGCGACTGGGACAGCAAGCGTTTGCAGGTCAATATTCCTTTAGGAAATGACACCATAGCTGCAATTAAATCAGCCGACCCTACCAGACCCGTGATGGTACACCAAGGCGCAAACTTCGGCGATGTTTATGCGCTGAATTCTTATTTGAATATGATTCCCTTGCAAGAACGGGAAGAGTGGATTTCTGAGTGGAGCAAAACCGGGGAAATGCCCTACATGGTAGTCGAGTTCGGGACGCCGCTGTTCGCAACAATGATGCGAAACCGCCAAGGTTTTGATAAGGTGATTGTCAGCGAACCTTTGATGACTGAGTTTGCGGCAATTTATTTGGGCAAACAGGCTTACGAGTTGGAAAATGCAGCTTATAAAGCTAAAATTCGCGAGCAATTTGTCAAAGGTCAGGAGTATAAAAGCTGGCACAATAACAAAGATTTAGATTTTGCACCAGCTTTTCAAAAGTTGCAGCAGTTGTTCAGCACAAATACTTGGCGGAGTTGGCGGACTTTTGGAATGTCTGGGGGGATGATTCCTTGGAGTGACGGACACGGCTGGGAACTTGCCGATGCTGGTAGAAACAAGGTGGATTTGGGCGGATTTAAATCTGGGCGGCGAGGAGTTTATTTGAAGCAAGTTACTAATAAATATTTAAATTATTTGCAGCCAGAAGCTTACACTGTTCATCCCGGAGGCGAGGCAATTATGAATAATAATAGCTCGACTTTGGCTTGGATAGCTGGTGCTAATCCGGTATTTACTGCCAAAGACCACAACTTTTTTGTAGGCGGAAAACTTGCCAAGCAAGTAGTGTTAATTAACGATACCAGGACACCGCAAGAATTTGCGTTTAGTTGGCGGGTTTTGGTGGGGGGGAGCGAAGTAAAAAAAGGCGAAAACAAAGGAGTTATTAAGCCGGCAACGACCCTATTCTTCCCTATAGACGTAAAATTGCCAAATACCGT
>NZ_JBARVX010000295.1:0-19070 GCF_049646505.1 Microcoleus sp.
GAGGGTTTGACCCGAAGAAAACTACTCCGCAGGTGAATGATGTGCCGAAATTTGGGGATGCGCCGCGGTTGACTAAGGCTCCGAAGGGGGATGTGCCTGTGGATTTGGTGAAGCCTCCGAAGCCGAGCAAGGATATCTGGACACCACCACCTCGTACTGTTAAAGAGCTTGAGTCAGAGAAGGTAATTAATGGAGATGGCTATTTTAATATAAATAGCCCTAAAAAAGACAGCCCTTGGGACAAATTTTTGGCAAAGTTGCGTAGATTTATCAAAAGGTTGTTAGAGCTATCTCAACAAGGCAAGCAAGCTGTTATAGAATTTTTAGGTGGGCTTCTTTACTACTATCTCAAGAATAATGGAGCTTTACTTCAACCTTTCACTGACCTTCTGATACCGGGAGGGGCACAAGCACGAGACAAACTGGAAAAACTCTTACAAAAGAGTAAAGCAGCTCAAGCAGGAAGAGGTACTGCTGATTTAATCGGAATTTTGCAAGGAATAGCGGAAATTTTGTTTGGAGCTGGTGGTAGTATTGGAGGTGGTTTGACAGGAAACCCCGCACTGGTTGCCGTAGGATTGGGATCGCTAGCACATGGACTCAGTTTAGTGGGAGTTAGCGCCCAAGATCTATCTAATCTGATAGTTCAGGTTCTTCAAAGTAATTCCGGTCAGAATCCTTGGGATGATGTTTCCGATGAGGATTTGGAAGAATTTTTAGGAGACAGTAATCCCGCCTATGAGTATCTAAATACTCGTTCATGGCATCCAGGTGGTTCTGCAACACCAGAAATTTCTGTAAAACAACATTTTAAGAATCATGGTGCTGAGGTAGGTGCAAATAATCTGGAAGAATATATTCAGCTAGCAGAGCAGTTTAAACAAGTAGTTTTGAATGACAGAAGAATCCAAGGACGTCTTATAAGTGGAGCCACACCAAATGTTTCGAGGTATGAATCAGGAGGCAAATATATTGATTTAGTAGATTTAGGTCAGGGAAGATATGGTATAATCTCTTTTGGTAACGTTTGGCACCGTTGATTAAATCAATTTTTAATATGATAAGGAGGCTTGTTCTAATATGGCACTAGAACATAGATTTTTTTGCTTAAAAAAAGGAGAAGTGAGTTATACACAGTGCATGAATTATTATGGAATGGAGTTTGAAGTCAGTATTCACGATGATATAATGCGGTACATTAATGATACTCTAATGTGGATACCGTGTACTCATCTTTCAGTTCCATATCAAAAGAAGACCAACGGATTATCGCTTTATGGTATTACAATTATTCACCAAGAAAATGCTGAAATGTTTTATCATGTATTCGAGTCATGGTATCGCTTATTTTCAAAAGCTCCTGATAGATTTCAGCTTTATGGAGGAATAATTATAGAAGGTGACAGAACGGTTTCAAGTCCACCAAAAGTTCACAATATCGAAGTTGAGCGAGACTTACTGCTTGAAAAGCTGCGAATTTTGCTCAATTATGCCGATCGGGTAATTGAGGGTGAATTCTTTATTTTGCATCTTGGTATTTAGTGAGAGTATTGTCATAAATATCAGTTCCAGTTACGAGAGATGGTGGAGCGAAACAACAATCAAGTCTGAATTTTTAAATTGCGGGCGATCGTACACAGGGTAAAATTTGCCTTGGGGCGATGGACCGGGGAAGACAAGTCATTTTGTGCGATCGAATTATTATCAATATTTTCACCAGAAAAGGAGCTCGACTTTACGGGCGATCGCTCTTATGCTCTGATTTTTGTGTAATATGCCTCCTGGGGACGATCCTCCGTTTTGTGAAAGTGCGATCGACACGATAATAATTATCGATTATTTCAAGTCTAAACCTGCGAACATTCCTCAGATTACGATACTGCGCCCATCGCGGCTATCGCCCGAACATCTCACAGAATAGTTAAAAAAGATTGCTCCACAAATTCTGACGAAAATCCAGTTTTAACTCTCGAAAAAACCATCTAAACAAGACAAAGAAGTACAGGTAAAATCCGGCTTTGTAGCGGTGAGAGCAAGGTGGGGCAAGAGAACGGTCAAATGCTGGGGTGGAAAGATGCAAAATTTGAGTCAATAACTTTGAAAAAACTTGGGACAATGCGACTGTCAAGCTCAAGCTTTGTTTGATTCGACTGATGCTTAAAAGGCTTGTATTCTCTTCTGAGATGTCAAATGGGTTTTATACGGGACATAAATCATCAACCTGTCTGTATAAAAATATAGGATAATAAAGAGTTTCAAAGTCAATCAATGACTAGACTTAAATAGATAATTGTTCAATCTTTGCAATACGCATATCATGTCCAAAATCATCTCTGTCCACTCTTATCGGGGCGGCACTGGCAAATCGAACACGACTGCAAACCTGGCATCTATTATCGCTCGCGGCGGAAATCGGGTCGCCATTGTAGACACAGATATTCAATCGCCGGGGATTCACGTACTGTTCGGTTTCAGCGAGAGCAACATGGAGCGCTCCCTGAACGATTACCTGTGGGGCCGATGTCCGATCGCCGAAACGGCCTACAATGTCAGTGAGTTGATACCAAATTTAGCCAATAACGGCAACCTCTTCCTAATTCCTTCGAGCATTAAAGCAGGGGAAATAGCGCGAGTTTTGCGCGAAGGCTACGACGTGGGACTGCTTACCGACGGCTTTCAAGAACTGATAGACGTTCTGAACTTAGACTACCTATTTATCGACACGCACCCCGGGCTCAACGAAGAAACCCTGCTCAGCATCACCATTTCCGACATTTTGCTGCTGATTCTGCGTCCGGACCAGCAAGATTTTCAGGGGACGGCTGTTACGGTAGATGTGGCCCGGAAATTAGAAGTACCCAAGATTTTGATGACTATCAACAAAGCCCCAGAATCTCTGGATTTTGAGGATTTGAAGCAGCAAGTAGAGAGTATTTATAACATCCCAGTTGCAGGGGTGCTGCCCCACAGCGACCAGATGATGCTGCTCGCTAGCAAGGGGGTGTTTGCGCTCCAATTCCCTAATGACCCTCTAACTAAGGTGGTGGAAGGGATTGCCAAACAGATTGTAGGATAATTGGTGTGGCGGGGGTCGGCCCGGATGCAATAGTTTCGAGCTCCATGCTTGCGAAACGATGTCCCCGATTGCGCCGGCGAGTGCCGGGGAGAAACTTTCACTCGCGACAATATTTGCTTGAAGAGTAAGGAGAATGGCGACAAAATGAGATACAAATAGATTATGAGAATTTGTTAAAAAACTTTAGGAGGAGCACTCATGGATTTTGACTGGCGCATACTAATAGTATTGATGCCCGTCTTGTTGGCGGGAGGCTGGGCTGCTTACAACGTAGGCGCTATAGCTCTCAAACAAGCGCAGAAATTGTTCAACAAGCAAACTTAAACTCAGCATCTTCACCGGTAATTTCGCAGCCGACTGTTTCTTGAGATACAAAAAACAGTCGGTCTCTTTGTGCGCTGGCTCAAGAAGAGCGATGGCTGATGCGATTGGCGAATGACTTACTGCATAGTGTTTTGGAGTTTGGGCAAAGCAGTCGCATCCTTTGCTGGGAAGTTGTTTGACTTAAAGTCATTTTTTGTAGCGGTGCTTGTTAAAGTGCAATGCACCAAACGGATTGTTTCGAGCCACCGTCATTTAACTCGTCATTTAACTTGCGAGTCCCACTACGGGTTGTCTCGCTCACCTTTAAGGTAAATTTGGCTGTATTCATGCTGCCACTCGATGTTCCAAGCAATTGCCCAAAAAATGTCAAGCCGTCCTCAAAGGGCGAAGTTTATACTCAATTTCCTGATGATTTTTGGCTTTGAGGGCAATTTACGACTCTAGAGAGATTCGGTGCAAGTCAGAGAACATTTATATTCAAGGCTTGTGCAGAAACCGGTTGCGATCGACCAAAATATTTAGTAGCAAGCGCTCCAGGGTAATATAACCCAATTGCCTGCAATAGGCGAATTCAATAATTCTCGCTTCGCAGCCTCGCTTGCTGTTTGCAGGCTTTTTAGAATTCGTCTATTGCAGGCAAGGGCGTAAGTGAAGAGCTTGATGTTTTCGGCTCAGGTCAGCAATTGTGATGAGATGGTGATAAAAATATTTAGCAAGTACGTTCCTGCTGAAAATATGAGACAATCGCAAAAGTATTTGCCCTGAAAATAGCCCTCAAAACTGCGAAGTTTTACCATCAGGGACTATCGGTCAAATTCTCAATGTTGAACTCCTATATCTTTAGATAGATTATGCTTTTTCCCCGATCGAGCGGCATTTTACTCCACCCAACATCCTTTCCCAGCCGATTCGGCATTGGGGACATGGGCATAGAAGCATATAAGTTTATTGACTTTTTAGTAGAGAGCGACCAGCAATACTGGCAGATATTGCCGCTGGGCCCTACTGGTTACGGCAATTCTCCTTATTCGTGCTATTCAGCAATGGCCGGAAATCCGATGATGCTGAGCCCGGAAATTCTGCGGGACGAGCAATTGCTGTCCGATGAAGATTTAGATAGTTTGCCGGAATTTGGGCTGGATACAGTAGAATTCGATCGGGCGATCGCGCACAAAGTACCTCTGCTCAAAAAAGCCTGCGAAAACTTCAAAGCGAAAGCATCGCCGCTGCAGCAAAAAGAATTCTCGGGTTTTTGCCAGACCAAAGCGCTTTGGCTGGAAGATTATGCCTTATTTATGGCACTAAAAGACAGATTCAACGGTTCTAGCTGGCACACTTGGGAACCAGAAATTGCCCGACGCAAACCGGAGGCGCTGGACAAGTGGCGGCAGCAGCTAAATACTGAGATTTATTACTACAAGTACGTCCAGTTCGAGTTTTTCCGCCAGTGGTCAGAGTTGAAGCGCTATGCAAACCTGCGCGACATTAAAATTATTGGCGACATTCCGATTTATGTAGCTCACGACAGCGCGGATGTGTGGTCGAATCCCAACTTATTCTGCTTGGATGAAGCAAGCGGAGAACCAGCTTTAATGGCGGGAGTTCCCCCGGATTATTTCAGCGCCACAGGTCAATTGTGGGGCAACCCGGTATACAATTGGGAGGCGCTGCAAGCAAATAATTTTGAGTGGTGGGTGCAGCGTTTTGAAGCGCTTTTTGAATATGTAGATGTGAGCCGGATCGACCACTTTCGAGGATTTGACGCTTACTGGGCGGTGAAGCGCGGGCAGGATACTGCGATGGAGGGAGAGTGGATTAAGGCACCGGGAACGGCTTTGTTTGAGGTAATTAATCAAAAGTTTGGGAACTTGCCGATTATTGCTGAGGATTTGGGGCTAATTACTCCTGAAGTGGAAGCTTTGCGCGATCGGTTCGAGTTTCCGGGTATGAAGATTTTGCAGTTTGCTTTCGGCGCGGGCACTGAAGATCCTTTTTGGCCTTTCAATTACGATCGCAACTGCGTAGTGTACACCGGCACCCACGACAACGACACGACTGTCGGCTGGTTCAATCAACTCCAACAGTACGAAAAAGATGAGGTTTTGCGTTATTTTGGCTGCATCGATCCCCAAGGAATTCACTGGTCTTTAATTCGCATGGGTTGGACTTCGGTTGCTAATTTGGCAGTTGTGCCGTTTCAAGATTTGTTGGGTTTGGCTACCGACGCGCGGATGAATTTTCCGGGGAAAGCTGAGGGAAATTGGGGCTGGCGGTATCGGCGCGAAGCTTTGAATTGGGAGGTGCGCGATCGGCTCAAAACTATGACTTACATCAGCAGGCGCGCTCCCAATAAAAATTGATCGTGGGGAATGGGTAATATCAATTCCGGTTGCACTCATGCCGGAATTGTTGGCTGTTGACTGTTGACTGTTGACTGTTGACTGGCGGGTCGAAAAACTGAATGGTTGAGTGCTAACTGTTGACTCGATTTTATGATTCCGATGCAACCGAAAACGATATAATTGGGCATCGGGGATTGGGCATCGGGCATGGTTATTTGTGATTAGAAAAACTACTAACTATTGCCGATTACCCATCCCCCATTCCCGATGCCTCATCTCAAATCCTCTCTTCATCGGAATAGTAAATTCACTGTTGACTGTTGACTGTTAACTGTTAACTGTTAACCGTTAACAGTTAACAGTTAACATCATGTTTGAGTGCAACCGGAATTGAGATCGGGCCCGATCAACCTTGATTTTTGGTCTCGACTGAAGGCTTGAGTTCGTCTGCTTTAAAAACAAGTTCTTTTGCGACTCCAGGGGCTCCGAGCAGTTCGGGTTGTCCGTTATTAACCGCAATCATTACTCCGCCGGCGTTACCCGCTACAACTACCAATTTGCGATCGGCCTCCCAGGTGCGTACAGTCCCGGTCGGCAAAATTCCCTCAAATTCTGTTTTGCCATCGACTTCAATTTGCATCCAAGAATCTGCATTAAAAGTGAGGCTGACCATCACTGGTTTATTGCTAGATTTATCTGATTTTTGACCGGTTCTTGCTGCTTCGACAGCCGCGTAACCATCAGGTTTCTGATTTTTTGAGGCGCTAGACGGTGAGGCTGCTAAACGAGCTTGTTCTTGCCGGTCGAGGGCTAGTTCTTCGGTTCCCGCACCATTTTTTGGTGTCGCAGAACTGTCCATCAATTGAGATAAGCCGTTGACCGAACAGATAATTAGAAATGTGTAAAAAAGGTAGAGGTGCATCGGGCGCAACTGAGGCTTATTTTGCCAGGACAGCTTGGTTCTCGATCGCGCCGGCGGTTCGATCTGGAAAAAGTCAGCAAACTGATTGCCGTCCAAACCCATTGCTTCGGCGTAGCGCTTGATCAAACCTTGAGTGTAGACCGGTTCGGGGAGTTGGTCTAGTTGACCGTCCTCGATGGCTTGCAGCAGATTCCGCCGAATCATTGTTACCACGGCTACTTTGTCCAAAGAAATCGACTGCTGTTCGCGGTACTCGCGGAGTTGAGCCCCTATTTCCGCTAGCTTTTTCTGAGGTGGTTCGGGTTCTTGGGAGTGCAGTTTCTGCTTAGTTGTTTTGAAGAATAAAAAAAATAAATTCTTTGTCATATGCTGTGCTCCTCGAGATTTACTGGCACGCTTATTGATGTTAGGTTGACTAGATTCCATAAAAAAATAATTTCTGAATCTTCTAGGGGTCGGTAGCTGCCGGGTGGCAATATTGGCGAGCCTGGTGGCTGCAATTGAATTGGGCCAATGGCTGTGCGGTGCAGGCGTACCACGGGATGTCCCAACTGCTCGGCGGTGCGCCGAATCTGTCGGTTTCTTCCTTCTGATAGAATTACTTCTAACAGAGTTTGGTCTGGCGCGCGATCGATAATTTTAACTTTTGCCGGCAAAGTCTTTCTGCCGGACAGGATGATGCCCTGACGCCACGCTTGCAGTATGGGTTCCGGGGGATCGCCCCGCACCCAAACTTGATAAGTTTTGGCGATCGAGTGACGCGGATGGGTCAAACAAAATGTCAGCTTACCATTATTGGTGAGCAATAGAGCGCCGGTGGAATCTGCATCTAAGCGTCCTACGGGGTGAATGCCTTGACCATAGCGCAGTTTTGGTGGCAATAAGTCGAGAACTTTCGATCGGGCTCTGGGATCGCTGCAAGTAGAAACTACACCTGCGGGTTTGTTGAGCAACAGATAGACACAAGCGGGTCGATCCGTTGGTTTCACCGCGACTCCATCGACTTCGATGAAATCGCGATCGGGATTTGCTTTTTGTCCTAAGCGAGCAATATTGCCATTAACTCTGACTCGTCCAGCGACAATCATCTGTTCTGCCAGACGGCGAGAGGCAATGCCCCACTGGGCGAGAATTTTTTGCAGCCTTTCATCAGACATGACGGGAATGTGGCAACCGCCAACGCAGGAGCGTTGGGGGAGGAAATACGACAGGTTTAGATGGATTTAACCTTACTACCAATGTTGAATTCCTAGCGGGGAATAAATTCTAATGCTGAGCAATCCTTGCAGGGCGTTGCGCCCGGTGTAGATTGTCCTTATCGCATAACCCTGAATGTGTTGTGCAACAACTACGAGGCAAAGAATCGCCGCAGGCCCAGAGTGCGCCGTTAGTTTGCTGTTAATTTGAGAGCTGTTGGTCTGACCCGACCATAGACCAACACTACCATAAATCCCGTACACCAGGTGAATTTTATACGCTCGATCGCGAAATTCGCCTCAATTGCCACAAACTGGGTCGATCGCAGACCGGTGCGAGTCCCGTTAAATTTCTGTGCTTGAATATTTAAGGTTTATATTTTGAAATTGTTTATGACTGTCGATCGCAACTCACTTCAATTTGACAATCAATCTGGCGCTGCTAGCTCTGGTGGGACTGCTAATCTCGCCGATGGGCACGGGACACCGCCACAAGGTGGAGGCAGCCGGATCGCGAGCTCGGTGCTGTCTCCGGCGGTGCAGTTGTGGCTGCGATCGCAAGTTCAGCAGGTTGACGAGTTGAAGGTGAAAATTGAGGGGAGCGATCGACAAATCTTCAGCGGTGCGATCCCCAAAGTAACGGCGGCCGCCCGCAGTGCTGTGTATAAAGGATTACATCTCACAGAAGTTGCCATAGAAGGCTGTGGCATTCGCATCAACCTCGGTCAAGCTCTCAAAGGCAAGCCCCTGCGCCTGCTCGAATCCGTTCCCGTCACCGGCGTTTTGAGGCTCGCTCAACCGGATTTGAATGCGTCCCTGAAAGCACCTTTGCTGGCTGATGCTTTGAGCGAATTTTTGCTGCCAATGTTACCGCTGACAGATAGCGAAAAATCTCTGAAATTGGAAGATTCTCAGATAAAAATTGAGGCCGGGAAGTTGACGCTTTCGGCGACAATTTTGCGCGCTGGCGGTAGCCAAATTCCTTTGGTGTTGCGGACTGGTTTGCGGATTGCCAGCCGTCGGGACTTGATGTTTGAAGCACCAGAAATTGAAGTCGATGGAGAATTAAAGAGCAGTGATTTCCATGATTTTAAAATTGATTTCGGGCCGGAAGTTGAGATTGAGGAGTTGATTTTGAGTCCGGGGGAGATGGTTTGTCGGGGTGGAATTAGGGTTTTGCCTTAGTTAGTTAACTGTTGATTGTTGACTGTTGACTGTTGACTGTTGACTGTTGACTGTTGATTGTTAACTGTTAACTGTTAACTGTTGACTGTTGACTGTTGACTGTTGACTGTTGACTGTTGACTGTTGACTGTTAACTGTTGACTGTTGACTGTTGACTGTTGACTGTTGACGGTTGGCTGTTGACTGCAAGCCCGATGCCCAATTCCCGATGCTTTTAGGCCCGATGCTTTTAGGCCCAATTCCCAATTCCCAATCCCCAATTCCCAATTCCCAATTCCCAATTCCCAATTCCCAATTCCCAATTACCGATTAATTAAAAAAGAGTCGATCGCCGGTAACAGCAAAGTCACAAAATAGTAGACTAAGGGTGCGGTAAAAACATAACTGTCAGTGCGATCGAGAATGCCGCCGTGACCGGGGATCAACTGTCCCGAATCCTTAACCCCCGCATCTCGCTTCATCATCGACTCAGTTAAATCTCCCAACAAACTAGCAACCCCAATCAACAAACCAAAAACAGCCCCAGTATAGGGCCACCCAGGCCATTGTAAATACCAAGACCCGGCGACGGCGACGGCGATGCTGCCGCAAACGCCAAATACGGCACCTTCAACGGTTTTTTTGGGGCTGATGTGGGAGAGGCTGGTGCGGCCGAAGAATTTGCCGACAAAATAAGCCCCAATGTCAGCGGCCCAAATGCAGAAGAAAGCCAGCAGCAGCGAAGTCAATCCTAAAGATATGCTGCTGGAATTTGTCCAAGACTGTGACGGATAAATATTAACGGGCAAACTGCTGGCTACTGTTTGCGAAAATTGGGTTGTAGCAAGATTTTCCGGATCGAGGCCGACTCGCAGCCGCACCCAGTAGCTGGGCAAATAGCCGCCGTAGAACAATCCTAAAATAGAAGCGGCAATATCGGCGATCATCGATATTTTAGGTCGGAATAACAGGTAGAAACAGATTAAGGTTCCGGCTAGGGGGAACATCGCGTCTACAAATTGCGGTGCCAGGGCGGCAGTGATTAGCAGGCCTTGACTGACAGCTAAGGTAGTTTTGGCTGCGGGTGCAATGCCTTTAGCTCTGGCTAACTGAAAATATTCCAATTGACCGAGGTAGACGATGACTCCAAAACCGAGGGTGAAGTACCATCCCCCCATAATAATCATTCCCAAAGCAAGGGCGATCGCAACTATTCCACTTAAAATACGAGACCAAGGCATAGAATAAATTTCTCACAGCAGACGGCAGGTCAGTCGATTTTAGATTTTAGATTTTAGATTTTAGATTTAGTCCACAGATGAATCTGGGGGTTGGAACTATGGTCTAAAATTTTGTTTTTTGGGCGGGCTCGGTCGATTTGGGATGCAAGGATGCAAGGATGGTTAAGGTACAGGTTCGTCCCCCATCCTCAATCGGCGATCCAAAATTTCAACTCAGGCGATCGCTCCAGCTAAGGTCGGCCTTATTATAAGTATTATGAACGTTAAGCGAACGTAAAAAAGGTTAAGAATTGCATTTAATGTTTGATTCTCAGTGATACAGCCTCCGGGCCCACATCACCATCTTTGATGTGGTGTGGGAATATCTCCGTCTAATGACTGACGACTAATGACTAATGACTAATGACTAATGACTAATGACTAATGACTAATGACTAATCCAGCTTTTCGCCGCTGAGAATGAAAATGGGATTGACGGCGGCAAAGGTTTGACTGAGGCCGCGAGTTTCCAAACGGTTGACGGCGGACTGGACTACTTCGATGTTGCGGACTTGCAACTCGGCGAAGCTTTCGGAAAGGGCGTAAAGATTTTCTAAATTCGATGCTGTGGCGACAACTCGACCGCGGGGCTGCAAGTACCGCCAGACTTCCTTGAGAATCATTTTAATGGGGCGACCTCCTTCGATGCAGACTCGGTGGGGGGGTTGGGGCAGATTTTCGAGGCATTCCGGGGCACTGCCTTCTACGACTTCTACGTTGTCGAGCTCGAATCGATCGCAATTTCTGCGAATCAAGCTGGCTACTTCTTCGTCCCTTTCGACGGCGATAATCCGACCTTTGGGACAAAGCAAACCTGTTTCTACAGCAATTGTACCAGTACCTGCACCGATGTCCCAAACTAATGAATCTGCTTGCAGTCGCAGGTGGGAGAGTAACAGCAGTCGGACTTCTCGCTTACTCATGGGAATTCCCGGTAAACGTTCAAATAAGTCATCGGGAATACCAGGAGTGACGTAGGGCCAAAGCATAGTTTGATTTTAAATAGAAGGCAGTTGTCAGTTGTCAGTTGGTAGTTGTCAGTTGTCAGTTTGGCAGTTGGCAACCCCAAGGGAGGAAAGCACTATTTGCTACTTTCGATCTCCTTCATATTTACTGTCGCACAACCTTGAGGGTTTGGAGGCTTCTATCGCTGCAACCTGTGATTTTTCCGCCGGCGGCAAGGATTTGTTGCAGGTAGTCAAGGGCTTGTGGGGTAATGATTTCACCGGGCATCAAAACTGGTATTCCTGGGGGATAAGGACAGATGAGTTCGGCGCACAGGCGATCGACCGCTTGGTCTACTGCTACCGTTTCCGCCGGGGAAAAGAAGGCCTCGCGGGGCGAGAGTGGGGGTGAGGGAAATCGGGGGAAGGAGAGATTCTCGTCTTCTTTCTGACTTCTTCCATCTAATTGAGATGTTGCACCATTTTCAAGAACAGGCAAGATGCCTGTTCCACAAAGAGTGAATTTGATTGTGGGGAGTAGGGGTTGGGCATCTTGCCCGCCCATAAAAGACTTATTGACAATTGTGTCAGATGTGACTTTTAAAAGCGCAAAAGCTTTAACTAGATTTTCAATATCTGATTCTGTATTCCCCAAACTGATAATAAATGTGAGATGTTGCGGCATGGGAAGTTCTGCTGTGACTGCGAGTTCCGAGTGCATGATTTCATCTGCGACAAATCCTGTGATGCCTAAATCGGATACTTTTACTGTTAGTCTCGTTCTGTCTAATGCGGCACAACCGGGCGTGTTTGATGGTTCTAAAACTGATAAGCCGGGAATTTGATTGAGACGATCGCGCGCTTTGTCTGCTAATAGTAAGGTTTGAGCCATTAATTCTTTGCCGTGGAGGGCGATTTGTTGGCGGGCGGCGTCTAATGATGCTAACAATAAGTAGCTGGGACTGGTGGATTGTACTAGCTGCAATGCTCGATCGAGTTTTTGGATATTTATACGATCGCCCTTGACGTGCAGCATTGATGCTTGTGTCATTGCACCGAGGGTTTTGTGGATTGATTGTACCGTTAAATCGGCCCCGGCTGATAGGGCCGGTTCTGGTAAATTTGGGTGAAAGTTAAAGTGCGCGCCGTGGGCTTCGTCTGCTAATAACGGGATGTTGTATTGATGGGTAATTTGGGCGATCGCCCGCAAATCCCCGCAAACGCCGTGATAGGTTGGGTAGACGACCATTACTGCTTTCGCGTCGGGATGTTGTTCTAGGGCTGCTGCTGTGGCTTCTGGGGTGATGCTGTTGGCAATATCCCAATCCGGGTTGTATTCTGGATTGACAAAAATCGGAATTGCGCCGGACAAGATTAAACCTGAAATCGCCGATGAGTGGATATTTCGAGGTAGGATAATTTTATCGCCGGGGCCGCAAGTTGCTAAGATGGCGGCGATTATTCCGCCAGTCGAACCGTTTGCTAAAAAGCGGGTTGAGTCTGCTGCAAATGCTGCTGCTGCTAATTCTTGAGCTCGCGCAATTGCACCTTCTGGGTTGAAGAGATTGTCTAATTCCGGCAATTCCGGCAAATCCGAGCGAAATACTGCGGCACCGAATAAGTCAATTAGGGGTTGGGAGATGCCTTGTCCGCGTTTGTGTCCGGGGGCGTAGAATGGGCTGTGATGGTGATTTGCCCGATCGCGCAGGGCATCTAATAGCGGTGTTTGTTGTTGAGGGTTTGGTGCTGGCACGCTTAATTTTATTTGTTGTCGTTGATATTTAGTTTAATACCGAAGGCTTAGTTTTAGGCTGGCTTAACAGTTAATTATAGCTCTTTAGATAGATGTGTAATTTATTTTTAATTTAGCATACTTGTACAAGTGCCGTATAAATATTTGATTGACATTGCAGCCGCAGATGTTGGCAGATAAACACAGATGAACGCAGATAAATTCAAGGATTTAATTGGAAACAGGGCAATTAAATTATACGGTAATTAAACAAAGTCACACATTTGTTATTTTTATTTATCAAAAAATGGCTAGAAGTGGCGACAAAATGTTTGAGAAACATCTCTATTAGCTGAGCAAAAAAGTAACATGATTTTTCCCAACTCTACTCCGTTTCCAGGCCCGCAGATTCCCACTACTGAACCGGGGCTGCCGGAAATTCCTTCGTCGCCACCGGTGCCGGGCCCCGTACCCGAACCGATTCCTGGTCCGGTACCTGAACCCATTCCCGCACCGGTGCCGGAACCTGTACCTTCTCCGATTCCTCAAACGGTTCCGGGGCCTATTCCTCAGACAATCCCTGAACCAATCTAAATTATGTTTTAGTGCTTCGGGAAGTTTAACAGAATTTGTCAGGTCGATCGCCCAAACCGATTTTCTCGCAAGTCCCCAATTTGTTGATGGGACAGGGACAGGTTCTGGGCGATATTTTGCGTGACAATTTGTAAACCCTCGAGCCATCGACCTAAAGTTAGAGTTTTAGGTGGGCACAGGCGCGAACATTGGGCGATCGATCTGATATATTGCGGATACTTATGATATTTTGATACAGTGATATGTTTCTAAATAGCTATGCTTACCGCCGGAATTGTCGGACTGCCTAATGTTGGCAAATCTACTTTGTTTAATGCTTTGGTGGCTAATGCCAAGGCGACTGCTGCTAATTTTCCTTTCTGTACGATCGAGCCAAATACGGGTATCGTGGCAGTACCAGACGAACGGTTGAAGGTGCTGAGCGATATTTCCAAATCCGTGCAAACTGTGCCGACGCGGATGGAGTTTGTGGATATTGCGGGTTTGGTGAAGGGTGCGAGTCAGGGGGAAGGACTGGGAAATCAGTTTTTGTCTCACATTCGGGCTGTAGATGCGATCGTCCATGTTGTCCGCTGTTTTGACAATGATGATATCATTCACGTTGCGGGTTCTGTCGATCCCCAGCGAGATATTGACATTATCAATCTCGAATTAATTTTAGCAGATTTAGCTCAAATTGAACGCAGGCTCGATCGCACTCGCAAACAAGCCCGCAACAACAAGGAAGCTCAAGCAGAAGTGGACGTGCTCGAAAAGTTGGTTGTGGTTTTGAATGCAGAAAAACCAGTGCGCCAGTGCAGTTTAACTGACGAAGAAGCTGAATTAGTTAAAGGTTTAGAATTGTTAACAAACAAGCCGATTATCTATGCAGCCAACGTGTCTGAAGACGATTTGGGAACTGGAAATAGCTATGTCGAACAAGTGCGGGAAATAGCAGAAGCAGAAAATGCTAAAGTTGTCATAGTTTCGGCGCAAGTTGAGTCAGAATTGGTAGAGTTGCCAGAAGAAGAACGGGCAGATTTTCTCGAATCTCTCGGCGTGACTGAAGGTGGCTTAAAATCTTTGATTCGAGCTACTTACGAATTATTGGGTTTGCGGACTTATTTCACCAGCGGGCCGAAAGAAACTCGCGCTTGGACGATTATAGCGGGAATGTTAGCACCGCAAGCTGCAGGAGTGATTCACTCGGACTTTGAACGGGGTTTCATCCGGGCCGAAACTGTAGCTTATGAAGATTTGGTTGCTACGGGCGCGATGAAAGCGGCTAAGGAAAAAGGCTTAGTTCGCAGTGAAGGAAAAGAGTATGTTGTACAAGAGGGGGATGTGCTGTTGTTCCTATTTAATGTTTAGTTTTTTCAGGAGATAAGCAAATGGATATCGTTTCGCTGGCAATTGCTTGGTTGGTAACATCGGTGAGCTTTTTTATTCTTTCCAAGTTACCCATCGGGGTGGACATTGACACTTTTGGAAAAGCGATGATTTCGGCGGCAGTTTTTGGATTGCTGAATGCTTTGGTGCGACCGATTTTTATGTTGTTTACTTTTCCAGCTTTGTTGCTAACTTTTGGTTTGTTTATGATTGTTATCAACGCTGCTATCTTTGGATTGGCGGCTTGGCTAGTCGAAGGATTTCGCTTGCGGTGGGGAATTTGGAGTGCTTTGTTGGGCGCTGTAGCACTGGGTTTTATTAACTCTATTCTTTATCAGTTGTTGAGTACGCTGCCAAGCGTGCGGTAGATAGAGAAAGCAACGCGGAAGGGGCGGGTTTATCTGTGTTGTTAGCTATAGCAAATATCCCCGGCAAAACCCGCCCCTAATAACCAATGATATCAAATCCGGTAGCATCGGAATTATTCATATCTCTATTCTCTCTCTCTGTGTCCTCTGTGTTCTCTGCGGTTAAATCATTCCGATGCAACCGGAAACGATATGACCAATGACCAATGACTAATGACTAATGACCTATGATGAATAATTGTCAGGGACAAAAGCGTCTCGACTGCGACTATTTTCCACAGGCCAGTCTGGATGTTCTCCGCCGATAATCAATTCTTCAACCGTCACGAATTCTTTGCTTAGTTGCTGGAAAACATTAATTAAAATATCGATGCCAATAGCGTCGCTAGTCCCTAAATCAAACCAACAGCGAGCCCAAGAACCTTGATACTCCATTTCTCCCATATTGTGCATCAAAGCCATCATGCTTTGGTCGGCTAGATTAACATCGTAATCCATGTCACTAATATCTAAGCCTTCATCTTGAACTTGCAAATTTTCCGCATTAAATCCCCCTAGTTTTCCTAAGAAAAACCAAGAGTCAAATACTTCTTCAACATACTGTTTTTCACCGTTTGAAGGCACGTTGCTAAACTTCAGCCAAATCCAGAGGTCAAAGGGGTTAAACTCGCGAAACTGTACTTTCATGGTGTTTTGGTATTTTTATAGTGGTGGTAAAGCCGTCGGCCCCCAGATGCCACCTGCATCTCTAATTTTATCGCGCATTGGGTCGCAGTTGCGAGATTTGCTGTCGAGACGGTTGCGGGTTTTGCACTGCTGAAAGAAGATTTCGGCTACTAGACTGCGCGGTAATTGGTCTGGTTTGACTAAGGCTGCGTCGAAGTTTTGGCGGGCTTCTTCTAGTAGGGTTTTGTTGATGTCTTTTCCTCTGGCTTGGGAAAACAAGATTTGTGCTTTGAGATAAAGGATTTCTGGATTGTTGGGTGTTTCTGCTAGGGATTTGTTGGCAAATTCTAGGGCGCGATCGTATTTTTTTAAGTCTCGATAGCCTACTGCCATGCCGCGATAAGCTAAGTAGCGGGGCGAGGCTTTTTGTTCGAGTCTTTGAATGGCTTCGCTGGGGTTGGAAAAGGGCAGGTTCGTGGCTAGCATTAAGTCCATGTAGCCTTTAAGCAGGTTGAGTTCTGGGTCGTTGGGAGCTATTTTTTCGGCGGCATCTAGGTATTGAAATACTACTCGCAGTTTGTTGAGCGCTTGGGGCGCGCCTTTGGCTGTTCCTTCTTTTGCTATGGCATTTGCTCCTTCGAGAAAGTGACCGACTGCTGTGTATAGGTTGCCGCGCAAAGGGTTAGTTTTTGTCAATTGTTCGCCTACTTCGCGGGTTTTTTGCGCGTAGGAATTCATCGAGTTGAAGTCTTGCTCGATGTATGATAGGGAGGCTGCCATTGCATAGGCTAGCGGTTCGTTTGGTTCGGCTGATAGTGCTTGTTGAATTTGGGTTTTTGCTTGTTTGTAGTTTCCTTGCTGAAACATTGTTTTGAAGGCTGCTTCGGTGTTGGGCCCGATCGCCTGCTGGTTGCTGCTGCGAAAGGGATCGCCCGCTACTGCGGAGTTAATGCAGAGGCCGAGGACGATCGCACTTGCTCCAAGGGCGATCGCCCCCACAGTCTTTTTGGAACTCAACATCTGCTTGCCAATGGACGCTAAAATAGTTTTCATCATCGTCAATTCTCAAAAAGCAATTGATTGTAAACTGGGAATCTGAAAATTAAAAATTCAGACTTCCGGGCCGCGACTCAAAAATCGATCGGATAATCTTGATTTTTCTTGGCTATTGCTGTATACTCTAATAATGGGAGTGTGAGCATTCATAAAATTTCTGCACATATTTCCATTATCAAATGATAGCATTAAATAATCTAAAAAGCAAGGGGGAAAGCTCAAAAAAAAAGGTCGATTTTTGTAAAGATTTATGTAAAATAATTGTGTGCGATCGGCATCAGCCAGAAAAAGCCTCAACTATTAATAGCAACTGCCAACTGCCAACTGCCAACTGCCAACTAACAACTGCCAACTGCCATTAATGCTTTATCTAAAAAACTTAGTCTATCATCCTACAGCCTGTCCGAATGCTATTCTGAAAAATGTTAACTTAGAACTGCCATCGCAACAAATGGGGCTGATTGTAGGCCGCAGCGGTTCCGGCAAAAGTACCCTCTTAGAAATATTAGCAGGTTTAGCAGAAAAAACTAGCGGCGACATCCGCTGGCGCGAACAAGAATTAACACCGGAACACTTGCAACAGTTAGGAGGTTTAGTGTTCCAGTTTCCCGAAAGGCATTTTTGCGGCGGCACAATTTTAGAAGAATTGCGACTGGGACATCCTGAATTAGGACAAGAACAAATTAACTCAGCGATGGCAGAAGTGGGACTCGGACATTTGCCGCTGCGCGCTTCCCCCCACGCTTTGAGCGGCGGACAACAGCGTCGGGTAGCCCTGGCGGTGCAACTAATTCGGCAGCCGCATTTGCTGCTTTTGGACGAACCGACGGCGGGTTTAGATTGGTCGATGCGCCGGCAGTTGGTAAGCTTGTTGGGTAAGTTGAAAAGTCACTGGACTTTGTTGATTGTCACTCACGATGCTAGCGATTTGTTGGGCGTTGCTGATAAATTTTGGACTTTAGACCACGGGGATTTGCAAGAGGTTGATCGGGCTAAGTTAGAAGCTAAGGAAACGAGTTGTGTGAGTCAGTAGTCAGTTGGCAGTAGTCAGTTGGTAGGGGCGGTGCCCCCGTGCCCGCCCTCTTAGTTGGCAGTAGTCAGTAGTCAGTAGTCATTGGTCATTGGTTATTAGTCGTACCAAATCCGGGTTGGGTATCCCCTTTATCAACCAGTCGGCGTAGGCCGACATCGTTTGTGTAGACGCGGTTTCAACCGCCGAATCATCAAAGGGATATGTTACCCGAATTTAGTATCAGTCATTGGTTATTGGTTATTGGTTATTGGTTATTGGTTATTGGTTATTGGTTATACCAAATCCGGGTTGGGTATCCCCTTTATCAACCAGTCGGCGCAGGCCGACATCGTTTGTGTAGACGCGGTTTCAACCGCCGAATCATCAAAGGGATATGTTATCCGAATCTAGTATCTGTGAAGCATTTTTAGGTATTTTGGAGCGGAGAGAATTTGCAGAGTTTACGAAATAGTAGGAATAGAAGATGAATCAGATGACAGTGCCTGTGTTGCCGGCAATGAATGAATTGTGGCAAAAAACGCTGAATTGGCAGCCGGATGAGTCGCAGCAGCAACAATTTCAGCGGCTTTACGAGTTGATTGTTGAGGGAAATCGTTCCTTGAATTTAACTCGAATTACTGAGCCTGTTGAGTTTTGGGAAAAACATTTGTGGGATTCTCTGCGGGGAATTGCGAGACTGCTGCCACCTAATCAAAATTTGGCGGAAAATAACGATTCTCCCGCCGATCGCCCGTTGAAAGCGATTGATATCGGGACTGGTGGCGGTTTTCCGGGGTTGCCGATCGCGATCGCCCTGCCGGATTTATCTGTCACCTTGCTCGATTCTACTCGTAAGAAAATTACTTTCTTGGATACTGTTTTGCCGTCTTTAGGGATCGCAAATGCTGTGACTTTGCTGGGCAGATCCGATGAAATTGCCCGACAGTTGCCGCACAAACAAGCTTACGATTTAGCTCTTCTGAGGGCTGTTGGAGCCGCTTCTGCGTGTGCTAAATACGCGCTGCC
>NZ_JBARVX010000296.1:0-2239 GCF_049646505.1 Microcoleus sp.
GAGGGTTTGACCCGAAGAAAACTACTCCGCAGGTGAATGATGTGCCGAAATTTGGGGATGCGCCGCGGTTGACTAAGGCTCCGAAGGGGGATGTGCCTGTGGATTTGGTGAAGCCTCCGAAGCCGAGTGATGATATTTGGCAATTGCCACCTCGTACTACTCCACGAGTAGTAGACAATGCCCCAGGCAATCAGGTTGCTGGGCCACCGCGTGGTTCTGGTGGCAAGTTACCTCCAAACAAGCTCTCTGCACTGACAAAAGTTATTCAACAATTGTTGAGGTTTTTTAGACATCTTGGAGAGTTTGTCGCTGGTGCAGTATATCAATGGTTGCGTAACAACGGAGAACCAGCTAGATGGTTGTTGCAGGTTTTGAGTCCCGGATGGAATGGAATTGAACTTGATGTAGAGCGAAATCTTCCTAAAACCTGGTCTTTCCAAGCAGGGCGAACATTCGGAGATGCAGTGTCAATTGTTACAGGGATTTTAGAGATAACAGGAGGTGGCGGAACTGGTGCTGGGGGTTCGGGTTTATGTGTAACAGGAGTTGGTTGTATTGCAGGTGCTCCTGCTATAGTAGCAGGGACAGCTTTAGGGCTACACGGAGCAAGCACAGCTTCGACTGGCTTAAAGAATATAGCCAAGCTTCTGGGAGTAGTTTTTCACAGTACAACGGACGGCTCAGAAAGTGGAGGCCCGAGTCGCGGTGAAGATGATATTCACCCAGATGCAGCGAAGTTAGAAACAGAAGCCAAACAGATTTCTGAGGAGTTTTTCGGCAAAGATACCATTGCTTCAGAGCGGACGACAATCGCTGTTGGGCGAGTCATACCTGTAAAAGGAGGTGAACCAAAAAGAGTTGTATCTTCCAGTGCGGGATATTTTACAAAAGACCAGAGAAAATTGCTGGAATCACGGGGATATATTGTTATTCCAGATAATAGAGCTGTCAAATACATTCATGCAGAGGAGCGAATGATTTATTGGGTTGATGCTGAAAAAGCTAAAGGAACAATAGTTGGAATTGAATCAATTGGGGTCAGCCATAAAAACGGAATTTGCGAATATTTTTGTAAGCCATTGATACAAGAGAGAGGTATAAGACCTGGCAGTCGATGGAATCCTAACTGGAAACCCGGTCCCACCAATCCCAGACGAAATTAACCACCCAGACGATAAAATCACGAAATGAATATGTACTTTTTTGAATTTGATACCCTCGAACAAGAACTCGAAAAACTTCCCGTATTTCACCAAGTTGCATTTGCTGCTGCTTGTTGCGAACGAATCCTTCCTAACTACAATGCTTTTTGCCGAATGTATGATTTTGGCAATCCCACCGTGCCGAGAAATACGCTCGATGAAGTTTGGCAAATTCTCCAAGGAAAACAAATAGATGAACTCAGAATAGAGCGATTAATCAATGATTGTGCCAGCGACAATATAGCTCCTGATTCGCTTGATTTTGGGAGTGATGCTTATAAATCAATACAAGTTCTTGACGCTATATGCAAGACTTTGAGAGCCTGTGACGAGCCAACCACAAAAAAGATTATTACAGTAGTAGAACACGCGAGAAATACCATTGAGTTCAGTGTAGCTTGGGAAGATGAATCTTTCAATATTAGTTGGGAAGATGACGGAGAGGAAAAGTTTACAGAAGCCATTGCTTGTCATCGATTTGCGATTATAGAAATGGCTAAAGAAGCTGAACATTTGCAAAAATTGAAGGAAATAGAAACTTTAGATAAGGATTTTCTGGAATGGCTGCGTACCTCTTTCAATAATGATGGTACAAGTTCGATCAATCTAGCTTGAGCTAGAGAAATATACTTTATATATTTAACGGCAGTTAGCGGATATAATTTGTATAACAATCTGGCTATCTAATAAACGACCGATCGCACTTTTGTACGCAACTTCTTGCGGGAGCTCGATTTTACGGGATCTCGCTCTTATGCTCTAATTTTTGTGTAATATACTTTGAGGGGCGATCGGCAGTTCTGTGAAAGTGCGAGCGACTATAAAGTTGATGCTTATACGACTCAAACTACCAGCGACGAATCGACAATAGCAGCCAGTAAAAGTAACAGCATTGCCGAGGGCAGTAATTCCAACTCGTCTAACAGTAGCGATACCTCCCGGACTCGGAATTCACAGACAGTTACCACTTATAAAGATGGTCGCAAAACAGAGAGTGGCAGTTCGACTTACGAGAAATGGTCGAGCGAAAGCACTTA
>NZ_JBARVX010000297.1:0-6155 GCF_049646505.1 Microcoleus sp.
TCCTAAATTTTCCTCCAAATTTCACAAAAATTAATTAAGTTAAATTAACTTCCCCTGCTTTTTAATAGATTTTTTGTACTCGAACACCTCTTAAATCCTCGTAATTAGTGCGCTAGTCGCATAGCAAGCCATGTCAAATAGACGTTATAGGGGGGTAAAAATGAGCAAATCGCCCAAATCGTCCACTTGTCAGAATTTGTGCCAAAGGCAACAACATATCTTCGCTTCAGCACAAGTGGCTGACGAATACCTCTCCTCTGGCTACCGCCAGCAAGCAAGGCGATCGCTTGTTCTTAAAATTGACCAAATGCCACAAAAACACTACGCGGCGACTGAAATATCGCATCCAATCAATGCTACCGCCCCTGAACAGAATGCGATCGCCCTGCCTGACCATTGGGTGCAACCGGATTTTAACTTTGGGGATGCAGTGACAGACAATGAAGAATCTTATATCGTCATAGGTTTGGCAATGGACACACACTTGGACATTTGGAAATACTTGTGTCGCACCCCGAACAATACAGAGCGATTCTTCTGGGAATATCAACTCAGACTTGCTTAACTGTAGTTTAGACTAAATAAAGATGAGAACGGTGGCAAAAGAAGAACTAGAGCCACCGCGCCGGGAGAGAATGAGGGTGAAATATAAACCCATCGACTCCCTAAATGAACAGTGAACGATTAAAGGAATTTCGTCAAGCAGCATACGAGTTATTAGTAAAAGCGAAAGATGCAACATTCGAGCTGATGGATGCAGTGATGACCACCAGAAATGCGTCATGTTTGGCGGAATTTTCGCTCAATCCCTTATTCAATCGTCAATGGTCAAGCATATACGAAGCATTGCAAGACAGTAGGCCAGACCGGAAAAAACTGATGATGCTGTATCTCCAGCAATTAGAACAGCAAGTACCCCAAACAGAACATATATTAGTGGCAATCGACCACACTGCATGGGGGAGACCAGATGCTAAAACATTAAAAGACAGAACCCATGAATATCAGGAGGGAGTAATTATTGGACAGGGGTACAGTACCATTGCCTGGATACCCGAAGCATTCGGAAGTTGGGCCTTACCCCTACTCCATGAACGAATTAGTAGTTGGTCTTCACCAATCGAAAAAGCAGCTTCCCAACTCAAACTTGTCTGTGAACAAAGCATTAATCCAGTATTAGCAGTTTTAGACCGAGAATATGGCAATGCAAGTTGGGTATTGGCACAAGCCGACATTCCAGTTGATTGCTTAATGCGACTCCGAAGCAATGCCTGCTTGTGGTCAGCACCACCAGCCTATAGTGGTCGCGGCAGACCACGGAAACATGGACAAAGAATTAAGCTCTCTGACCCAACCACATGGCTCGAAGCGGATAGTGTGATTGAAATTGACGAATATCCACAATTGGGACAAGTCCGAGTCAGTCAATGGCTTGACTTACATTTTTATCGTGCGGCCCAACAGAGAGTCAATTTAATCCT
Organism: Microcoleus sp.; assembly: GCF_049646505.1. Classification (GTDB taxonomy): domain Bacteria; phylum Cyanobacteriota; class Cyanobacteriia; order Cyanobacteriales; family Microcoleaceae; genus Microcoleus. Next base: position 1,482 of record NZ_JBARVX010000297.1, read on the forward strand.
GGTCGAAAGAATGAATCTCATGTCAAACGGTCAGCCGTTTCCACCCTTGTGGTTGGCTTGGGTGGGAGAACGAACTCTCCCTCTAGAAACAGTCTGGTTTAAGTATTTACGACGCTTTGGAGTGGATCATTGGTATCGTTTCGCCAAGCAACGATTACATTGGACATTGCCTAACTTGAGAACTCCCGAACAATCTGAACGGTGGAGTGATTTAATGCCATTGATGAGTTGGCAACTTTGGCTAGCTAGGGATTTAGTGATCGAAAATCGACTGCCTTGGCAATCTGCTACGATTAACTTAAGTCCTGGACGTGTTGCCCAATCAATGTTGTGGCTTTTAGTTGACATTGGTACTCCCGCGAAACTGCCTAAACAGAGGGGAAAATCCCCTGGTTGGGAAAAAGGAAAGGTACGGACTAAAGCACCATGCTATCCCACTGTTAAAAAACGGGTCTCTCGACGCAAAAAGTCTTCAAAATTAGCTGTTTAATCTTCTACCTCTTGAGTTTTTGAGTAACAGCTTGCCTTCTAGTGAAAGGCAGCTACTTTTAGCTGCGACCATTGTTTAGTCTAAACTCCAGTGCTTAAACTACCAGCACTAAATATTAAGACTTTGTTGAGCGACGGCGATCGCGAATAGCCGTCCTCAACAACAAAGCACGATTGGCTGTAAACCATGCTCAACAATGATGCAATTTACAGGCTTAAAACATCACAGTCAAAAGCTACAAGCAATCCAGACAGCAGTATCCACCCTCGAATCAGCCATCTGGATGATAAAAACTGCTCTAGTAGCTTCTCACTAATGCAACTTGTGACCGAATAAAACATAAACCGAAAGAAACAGGCTCATCTCCAACAGAATTGCTGACAATTGAATCAATGAAAGCAATGGATGAATCACCGCTCAAACCTTGCCATCAAGGTTCAGGAGATTCTAGCGAACGTCGGTTGCTGAGCATTAAATTAACTTAATGCCAAAAACCGCTCAAACCTAATCCCTTGCTGTTCAACTTAGCCTTAATAAACCATTAGTTAGCCCTAGAGAATTGATGTGCTTACAACTGCAACTCTCCCCAAAAACCAACTTTCCAAACCAAACGGAAAAACTGAAGTCGTCCGAGTACGTCTAACCACCTTTGAAAAGGCAGATTTAGTGAAACGTGCCGCAGAAGCAGGTGAAAAAAGCCTGTCTGACTACTTGCGTAAACGCGCTTTTAGCCTTGACCGCACAGTCCCCGCTATCAATGAAGGAACTTGTGCCCAACTGCGAAAAATGAGCACGCACATTTGCCAAATGACCAGAGGTGTAGAGACAGCAGTAAAAGCAGGAAAGTTACCCAAACAAAGCCTAGAAGTTCTGCAAGAATTCAGCAGAATGCTAGGCGAGTATCACCAAGAACTAAGAGGGAAAGTCAGAAAAGAACTTTTGAGCGAAACCCGCGAACCAATACCCCCGCTTGTGGATTACCAATAAAGCGATCGCGCAACTAGCCAATAGTCCTGTTTGACAATCAAAAGCGCTGCTGAAAGTTCAATATCAAACCTAACAATCGCATCTAATTTCCTCGTAGGAGGTGAGAAAAGATGGCTGCAAAACTCTCAACTAAGCCAAACTCCAAAAGACAATTCTCAGCCCCAAAACGTACTTGGTCTGTCCTAACAGCCACAGATCCCAAACACGTCAAAAAACTGGAACACATTCAGGAAACCCTCGATGCTGCCATAGAAACAATCCAAGAAGAAGGCGACATTGAGGACTGGGATGATTTCAAAAACTTCGTTGAATCCTTCAACAAACGACCCGACAGAATCAATGAATCTGGCAATCACAAAGCTAGTGTCAGCATGGATTTAGTTACTGAAGGAAAAGGAGGCGAGGTGTCTGGCTTTGTTTTCTATTTAACTAAAGACCCCAGCCAGAGAACCAGCGGTGTTTATTTAGTAAAAAATCTGAAACAGGCTGACGTTGAAACCAAAGACAATAACAATTACTATACTCCATCCCAAATTATGGACTTAATCGGGCTGGATGCCACTGATGAATTAGAGGAGGACAGCATTTCCGAAGAATTTGATGAAGAACTAGATGATGAATTGGAGGATGATTTAAGCGATCTAGAAGAAGATACAGACCTTCCCAGCCACAATACGCAAACTCGCAAGTCATCGCAGTCCAAACGGCAGCTAGGAAAGTCAGTAGCTTCTAAAAATGCTACCAGCAGAACGCAAATAAAGGAGGAAGAAGATAATATTGAAGAACTACTTTCTGATGATGAAGATGCTCCTATCCCCAATGGTGTATTGGGCAATATAGCTAAAAATCGCAGCGTTTTCAATCAGAATGATAACGGACAAATCAAGCAAAAAGTTGCTGAACAGCCCGAAGCAAAATATCCCTTCCTCGACACCCTTGAAACTGTTCTAAAAGAAACCGAACGCCAAGGTGCAAGTGTCGCTTCTATGGGAAGCGAAATTAACGGATTAACCGTAAGTGGCTTAACCGTCCAAACTGCCTCTTTAATGGGTCTACTTGGAGCAAAGAGTATTGGGGAGCTAATTGATTACATCGAACAAGCGAGGGAAAAGGAACAGGCAGAAAAACTCGAAAAAATTCTCGAACAAATTGACTCATTAAACGATCGCGCCGACCGAGTTGCGACTCGTGCTAAACACGCTGATGTCATTTCCGGCATAGAGGCGATAGATACACGCACTGAAAAACTTGCTGAACGGGCTAAGCAGGTATTAGAACCGCCTGCTGCAACTGAACCAGAGGAATTGGAAACGAGCCAGCCTCAGAGAAGCAATCGCGACATTGAAGCCAAGGGCACCGACGGAATTAAAATCAGCAATCCCGAAACCAAGGCAGCTCAAATTGGCGAAAAAATTGGCGATCTAGAGAGCAAGCTCAACCCAAACTCCCAGAAATCTAAGCCTCTACAGCTCGATAAAGATACCAGCATCAGCGAACAGTTAGACCAAATTCAAGACTATTTAAGCCACCTCTCAAAGAGGTTGGATCGCCTTGAAAGTATCGTTGACAAACTGGAACATAAAATGACCGTTCAGATGCCTGTTGAATCAGAATTTAATCCTAATTCACAAGTGCAAGAAACTCGTCAAAAAGTTCAGCCAACCGTTACTGCACCTAACAGTATCGACAAGGAGGAAAGCGAACCAGAGGATCTTCTTAGTAAAATGGTAGCTCAAACAAAAGTACAGCAGCAGCGAGAAACTATAGCAGATTGCTTGGTCAATTATGCTTTCGCTACGGGGCAGTCTCCCCGATCGGGAATTGCTTTTGATGGTGGCGGCAGCTTGTATGTAACTGGTGAAAATAACGAAGTTAAAGTTGCCGTCAAAGGCAGCGATAATACCGAAATCTTTGCCGGAACCAAGAATGGCGAACGCTGGAAATTTGAGCCGGATCGGGACAAGCTAACTCCCGAAGAAAGAGAAGCCATTTTCAAATTGCCTCAGTCGGAAGAAGAGTACAACAAGCTAGCAACTGCCCAGGCTTTAGTTGAAAAGTTTCAGGATACCTTCCCCAAACGCTTTAGCGGGGAAAAAGATCCAGTGTTTCCTTGGAAAGAATCGCGCCGCGAAGACGGCACGACCGGGGCAGTCAAATACGAGTTTGAAATACTGGATCTGCCGGACGGGTCAAAACAACTAATCGGAACTGACCCCCGCCAAGGTGACGCACAAGTGTTCGATGCCGTTCTGGTCAAAGGAAAGCCGCCAGAGGTTCGACAGTGCCACATTGCTGTTGAAGAAATGGAGGCTGTAGTCGGCTCCCCAGAGCCACAAAAAACCCAATCTAGAGATTCTCACGCATCTAAAGACTACAACTATACCTCGCCAGAACGCAAAGAACGATCGCGAGAAGACAGCAACGAATTGCAAGCTTAAACTACTTTGAGGAAAAATCCAATGCAAAACGATTACTTGAACGACAACTACCGCTCTCATGTCGATCGCGCCAGCGTTACTAACCAAGGCATTACCCACAAACGCCGCAGCCATTTTAGCAAATTCATGCGTAAATTCAAACTCAATAACGCCGATTTAGCCTTCATTGCAATTTGCCTAATTGCAGCCATTTATCTAACTCTTGTCCAGCCCTTATTTGTCAGCGTATTTAGCTGTGCAGCTCTTGTATTCTTCGGACTGTGGCAAATTGCCCGCAGCATTCCCATCCTCGAAAAACTGCTGGGCAGCAAAATTCGCTTCTGGCATTTAGCTGTCGCTGTCATCACAGTAACAATGTTTTTGAATAACTTTCAAACTCCAGCACAAGCCATTTTTCTAAGCGGTCTCCAAGCGTTTATGACCAATCTAGCAACCGAAGCTGGAGCCGCAGGAGGAGGAACAGCCATTGACGAATCCACGATCGTTTTAATTTTCAATGCCATTCGAGGCGTATTTCTCTTGTTAGTAGCCGCCGCAGCTTTATTCGCTTACAACCAAGCGCAGCAAGGTAACGATTGGCGTCCAATTGTCACCCAAATTGCCCTCGCCTTCGGCATTGTGATTGCCATAGACGTAGTAACCTTCTTGTTCGTCGGCGACGGCAGCGGTACTACAGCCGGCTTGGTTCCCAACCTTCCTCCGCTGGGAGCGATTACAAATTTGACCTTTTGGAACTAAGAAAAAGGAGTCACCAATGGC
>NZ_JBARVX010000298.1:0-2099 GCF_049646505.1 Microcoleus sp.
TGAGCGATGGATTTTACCCTCAATCCCGAACTGTCCGCTCCAATTCCCGCAACCATTGACTTGACTTGTTTGAACTGCTGCATCACTGTCAAAAACGGCTGTAAATCATCGGGCAAATTAGCTTTTAATTGCTGCACGGTGGCAGGATAGTTAGCAATGTAAATAGTTGCGATCGGATTCTTTACCCCAGCACTCTCAGAAAAAAACTTAGTTGTACTCTGCTGGGTGGCGAGGGAGGGTTCTCCTTTAAAAGTGTCGATCGCCAATTCCACAGGCTTTCTCAAAGGAGCCATGACTAATTGGTCGTTCAGCAAAGCCACACTGTAGCGCTTGCCGGTTGGCTCAGCAATTTCCGAAATTTTAACTCCTTTATACTCAGTTTCTTGAGTTTTTGCACCTTGCTGAGATTTTAATTTATTCGCAAAATTCCAAGCGCTAATTTTATTTTTGACGCTGACTACAACCAGCAGTTGAGGAGGGTCAGTTTTCGGCGCAGCATCAGGCGGCAGCAAAGCCACCATCACCCCCCCCAACCACGGCTTTAAGTCCCTGTCAAAGTCGATTTGAGTGCCTGCCAAGCTTTGTTCTTGAAAGGCCTTCAAACCCTGACCGAGCAATTTTTGAGCCCCTGGCGTGCCAAATTGCTGCAACTGAGCCAGCGCTTGGGGATTGGGGGAGATGAAGGCGGCCATCGTTGCTTCGTCGGGTACAACTTTGGCGCTTTCTTGAGGGTTGGATATTTGTTGGCTCAAACCTTGGAAGTAAAAGTAGACCGCGGCGCTACCTGCTGCGACGGCGGCGGCAGCAATTAGAAGCTTTGGTTTTTTTGCAGGCATTGTTTTTGATCCTTGCGTCCTTTATCAGTTTAATGAAAATCCACTTGGCTTGTGTGGAGGCGATCGAGGTTGCTCTTGATTTTTGTATAATTCAAAACAAGTTTGGACGATCGTGTAAACTGCTGTTGATATCAAGTGCGGGAAGAAAGATGAAAGTAGCGATCGCGGGAGCAACGGGATTTGTAGGTAGCCGGCTGGTGGAGAAACTGCAAGCCGCCGGACATCAAGCGGTGGTTTTGAGCAGGGATGCGGCGAAGGCCCGGCGAGTTTTTCCGGCTTCAGCTTATCCGAATTTGGAAGTTGTCGCCTACACTCCGGCGGAGTCTGGTGATTGGCAAAACTCGATCGCGGGCTGCGACGCTGTTGTCAATTTAGCTGGGGTGCCGATTGCGGAGGAAAAGTGGACGGAAGCGCGCCAGCGGGCGATTTTGGACAGTCGCAAACTGACGACGGAAAAATTGGTAGAGGCGATCGTCAATGCTAATCCTAAACCATCGGTGTTTGTTAGTGCATCGGCGATCGGCTATTACGGCACCAGCGAAACCGCCGAGTTTGACGAAAACAGCCCTGCGGGAAACGATTTTTTAGCAACAGTCTGCAAAGAGTGGGAAACAGCGGCGCAACCTGCCAAAAATGCCGGTACAAGGCTAGCAATTTTGCGGCTGGGGATAGTTTTGGGAATGGGAGGCGCGCTGGCTAAAATGCTGCCACCTTTTAAACTATTTGCTGGCGGCCCAATTGGCACAGGAAAACAGTGGTTTTCTTGGGTTCACCGCGAGGATGTGGTTGATTTAATTTTGTACGCCCTGCAAAATTCACAAGTTGAAGGTGTTTTGAATGCCACAGCACCGAATCCGGTGCGGATGAATGAATTGTGCCAAACTTTAGGGGAAGTTTTAAATCGGCCTTCTTGGTTGCCCGTGCCAGCTTTTGCTTTAGAATTGCTGTTGGGAGACGGTGCCAAAGTTGTTTTGGAAGGGCAGAAAGTGCTGCCAAAACAGACTTTAGCTAGTGGTTTTCAATATCAATATCCAACGCTAAAATTAGCACTCGAAGAGATTTTAGCTGGTAATTAAATCCTGGTTTTTTAGATATCCCTCGTTCCCAGGCTCTGCCTGGTAACGCATATCCAGAGGCTCCGCCTCGCTCCTTCCCTCGTTCCCCTCGTTCCCAGGCTCTGCCTGGTAACGCATATCCAGAGGCTCCGCCTCGCTCCTTCCCTCGGTCCCCTCGTTCCCAGGCTCTGCCTGGTAACGCATATCC
>NZ_JBARVX010000299.1:0-6396 GCF_049646505.1 Microcoleus sp.
AGCAAATAGGAGATATCAGAGTGGAGCTAACAGCAGATGAAATAGATGCTTTGAAGGAGTTAATCAATATTGGCGTGGGCAGTGCCGCTGGAATGTTGAACGAAATGATTCAATTTCCCATCCAGTTACAGATTCCTGATATTGAGCTTTTATCCGCGAAGGATTTGCGAAGCGAATTAAAAAAACGCTTCGGTATAGAGCCTCTTTCCGCTGTGCAACTAGGCTTCAGCGGCTCATTTAGCGGCAGCGCCCAACTACTTTTTCCTACCGACAGTGCGGTGAAGTTAGTCTCTGTTCTCACTGGCGAAGAAAAAGGCAGCCCAGACCTTGATTCTCTCAAAATTAGTACCCTCAGCGAGGTAGGGAATATGGTTATTAACGGTATCATGGGTTCGATTGGGAACATTTTAGACCAACCGTTAGACTATGCAGTTCCATATTATGCAGAGGAAAAGATAGAGGCATTACTGTTAAAAGAAGAGTCTGTGGATAGTGGCAGCGTGCTGTTAGCTCCGACTCACTTTAGTATTGAAGAATTGCAAATTCAAGGAGATATTATGCTGTTTTTTGATGTAGGTTCCTTTCAGATGCTGCTGAAGGCGATCGCCGCAGTCTCTTAATATCGCAAATATTACTCAGAGAAACCGGATTTTTTGCGTCGCCGACTGTAAAAACAAACGGGGTTTCGGACTGCAAGTGCAGAGTATCTGCTACAAAGTCCGATCGCCCTTCCCGATCAATTGTATAAAACTATCTAAAATATGGATACACAAAATCAATCAAAAGGCTCAGAATCTCCCGAAACAAACTCGCCTGCCAACATGGATGCGGTAGAGACAAAACTTGCACAAACCGAGGCAAACCAGCCGCCAGCAGAGATTGTCAACAACCAGTACCGGCAGCAACTGATTATGGCTCTAGCAGCAGTCAGAGATGGCGATTTTAGCGTTCGTTTGCCCGCAGACAACGGCTTGGGTGACATTGCTAAAGTATTCAATGAAATGGTGAGTGTTAATGAAAGATTTGCTGACGAGATAGAGCGCGTCAGTCAAGCAGTTGCCGAAGAAGGAAGAGTACCCAAATCAATAGAAATTCAAGAGTTTAAAGGTACTTGGGTTAGCAGTAGCGAGGCGGTGAATGCGACACTCAACAGCTTAATTACCCCGACAATAGACATCGCCAGAGTGCTGCACGCTGTAGCTAAAGGCGATTTATCGGATAAATTTAGCTTAGAATTTGAAGGCAAACCGATCAAAGGATTGTTCCGCCGTATTGGAACTACTCTCAACAAAATGGTAGACCAATTAAATGGTTTTTCCTTAGAGGTAACTCGCGTCGCCCGCGAAGTTGGCAGCGAAGGCAAATTGGGAACGCAAGCGCAGGTAGAAGGGCTATCGGGTATTTGGAAAGAACTTACCGAAAGCGTTAACTTGATGGCGGCAAATCTTACCAATCAAGTGCGGAATATTACTAAGGTTGCAACTGCAATTAGCGTCGGCGATTTGAACGAAAAAATTACAGTTGAAGCGGAAGGGGAAATTTTGCAACTGAAAGATACTCTCAATCAAATGGTTGACAGTCTCAACGATTTTGCAAAGGAGGTGACGCGGGTAGCAAAAGAGGTGGGAACTGAGGGCAAGCTCGGCGGTCAAGCACAGGTGCACGGAGTGGCTGGTGTCTGGAAAGATTTAACACAAAATGTTAATTTAATGGCCAGCAATCTTACCAGTCAGGTACGCAATATTGCTGAAGTTACTACGGCGGTAGCTAGGGGAGATTTGTCTGAGAAAATTACTGTGGAAGCTGAAGGGGAAATTCTGGAACTGAAGAATACGATTAATGAAATGACTGTTCAGCTAAATGAGTTTGCTTTAGAAGTGACGCGAGTTGCTAGAGAAGTTGGGGTTGAAGGTAAATTGGGGGGGCAAGCAACAGTTGAAGGTTTGTCGGGTATTTGGCTGAGTTTGGCTGGCAATGTGAATATTATGGCGGCCAATCTTACGGAACAAGTTCGCAATATTGCGGAAGTTTCTACGGCTGTGGCTCAGGGAGATTTGTCTAAGAAAATTACTGTTGAAGTTAAAGGAGAAGTTCTGGAACTGAAAGATACGCTGAATACGATGGTTGACCAGCTTAATACTTTTGCAGATGAAGTTACTGGGCTGGCAAAAGAGGTTGTTTCCGGACAGTTGGGAGGACAGGCGACAGTACCTGATATCAGCGGTACTTGGAAAGATTTGACGGATAATGTTAATGTAATGGCGGCTAATTTGACGAGTCAGGTACAGCAGATTTCGCAAGTGGCGATCGCAGTTAGCAGTGCTTCGGAGGAATTGATTATCGAAAGCCAAAGTATGGGGGCTGCGGCTGAAGAAACTTCGGCTCAAGCGGGAACTGTATCTGCGGCGGCTGATTTAGTTAATAGCAATACTCAATCGGTAGCTACGGGAATTGAGGAAATGAATGTTAGTATTAAGGAAATTGCTAAGAATGCTTCGGAGGCTGCGACGGTTGCTAATTCGGCGGTGACAATGGCAGAAACTACGAATGAAACTATTACTAAACTCGGTGTTAGCAGTGCCGAAATTGGTAATGTTGTCAAGGTGATTACTTCGATCGCCCAACAAACTAATTTGCTGGCTCTGAATGCTACAATTGAGGCGGCGCGGGCTGGAGAAGCGGGCAAGGGTTTTGCGGTGGTGGCGAATGAGGTGAAGGAGTTGGCGAAACAAACGGCGGCGGCGACTGAGGATATCAGCAAGAAGGTGGAGGCTATTCAAGCTGATACTAAAAGTTCCGTGCTGGCGATCGCCCAAATTACTTCTATTATCAATCAAATCAGCGATTTTCAAACGACGATCGCCAGTGCAGTTGAAGAACAAACGGCTACAACTACCGAAATTGCGCGCAACGTGCACCAATTGGCGATCGGTTCTGAGGAAATTGCCCGCAATATTACCAGCGTCGCCGATGCAGCCGGAAGTACCGCCGCCAGCGCCAGCAATACTCAAAATTCGGCGATCGAACTGTCAAAAACTGCAACCCAATTGCAAGGACTTGTCAATCAGTTTAAGTATTGATTTTGTCAGCAGTCAGCAGTCATTAGTTAGTTGTTAGTTGTTAGTTGTTATTTGTTATTTGTTATTTGTTATGGAAAATTGGAAATTCGTAGCAAGTAACCAATAACTAATAACCAATAACCAATGACCAATGACCAATGACCAATGACTAATGACCAATGACTAATGACCAATTTCCTAAAATGAAAACCTACTCAAAACCAATTTCATTAATTCTAATTGGTGGCTTTTCCGATTCAGAAAATCAGACATTGCGCCAAATTCTAACAGCAGACGAATATGTATTTGCCACAACTACGGATTTATACAATTGCTTAGATATCGCTGAGTGCCACCATCCCAAAGCTGCAATCCTAAATTTTGCAGCCATAGAACACAATTATTTAGGGATTATCCAATTCTTGCAGTTGTTACAAATACCCACGATAATTCTCAGCGACGACTTAGCAAAAAATATGATTCAGTATTTGTCGCTGGCAGGAATATTCGCAACTCTCAAAAAAACCAACAATCAATTAGAATTGCAGCGAACCCTGGCAATGAGTGTCTACCCAAACGGTGGCAGTACAATTGATTGTCGCAGTCAATTTCGGGATTTCAACTTAGGCAGCAGCCAAACAGGAAAACACAACAAATTACAGGATGTTGTCAACAAAGCCATCGGCACAGCAGTTTCTCAGATGAGCGAAACGATCGCCTGCAAGGTAGAATATGAAATGCCATCAGTCGAAGCGATATCGCCAATATTTTTGCAAGAAAACCTGATTAAAACCTTGGGAAAAAACTTAGTAGCTGTAGCGCAGCTCGATTTTAACGGTAATTTATCAGGTTCGGCTCAAATGTTGTTTTCTGGCGAGGCTGCCGATGCTATTGTCTTAGCTCTCAACGGCGGCGGCGATGTCGCCAGCGAGGAATTCAAGCAAGATAAAGCCGACATCATGGGGGAAATTGGCAATTTAGCTATTAGCGGTATAGTCGGCACGTTTAGCAATACATTAAAATACAATCTAGGTTATGTAGTTCCCAACTATATAGAAGGTTCGGCGGACAAAATTTTTAGCGCTGTAAATTTTAATATGAGGTCAACAATTCTACTGTTTAGGTCTCATTTTAAAATTATCGATATTGGTGTCGAAGGCGATTTAATTTTATTTTTCCAAGCTCGCTTGCTGCTGGATATGTTATTTAGAGCTGAATAAAATGCCTAAAATTAAAATTTTAATAGTTGATGATTCGGTAGTGGTGCGCCGATTGTTGAGCAATGTACTTGACGGCGATGCAGCACTGGAAGTTGTGGGTACTGCACCCAACGGTAAAATTGGTTTGGCTAAGATTTCTCAGGTGAATCCAGATTTGATTGTGCTGGATGTGGAAATGCCGGAAATGGACGGTTTGGAGACGCTGGCGGCAATCCGAAAACTGGACGGAGACATTCCAGTAATTATGTTTAGCGCGCTGACGGAGTTGGGCGCTGTTGCTACTCTGAATGCTCTGGCGCTGGGTGCTACGGATTACGTTACCAAGCCTCACAATATGAAGAGCAAGGAGGCGGCACTAGAGAACGTCCGCGAGCAATTAATTCCGAAAATTAAGGCTTTTTGCAGTGGCGGTAATAAGCATAATTTGGCTAATATTTCCGTGGCGGAAAAGGCAAAGGTTGCTAGTAAAAAATCGCTATTTGAATCGCGTTCTATTTCGTCTATTTCAGCGGCAAATATTAAATCTAAAGTCGAAATTTTGGCGGTTGGGGCTTCGACGGGAGGGCCAAATGCTTTGGAAACTATTTTGCAGGCTTTGCCGGCTAATTTCCCTGTACCAATTGTAATTGTGCAGCATATGCCGCCGGTTTTTACGAAGCGTTTGGCCGATCGACTCTCCTCTAAGTGCAAGATTAGAGTGGAGGAAGCTGTGACGGGAAGTATTGTCGAACCCGGAGTTGCTTGGATAGCGCCGGGGGATTATCACATGGTGCTGGAAAAACAGGGTTTTGGAGCGCGAATTCGCACGAATCAGGAGGCGCGGGAAAACTCTTGTCGCCCTGCGGTTGATGTGCTGTTTCGATCGACTGCTAAGATTTATGGTGCTGGGGTTTTGGGTGTGGTGCTGACGGGAATGGGGCAAGACGGGCTGCAGGGTTGTCAGAATATCCGGCAGGCTGGGGGCAAGATTATTGTTCAAGATGAGCTCAGCAGCGTAGTCTGGGGGATGCCGGGAAGTGTTGCTAATTCTGGTTTTGCCGATCGAGTGGTATCCTTGCAAGACATGGCACGCGAAATTATCGATCGAGTTATTAGTTAGTAGTTATTAGTTAGTAGTTATTAGTTATTAGACCTCTTGCAAAAAAAATCTATGTTACAATTAAAGGCTTTAAATTTTCGATCTGAGAGCTAAGCTGTTGCGGCATTCAAATTATATGTAAAAACAAACAATGAGTGGGGTTTCCCGCCCGCCCGGAATATACAATGTTTATTTGCGCGACAGCTTATCTTGTAAACTATCAGTCTCAGGATGGAAATGAACATTGCTTTTTTTAAACAAGCTGAAATCGTGGGAATGCCCCAATCCAAAATTTAGGCAAATCATTTGTGCCGGTTTCTCGATCAATCACCGCTTGCATTTTTAGGGTGTGGTATTTTTTATTGCACGAGTAGTCTTTTTTATGTGTTTTTTGGCGATCGATAGCTGTTTCTGTGACATCCATTACCACAGCTTTGCTGATGCCCAAAACCTTTGAACAATGCTTTTTTCCCAGTCATACCAAACTTTCCCGTTTTCATTAAAATAGTAAAAGCAGTGCTGTTGCGACAGATGAGGAGAATGACACTAGGGGATGCTATTATTGCGGCAACAGCTTTGGTATATGGCAGAAGTTTAGCGACTAGAAATATAGGGAATTTTCGGTGGATTGCTGAACTCACACTGATTAATCCATTTGAGGCTCAAGCAAAGATGGGCGATCGCACTTCAGGAAGAAAAGGGCGCACTTCGGGAAGAAAAGGGCGATCGCACTTTTATTGACTGCTTTTTACGTGATGTGCAACATAAGAGCGCAGCACAGCATTCATCAGAGATTGATAGCCTTTTCCTTGGTTTTTAAACCAATCTAATACATCGCTATCGACTCTTAAAGAAATAGCTTGTTTTGTCAGTGGTGTTACGAGTTGTGCTTTTTCCCAGAAAATCGCATCTAACTCAGGAATATCAGAGGTATCGATCGCAGATTCTGGAATATTTTCTAATTCTTCAAGTCGTTTGGGCGAGATAGTCATAGTAGGTATTTTTTTCTTGACGAGTGGCTTTTCTTGCAGAGATGATG
>NZ_JBARVX010000300.1:0-8540 GCF_049646505.1 Microcoleus sp.
AGACCTCTTGCAAAAATAATTAGGACGGGCCCCAGAGCCCGTCCCACAAAAATCTTTTTTTCTTGTGGGATGGCTTTGAGCATCGTCCCAAAATTTGATTAAAAGGACTGAGGCAAGAGGTCTAATACAATTGAAATCAATCTCGCTTGTTAAGAAAGTAGGGTGCGTCAGTAAGTAGAAATTTGTTTGAGAAACAACAAATATCGAAGCTGACGCACCCTATTAACTACTAACTCACAATAGTGAAGCAAGCAGATTGGATATTACCAATTCCCCATTCCCCATTGGCAATTAGCGATTCCCAATTACCCATTACCAATTAATTTTCGGTAGCCGCAGGAGATGGCACAGCTTCGGGCGAGGGCGACACTTCCGGGGCAGGAGATGGCGACACTTCGGCGGCAGGAGATGGCGCAGCTTCGGGCGAGGGCGACACTTCCGGGGCAGGAGATGGCGCAGCTTCGGGCGAGGGCGACACTTCCGGGGCAGGAGATGGCGCAGCTTCCGGCTGCGGGGATTCTTTGGCGGGTTGCGGTTGAGGAGAAGGCGACTGTTCCGCGGCTGGTTTCGGTTCAGGCGAGGGTGACGGTTGAGCCACAGGCTTGGGTGCGGGCGACGACGGTTGGGCACCGGGCTGCGGTTTGTTTTCGCCGGCGGGCGGCTTCTCAAACTGGGGATTGACTTCCGCAGGTGCTGGGGAGGCCGCGGGCTTGGGTGCGGGCCCTGTCGGGGCGGGCGCTGGCTGCTGGCCTGGTGGATTGGGCCTGGATGGGGTTACAGGAATGCCGCTGCAAATTTTTTCGTCGTATTTAAACGCGACAGCTACTTGGTAAAGCTTGTGCGTGCTGGCTGCTGGAAATATCACGGCCGGGTCAATAATCCCAGTTTTAGCCGCACTGTCGAGAATACTGTAACCCGTGGGGACGATCGCCTGCGGCTCGGCCTTGAGCAAGCCTTGAGGGTTGACAACTGCTCCGAAAACTGCTACTCCTTCGAGTTTTTGCGGACAAGCTGCTGCCGGATAAGCGACATTCACAGGAGTCGGCCCGGTCATTTGCAAGTCGGGATAAGCTTTTTGGAATCTTCTAAACAAAGCAACATAGGTATCTGCAGCAGCAAGCTGTGTCTCTCTGTCCCTGGGTAAGTTTGAACCGGGAACTCCCTGCTGTTCTAGCTGTTGCTGTCCCCGGTCAAATTCCTGCCTCCTGAGTCTTTCTTCGGGAGTTTCTGCAATCAGATTCCTTTTATTCGGATCTTTTTGAGTTAATTTTGGCCCTCCCTCTATTCCCGAATTCCTGCCGACAATTGGAAATTGGGGGGTAAAGACTGGAGCTCCGTCTGGAAATAGCGGCAGTCCGCTTCTACTAGCTATGATTTTTTTGAGGGTTTCTGCCTCGTCTTCCGATTGCCCGCCGGGAAGCTGGGGCGCTTCTGTCAGCGATGGCGGCGGCGGGATATTGCGATCGAAATTACCGGGCAGCGGCGGAAAAATTACACTGCCGGGAGGCAATGGCGGCAGGATAGTGGGTGTTGTCAGGGAGGGGCTTCTGAGAGTTGGGGCTTGAGTTTGGAGAGGCTGCGGAGCTGTTGGAGCTGTTAGGGGCGGGAGAGGGGGAGGGAGAGGGGAAAAGAATCCAGGAGGGGGCATTCCCGGAGGCAGGGCGGGCAAGTTGATGGATGGAGGTGCGGGGGGTAAGGGCGGGGTTAACTTGGGCGGGGCGGGCACGGGAACTGGTGCGACGAGCGAAAACGGTGCATTGGAGGGCTTTGGTGGTATAGTTTGTGGCAGGCGCTGCGCTTGAGCTGGTGTTAGCTGTACGAAGCCGACTGCACCGGGGATATTTTTTTTTGAGGAGTTTCCACCGTAGATCAGGTTTGAGAGCGTCGGGGCACCTACTCCAAGCACTCCGTGAAGGCCGACAGAGGCTAGGGCTGCCCACCAAAAAGGCTGGCGCAGCGGTTCGGAAAGGGTGTTGGCTAGGGAGGAAGAGTCAGTCATGACCATAGGGAATAGAGAATTGGTAGTTGGTAATTTGGGAATTGGTAATGTGGAATAGGAGGTTAACAGTTATTAATTTATATTTTCTTTTGAGCGAGTTAAAAGAGGCTGTTGTGGAATTCAAAGGTACAATTTTAGCACGGTAGGCATGGAAATTGCCCGATCGCCAACCCGCCGCTGCTATACCGTGTCTTGGCAGGCGGCAAACATACATTAATTGATTAAACACCGATTATCGGCGCGATCGACCCCTGTTTCTAATTCGGTTACAGAACCGAATTCATCCTTAAAAGTAATTGTTCAACTCGACAGCAGGAGTCCCGCACCAAACACGGTACGACCTTGAGTGACGGGAGGAATGCGCGCCCAGCCTGACTGCCGAGCAAATCTTCGACTCCTGTTGCAATATTAGATTTCACGAGATACGATAACACCAGAGTTTGTGAAGAAAATGTCCCGAGTCATCACCGCCAAGCTAAAATTCAAACTGACTGACGAGCAAAAAGCTTTGGTGTCTCAGACTGAAGAAGCCTACCGAGATGCCTTGAATTGCACTTGACAAGTTGCTTTTGACGCAGGCAAAACCAGCAATGGCGCTAAGCTGCAGAAAGTGGAAACAAACTTGCAAAATAAGTCTAAATTCTACTCAGGTTCAGATGTTATACCATTGTTCTTTCATATGTGGTACAGATCAAATCTTAGCCCCCCCGAAATCGCGGGGGGGGTTGGGGGGGGTAATATCTAGCGCTACTTTATGAAATTGGTATTAGACATAAAGCTAACCGCTACCATAAAGCGCGGATGACTCTTCAGCGTAAATACACTCGTTCAGCGAAGCGAAGGTTAATCGCTCTGTCTGGGAGAGAGAGACGGTTTATCGCTGATGTGAACCACTAAATCAGCAAGGACATTGCCAAACCTAACACCCTGATTGGACTGGAAAACCTCACCGGAATCCGGGACAGGATTTAAAACTAAATCGGGTAAAAAGGCAAGCAAGAAGAGACGCAGAGCCAATCGAAACAAAGCTAAATGGTCTTATGCCGAATTGCACGGGTATATTGACTACAAAGCCAATCTAAATGGTTCGTTAGCAACTAAAGTTCCGGCTCATTACACGTCGAAAAGTTGCCCTAAATGCGGACATAATTCGGATGCTAATAGACCGAACAAAGGACTATTCTTCCGTTGCAAATGTTTTAGTCATGAGTTACACGCCGATGCAAGTTGGTGCGCGAAATATGGCAATGAGAGCGTTGCTTGTCCGGCAAGAGTGGACGAGCAGTCTTGAGCTTGTCAGCATCCCCTGATGTGTCGAAGGGTGAAACCAAAGCCCAAATCTGATCTAGGTTTTCTCGATTGCGGTGGAGTTCAGATCGTCGCCCACATCTGCGGCGGTACTCCGCTTGATGCTGGGTAGTTGATGAAATAAGGTTTTGACAGTTAGATGCTCCCGTAGCTTAATAGCTTGTTAGACGCGCGCTAATTCGATCGCCCCAAGCTTAACAGGCTTGGAATTTTATTGTCTTTCGCTTCATACGCTGCCAACAACATTGAGCAACCAGGGTTAATTGACAAAAAATCTCGGCTTTCAGGTTCTGGCTGAAAGCCGAGAAACTACAGCACTCGCCCTGCACGAGAGATTTTTTATATAAAACCCGGTTTTTACCTCCGCGAGCCGATCGGAAACAGGCAGGAGTTGCGGGCGATCGAGAGATCGACAGTTTCGCACGGGCGCGGCTTGGAGATGCCAAGCGGGGCGATTTGGTCTGCCAGAAATAAATTGAGGACGCGCGATCGACAATCCCAGGCGGCCACAAGTCAGTAAAATGTCAAAATATTAAGACATTTTAGAGAGTTCGTCAAAAACAACTTAAAAAGATTAGTCTTGATAAGAAAGCTATATTTCTTTTGGAAATAGCTCTGGTTAGACAAATGCAAACAACTTGCAGTAAATTTAGCTTGATTGCCAGTCCATCAAAGATTTAAACGCTGAGTTAAGATCGAAACGCCATCTAGGGAATTTTCTTTTAACGTTTAATGAAATCGACCGATAAAACTAAGAAGACCTTTGCAATCACAACGCCTCTGTACTATGTAAACGATTTACCTCACGTTGGCAGCGCTTACACGACTATGGCTGCCGATACCCTAGCCAGATTTGAGCGGCTGCGGGGCAAATCTGTGTTGATGATTACCGGGACTGACGAACACGGGCAGAAAATTCAGCGCACGGCCGAGAGTTTGGGACGATCGCCCCAAGCTCACTGCGACTTAGTAGTTCCGGCCTTTGAAACGCTGTGGGAGCAACTCGACATCCAGTACGATCGCTTCATCCGCACAACTTCGCGCCGCCACGAGTACATTGTCAAAGAATTTTTCCAGCGCGTCTGGAACTCCGGCGACATCTACTTGAACCAGCAACAAGGCTGGTACTGCGTCTCCTGCGAAGAGTTTAAAGATGAACGGGATTTGTTACCGGGAAATCGGTGTTCCATCCACACCAGCAAGGAAGTTGAGTGGCGCGACGAAGAAAACTACTTTTTTCGCCTGTCGCGATATCAAGACCAACTGCTGGCCTTGTACGCAGAACGTCCCGACTTCATCGCCCCGGAAAGTCGGCGCAACGAAGTTCTCAGCTTTGTCAACTCCGGCCTGCAAGACTTTTCGATTTCGAGAGTGAATCTCGCGTGGGGCCTGCCGATACCGGTTGATTCGAGTCACACCATTTACGTCTGGTTTGACGCTTTGCTGGGATACGTCACAGCCTTGCTAGATCCGGACAGCGACCCGATGTTAGAGAATGCTTTATCTAAATGGTGGCCGATCGACCTGCACTTGATCGGCAAAGATATTCTCCGCTTCCACGCAGTTTACTGGCCGGCAATGTTAATGTCAGCGGGTTTGTCGGTGCCGGGCCGCGTCTTCGCTCACGGTTTTTTGACCAAAGACGGCAAAAAAATGGGGAAATCGGAGGGCAATACTTTAAACCCAGTAGAATTGGTCAATAAATACGGCGCTGATGCAGTGCGTTACTATTTCCTCAAAGAAATTGACTTCGGAGAAGACGGCGATTTTAACGAAACTCGGTTTATCAATACACTGAATGCTGAGCTAGCAAACGATTTGGGAAATTTGCTTAACCGCACCTTAAACATGGCTCGAAAATATTGCGGAGGCTCAGTGCCAAATGTATCAGCAGATAATATTTCCGGCGACAACCTTCTCAAGAGTATGAGCCTGGATTTGGGCGATCGAGTTGCGGGATTTTACGAAGAATTGGCTTTTAGCAAGGCTTGCGAAGCTGTACTTGCATTAGTTAGAGCCGGTAACAAGTTTATTGACGTGCAAGCACCTTGGAGTTTGTACAAGCAAGGACAGCTCGAAAGTGTCCAGCAAGTGCTATATTCTGTTCTGGAATCTGTTAGACTGGCATCTTACCTTTTATCGCCGATTATCCCGAATATCAGCACTGCTATCTATCAGCAGCTAGGTTTTTCAATTGACTTTAACGATCGGGTTGCCGTTAACAGTTCAGCGACTTTTGCAGTTCATGCTGCCTGGGGCGCAATGCCAGCCAACCAAACTCTGGGAGAACCCCAACCAGTGTTTAAGCGGCTAGAACTGCTGGAAACATTACCGTCATAGTTCGCAGCCAGCGATCGGGTGCTATGACAGATTACGAATTAGCACTTTTTCCTTAACCAATCTTTCATAATAATTGAGGCATAACAATCATGTTGAATAGAATAGAAAGCAACGACCTTTTTACTCCGGAACAGGTACTCGAAAATCGGGGTCGAGTGGCAATTTTTATAGACGGCTCTAATCTTTTTTACGCGGCTTTACAGTTGGGAATTGAGATAGATTACACTAAGCTGCTGTGCCGTTTAACTGCGGGTTCGCGGCTGTTACGCTCTTTTTTCTACACTGGTGTCGATCGCACAAACGAGAAACAGCAGGGGTTTTTGCTGTGGATGCGTCGCAACGGCTACCGAGTGATTTCTAAGGATTTGGTGCAGTTACCAGATGGTTCTAAGAAAGCCAATTTGGATGTAGAAATTGCTGTGGACATGATGGCTTTAGTCGGTTCCTACGACACAGCGGTTTTGGTCAGCGGTGACGGCGATTTGGCCTATGCTGTCGATGCTGTGAGCTATCGCGGTGTGCGGGTGGAAGTCGTCAGTTTGCGATCGATGACCAGTGACAGTTTAATTAATGTAGCCGATCGCTACATCGATTTAGAAATGATTAAGGATGACATCCAAAAAACATCGCGCCCTAACTATGCTTACCGCCCGCTGTCGGGTCTAAGCTTGATGGAAGAACACGACGACAGATAGGGAATAGGGAATGGGGAATGGGGAATGGGGAATGGGGAATAGGGAATGGGGAATGGGGAATGGGGAATGGGGAATGGGTAAGGGGTGGAATAATTAAAAATTAGAAGTTAAAAATTTAGATAAAGTATAACACATTTTAAATTTTTGATTGAGAGTTTTTAATTAGCCAACTACCAATTACCAATTCCCAATTACCAATTACCAATTCCCAATTATCGATTACCAATGATTAATCTCCAATCTCAAAATTCCCATCTCAAATCCCCAAAATTCGTGCTGCTATTTTTAGCAGCATTGATTTTGGGGATTAGTGCTTGTGCTGCTCCCCAAGAAACTCAAAATAACAAATTAGCAGAGGATCTCAAAACCGCTCAGCAGGCAAACAGCAGTTTAACATTGAACAAAGTAACCCTAGAACAAGCAAACGAAAAGGGCGAAACCTTCTGGAAAGTTAACTCAAAAACTGCCGTTTACAGCAAAGACCAAAAGACAGTTGACGTTCAGAAACCAGTGGGAAAATTGTTTCAGGACGGTAAAGAAATATACGACATTCAGGGAGATACCGGGCAGGTATTTCAGGAAGGAAATCAGGTTTTTCTCAAAGGTAACATCGTCGCTACTGACCTAAAAAATGGCTTGGTATTGCGCGGAAACGAGCTGGAGTGGCGGCCGAAGGAAGATATTTTAGTTGTTCGCAATAATTTGACGGGAGAGAACAAACAGGTGACAGCTTCAGCAAAGGAAGCGCGGGTTTTCAGCAGGGCGAAGAGGATAGAGTTATTCGGCTCTGTAGTGGCAAATGTGAAAGATCCGGTTTTGCAATTGCGAACCGAACACTTAGTGTGGTTTGTGGAGCAACAAAAAATCAACAGCGACCAACCGACTCAAATTGACAGATATAAAGATAAAAAAGTAACAGACAGCGGTTTTGCTGACCAGGTAGATGTAGACTTAAAAACCAAGATTGCGACATTAACGAAAAACGCTCAATTAATGCCATCAGACCCGCCGCTGCAAATAGAAAGCAGTTTGATGAGTTGGAATTTTCCGGCTCAATCTGTGATCTCGCCAGGGCCTGTGAAGGTTTTTCACAGAGTGGAAAAGGTGACAATGACTGGGGATGCGGGACGGGGAGATTTAGAGAAAAAGATTTTTTATTTAACTGGAAATGTGGTAGGAATTGGGGAAAAACGTCAATCTCAATTAAATACCGATCGCGTAACGTGGTATTTAACTAACCAGACGTTTGACGCGGAAGGAAATGTGGTTTACAAGCAACTAAATCCGTTGTTTAGTTTGACTGGGCCGAGGGCGGCGGGAGAGCTTAAAAATCAAACTGTGATTGTTAAGGGTGACGGTGGTGGCGGCCAAGTTGTTACGGAATTTGTGCCGGATGAAAATCAGGGAATTTTAGAAAGTAAATAGGGTTGCAACCCAGGGGGAACGCATCTTATTGAACACTCTTCATCAGCGGTGAGTATATTTTGAGATAAATTCACCATTTTTAGAAGCTACAGACACGCTTGGCAATGACTTTTTAGATAAAATAGAAGCTGATTAATGGTGGTTTTTACTTAAGGCGAACTTTGAGACAATAAAAATATTACAACCACTGTTTACAGGTTGGACAATAGTTATTAATGAGTTATTCGTGAGAATTTAGTTAACTGCAACAGTGAGAATCTTAGTAAAATAGTCATCATCCCACCAGGCTCGAAGTCGCTTATTTCTGGCTCCGGTTTTTGAGGTGTTTTTATCAAATCAAAAGATTGAGCGAGATGTGTTTAATTATAGCAAAGTTTTGCCGAGCATTATCTTTTATAATCCGACAATCATCTTCACGAAAACCCACATCTAATACCCAATGTAAATAATTTTCAATTTCCCAATGCCTGCGAACTGATTCACTAAGTTTTTGAGCATCATTTGGTAAACTACTAATGTAATAACGAGTTTTAATAGTTGTTTTTTCCTTGACTATAGCAATCCTCGCATCATTTTCAATAACTGGTTGAGAGGCTAAGAGCCTAGGAATCGATGTCATACCATTTTTCTTTCATATGTGCTACTACCCCCCCCACTCCCCCCCGAAATAAGGGGGGGTTGGGGGGGTAATATCTAGCGCTACTTTATGAAATTGGTATCACTATTGAAGAGTCTCGCCTGCGAAAATGGAGGCAGAGCCTCCGGATATGCGT